>JAIXSZ010000019.1 GCA_027484425.1 Sphingobacteriales bacterium
AAAATCCCCTCAGGAAGTAATAGGGAAATCAATGCTTGGTAGTTGTCGCTCAACTTGATCCGTTTTTGACCGCAAAGCAACAATTTTATTTTTCATCCCCCAACTATTCAACTTGATCCTATTTTTCCAGCATTGATGTTTTCGGCTGATAAAGTTGAAGAGTTCTCACTATTGTGAAATCAATCCCTTTAGTAACAATGAGATCATTCTTTTTTAGTACCTGTCTGTTTAACACCCAAGTGAATTGAATATCTGCAATAGAACAATGCAACAAGACCTGATTCAAAATATTGTTTTCAAACCCGTTAGGTAATTATCTAAAGAATAACTCGGATGTACATTCTCCTATTTACCCACCGCACACTCTACGAAAAAAATCAGCCAAAAGTAAAGAAACGCTTCTGACGGGCTTCTAGCGGTGTGGTTCGAGCCTCACATGGGCTGAAACTATCTCTTGAAACTCAATACAGTATTGATTTTCAGCGAATTTGCCATACCAATGCCTCATAGATATTGCTTAGAATTTATATTCATTTTTCGCTTCCGGTGCTAGTCTTGAACGGGCTCGAACCTAAGGTGCAGCTTATGCACTTTTGAAAATTGAACCTGGCTCAAAGAGCGCGATCAATTGATTACGGATGTTAGCAGAATCCCGCCCTTTATACACTCTGAGCTCCTTACTGGACGAGTGACCTGAAAGCATTTGAATTTCATGATCCGGCATGTTGCTCATGCTTAGAGCTGTAATGAATGTTTTCCTCGCAACATGGGTAGTCAGAAACATATATTTTGGACCAGTCACTTCGAGCTTTTTGTTACCACAATAGTTCACTTTCGTGACTTCCGCGGTGAGTCCGGCAACCTTACCGATGACCTTTAGGTTACGATTGATAACAACTGGCGAAATCCTTGGAAACACATAGCCATCCGAATTATCAGCACTCAAATACACATCCAATATTTTTCTTGCCTTATCGATAAGGAACACCCTTACCACTTTTCGTGTTTTTACCTGGTGCACTTCCCACCACAGCTCTCCATCCTTTGTCCTTTTAATATCCTTTCTCTTCATTGATAGCAGGTCACTGATCCTTTGTCCCGAAAAACAACACACCAAAAATGCTCGGAGCGATGTGGCCATACTGGCATTAGTACCTGGATCAAATTTTTCGATTGCTTGGAGCTCCTCCATTGTTAGAAAAACCGGTTCTGTTGTTTCTGATTTAACTTTAAATTTCTTGAACTCCAGATTTCGCATGAACTTTCGATCGTACGCATGATTCATGAATGCTTTTATCATCGCGAACAGCTTACCTACCGTATTCGTCTTCAGGTTTAGCTGGATGCAGTAGACCTGGAACTCATTATGCCATTGCATCGTGACGGCCTCAAAGGACATTGGATACTTTAGTTTCTCAAATGCCTGCAGGTGCTTACGAAGTGTCTCATATTTAACTATTGTTGCGGGCGCAACCAACATTTTCTTCTCTTCCATGAACTCACCAAAAACCTTCCAGAATAGCGCTTTCTCTGGTGAGGTATGATCCCCATGAATAACGCACCTTACCATTTGATGAATGGAATCGCCGGTTAAGGCGATTCCATCTGTTTTCATTCGCAGATACTCTCGCTGCACTTTTGATAAAATGGTTGTCAGCAAAGTTGAAAGTTCGAGGTAGTTGGGGTGCGATCTTTCTGGTAACCGTTGTTTCCAGTTAAACTGAGCTGGCAGAATAGATATACCCGTATGTACCTTGAAATACTTCCCAGCGAAACTCCAACAGATATACACCCCCGTTTCCTTCTTGTAGAGATATCCTAATACGCTCACGCCCATCTTTCTAGCTTTCCTGAACGCCTTTTCATCAGCGCCGTCTGCCAGAGTCCGGTCAAGGTTGTATGTAAAGTTGACATGTTTCATTGCGTTTAGTAGTAATCAGTTGTAGATATTCAGTTGTAGATATAATTGGGAGAGCTGGGAATTTTGTCTGCTTCTACCACATGGCATCGGGGTACAACCTCTCATACTCCCTCCTTTTTGATTGAACGGACAATTGGACTTCATCTTCAGACATATACCTTCTGCTGGCACTTGCATAGCACTTAAGGGCAATATCAAAATCAATAAATTTTCTTGTTTCAAGACGATCCGACGACTTCTGTTGGTTCCAAATCCCTTTTCCCAAAAACCAGAAGCTGGGACTATCTTTTTTGTAAATGACCACCCAAAAGTGTGATTCTGGAATGTGCTTGCGTGATGGTCTCCACTTGGCTTCTTTTTCAGTGATCCTTTGAGCCCCTGGCATGTTATCTAGCCACTTATTTGCTATCCTATTTCCCATGTTTATTGTTTTTTTTATTTTCGAACGTTTAAACTGTTGTCGATGAAGAATTGTCTTGGCGGATAGTGGTATCTACCACCTGTTTCATGTTTACAGAGCCCTACTTTGGGATCTACAATCTGACCTGTCTGGTTGTCTATGTATAACGACATCGTCATTCTCCCGCACGAGGGGCAAAGTCCCTTTGGCCCGGTGCTTAATGTATATCTGTACTTTTTCATTTCCATTTTATATTATTGATTTTGTTTAATAATCGATTTACCAACTATATATAAGCCTTCTGTACTAGGGTGGGTCATCACCCTTCCCTGCGCGCCTCATCAGTCTTTTCGCCACCAGGATGAGCATGTCCCTGCTAGCTATGATGAGTTTGTTCATTTTGCTTGCAGAGCATCTGCCGTTCTCGGAGGGTATACCGTATGAGGCTTTGATGCAGGATGAGCCTTCTCATACTGGCAGCGCGAGTTCTGTCTTCGTCAACTACTCCCAGGGGCCTAGAATTGCATCCTATCGTCATGGCAGTTGCCCTTACTCTATCGTCTGAGTTTTTGAAGACGTTTTGTCTCGTACCATCGAAATGTCTGGTCGCATTGTTTTCACCTGAGGCTCTTACGCACTGGAGCCTCGAAGCCCCTGTGGCAGCGGTGCGGTATCCCCGCCCTACCCTCGCTCCGTCTAAGTCTCTTCGCTGTGATTCTGCTACACTTCCTTTTGTACTGACCTTCTGTGATTTATCTTTCATGATTCTCTGTTTTAGTTTTTACTTGCTTCCATTTACACTGCCTACCTATTAGCTACCGTTTACCCCCCATTGCATATATATAGTAGCCCCTACCCTCTTTGCCGGTTTCTCTTGTTGTTATCAGATGCCTAGTAGCATCTGACACATCGGCGACTTTTTGGGACTTGCCTTGTTGCCCTGTTCCTCTCGAGCCTCCTTGCCATCAGCTCCGTCCAGGAGTCCTGCGGCACCAGACTGTGATGGCAGTCTTGTTGCCTGAGGTATCCCTGGCCTTGTTGCATTGAGACTTCTGTATGACATTGCGGCTACGTTTCAGATACTCAGGTAGTGCTGTAGAGATTCATCAGTGTTGTGATCATAGGATGACAGAGTGATGATTGGTACTTTGCAGCTTGCGGATTCGGTATGGGCCAAGCCGCCTGGGGGGCTTCTGGGGCTTGGAGATGCATCTGGCTGTCTGAGGGTTTGGTGGATAGCTGGGTTTGGGGGCTCTGGACGGGTCTGTTGGGTTGATGGATCTGACAGGTTGATTGCATGCAGGGGGTGACGCCTTGATAGCTATCTGATTGGATAGGCCTTGGAGCATCATAGGCATATAGGCATCTCATAGGTAGGGGTACAACCTTACACTTTACCAGATTAGTAAGAATGTACCTGTCGCCACTTTCAGAAGAGGCGTTAGCACATGGTAAAAATGTCTCCATTCTTACGGCAGCAAAAAGCATTTTGCAAGTGCTAAAAATGCCCCTAACCGGAATACTATTTGAATATATCATTCAGTTCAGATTTTATCATTTCATGTAAAAGTGCATGAGTGTCCACCTTGCTGTGCGCAGCCGTTAACTCACGAAACTTCTGCCGTTGCTTATTAAATTGCTTCTTGTTCTTTGTGTGCATCCGAACCCAGAAATCCCTGTTCCGTCCATCACGGAGCAGTGTAAGTTGATTCTGCGATATATTGAGTTGCTTGGTAGGAATTGTATCATCACAAAGGAGAACCTTATCCCAGGTGATCAGCAGAATATTGGCTAGCGCTCTTACCTTTTGGTAGTTCATTAGATCAGCCAACGTATTAATACCATATTTAGCCAGGCACTGCATCTTCACACATCGCATCTCATATCGGAGTATTTGTTCGGTAAGTCCGTACTGTTTGCCCTTGTCATAAATCTTGATTCTGTATTGAGACAGAGTGGCGAACCTACCAAGTACCAATCCATTACTATCAGGTGTGTAGTTCTCAAACGGTGTAGTACCATACATAAGAATGCAACTGAAAATAAAGGATGAAACAGGTAAGGCCAACAAAAGATTGACTCCAATTTCAATGTTCTGGATAATACAGCTGGCTGGATTCAAATGCAGGCTAATGCAGAGATGATAAATCTCTGCTTGCAGGTTTGCATAGGTGAACCGTTGATAGTTATTCCCAAAGAACGCTTTGTGGAGACTGCCCTGTATGATCAGGTTATAAACAACTTTCCCTTCTTGTTCAGAAGTGAAGTAGCGGGTCTCTAACACTGTGAGTTCATACCCCCTGAAATAGCCTGTATGGGTATAAGTAATATTATTGGGATTATCTCTGTGTCGTCGACCCTTTATTTCCCCGGTGGCCTCGTCAGTAGCAACTGAAAAGCTAATGCCAGTTAGCGGCTGCCAGACGTTGAAAAAAATATTCAATATCACACATCGCAGTCCGCAGATCATTTGTTCATGGTTTTATTCTGTGAATACTGACCATTATTACTGCCGGTGGTTTTAAACGGGTCACCCATCAAGAACCTTTCCAAGGTTTCGATAGCTTCTTGGTGGCTGGTGTAGACATCATAGTACCCGCCCGGATACGATTCTGTTTGTTCTTCGGCCTCGTGTTGCGTGCTGAAAATCCCTATTTTTCGACCTACAAATACTGCATAAAAATTATTTGGTTGCATACTTTTTTGTTTTAAGGTTAAATTTTACTGTTCGTTAATAAGATTGATTTTTCAGATATTCTTCGATAGATGTTTGTGTAAATAGCCACTTATTACTCGGTTTGCTGGCGACTAAACGTTTTTCCTTCAATAACTTGATGAGTGTACCCCTGCTAATCTTTAAGTATGCACATACCTCCTTAGTATCGAGCAAAGTGGTGTTATTCTCAGCTTTAAGATTAATTCCGACCCAGCCTTCAAGAGCTTTACACACCTCTTGTTGTATTATAACTCGCAGATCGGCTTCAAGGCTAATAAGGTCAATTTTAAAAACTAGCTCTTTCATAAAGTGGTGTTTACTTTCGTTTGGAGAAATACGATAAAAGGGTACGAAGTATTTGGAATAATTCCATTGATCCCATCAATAGATTTTAGCGATATTGCGGCATGTATTTTTCCAGAAAGCTGCCCCAGGTCAATATCTTGGAGCTAGATAATTTTGAGATAACACCGGGACCATAAGAGGGATAAAAAACTTCTGTTGTGGTACCCAATGGAGCCACAATGATCTGTAAATAATCCATAAGATATTGACGAAATATCCTACACCTGTTTTTGAACTCGTCATGAGATTTAGCACGATCTACATATGCAAGTATTACCGCATTGTAGCCTGATTAAATACTGCTACAACGTTGTGCATTCTTAAAATTTCCTGAAATGACGTCGCGCAACTGTTACCAACCCAATATGAAACTTCAACATGAAATACCGCAAATCCATTATGCAGGATAGATAATTCTCCAACATCATTAACTTGATATTTGGTACATGATATTGTTGGTAGAACTTCTACAAGCTTTTTCCATATATCAACCATTTCTTCTTTTTCTTCATTCTCACAGGTGTATAAGAACATCTCTTGAAGAAGGATAAGGTTGTTGTATATTTTTATGTCGGCACCCACTAACTCAACGCCCTTCACAAAACGGATTATTTTAACCAATGTATCAAGATGATCACACTTGCGCTTACCGGGCATAGGATAAAACACAGTGTCTTTAATATTTACTGGGTTTACTTCAACGGGATCACCATAGAAACTTTGGCTTTGTATAGGCGTGACTTCCCATAACTCACTAGGAATGGTTGTCAAACTATACGCATGTGGGTATTCGGCAAAGAATTCCTCCTTTGATTTAGTGTAACCACATTGTAAGCACTCACCTACAGATGGATGAATTTGTTGCAAGGTTTCATGATCAACAGACCTACGAAAACTGTCGGTCAAGCAGTTGGTACAACGTTTCAGTTGGGTGTTGTTTGCTACAGATGGTTTACTTTTCTTTTTCATTTTTGTTTTTGATTTTGTTAGTTGAAAAAAATTGAACAATCGTACTTTATTATCTTGGAGCGCAAATTAATTGTGCATTTGCATGCGCTATGGAACTACTAAATTGATTGGTTTAGCTAATAAATATTTAAAAGCCTTGAAAGCCATATGAATATTGACTTTACAAACACAATAAATTGACCGGCTAGCGAATAAATTGGATAAATGATATATTTTAGTACTCGCAAACCGAGAAATAAATCGGCACCAAAATTGAATAACTCACATGGCAGCACTTCAAACGATAAATATTAAAGAAAACAAGAAAACTCTTGCAGCTTTGTTACGCTGGTCTACTCAAGCTTCAAAGCCTAGAATAAAAATGCTATTAGCAATCCTGAGGGGTGTCACATCCACGCAAGACCTTGTACATGAAACAAGATCGAATCGAGATACCATCCGAAATTGGAAAAGCACGTATACACGTCAAGGTATCACAGGTCTTATTGAAGAGACGCGTGGCCGAAAAAAATCAATCACGGTAGAAAAGGATAAATTAGTGCTTCGCGCTAACCGTAATTATTGTGATAACAATTTGACTAATTGATTTGTGCTTAAAAATAATTGTATGAAAGAACGAGATGGAATTAGAATTTACTCCTTCACCGATTTATTACAAAAACTAACTGATGAAAATCAGTGCAGATTATATCTTGAGCAATTGGTGGGATGCAGATGCCCTTATTGTAATATTGAATTGCCAAACAGGAATAGAATCAAAAAAGGAAATCAATATCAGTGCAACAAATGTAAAAAGTGGTTTAGTTCTTTAATTGGAACAGAATTTGAACATACACATGTACCACTCCGAAAATGGCTTATTGTGATTTTCCTTGTGTTATATAGAGGATCCATGAAAATTAGCTCACACCAGATTGCAAGAGATCTGGCAATTACTCAAAAAACTGCTTGGAAAATGATTCAAAAAATTCAGTCGCTTAATGAAAACGGCTATAAGGAAATTATGATTAAAAAATGGAAAACGCGTTTAAACATTGATCCTGACAAATACCTACCCGGAACCGTCGAAAACTAATCATTATGAAAAAAATCAAAAAAAACGAGGGATTGGCAGATGATCAGTTGATAGCTAAGTACGAAAACGGAGAGAGAATTGCAGTCAGAAAGTTTGAAAAAGTCCTTAAGAAAATGACTACCAAATGGGTCATGAGATCTTTAAAGGATTTAAGGTAGTTTTTGTTTTTGTAACTTCTTTGTTGAAGAATGGTTTCTTCACAATCTGCATCAGGAATTCGTCTGTTTTTAAAATAGGTTCGAGCCTAAATTGGGGGCGAATAAAATTGCGAAGCACTTTTCCCGACGCGACCTTAATATCCGAGACCGATGTTTTGCGGCGAAGGTGCGTAGAAATTGTAATTCCTTGGCTGCTTTAACATAAAAAGTCGCATCTCTCAACATTTTTTTGCCAGCAATAAGTTTGGTAGAGCCCGCACATTAATAATATTCGTTATTTTTATAGGCTGAGAATTTCAAACAAGTAAGACTATAGAAACTGTGGACAGGAAAAAGTTGATAAAAATTGACCAAAGCTGGCATACGGATGTCCTCAACCGCCAGTTTAGCTGAGTCAATGGTAAGGTTAAAGTTACTATGGATTAAATCAGCTCAACCGATACGCAGGTAAGGTCGGATTTGCTAGTCACAAAGCTTTCGCGCCTCATTCCACTGGATGAAAACGCAGCTCAATCTAAATCTGAAGCCCATCTACAATCGATATTTGACTAAATTAAAACTCTTAAGTGCAAACGTTCAACGATTTTGTCGGATCATTTGATATTGCTTGGTTAGCTAAATACTTCTCTTATAATAATCATCCTTTCTCCATTCTTCAAAACTGTTATGATGTAGGTCATTGAAAAAGCCTGTGTCTTTCATTAGCCTTTCCCAACCATCCTCATCTTTGTTGAAGCTAGCCATTGTTTTAAAAAAGCCCGGACCGGGCATCTTTTCACTTTCATTAATAACTTCAACGCTAAGTGGGGGACGACCGTTTTCGAGTTCATAATTCGTAACGTTATCTAACCAATCCGAAATAATCGTAACAGACGTGCTATAAATATTTGAGAAATCCAAATCCAAACCTAATGCGTTGTTAAGGCTATCGTAGGCAATTTTCTTTCTTCCTTTTCGTATTACCTCTTCAATGAGGTATTTGCGAATCTTGCGTTCATCAGCGTCCATACAAGTTAATTTTGCGCTAATATAATAATACCAATTCAATTTACTATCCAATATATACAGGGAAGGGTCTTTACAGCGGTTGCCCCCTAATACAGATGGATGCTGTATTCAATGAACGTTTAGAACTTTAATTTACTAGAACGGTTGGTTTCAAAGGGCATATTGCCTACACTTTATCAACTGGAAATATCAGAACTGGACAAAACCTGCGCTTCCTGAGCCGGAAACAGGTACCTTAAACACGAAAGTGATCCAACTTCCAGTTGCTGCCCTAGGGGATGGGAGGTAATAGTAAAGACGATGGCACAAATCCATATAATAAGTGCCGGAATCTTTTAAAAGTCTGGATTGTTATAGTTCAGTCCACTTTTAAGGGGAGCGGCTCTTTGTATTTATTCGGCAAAAATCACATGTTGCTACAGGAATGACGATTGGCGGTTTGACTAATTTTCAACGGAGGTATTGCAACCAACACCTTTTCTACCTTCCTCACTACCTTCGACATTTTCGATAATACAGAAGCCTTTACCCGACGTAATTGGTCATGCCCCCACACAGGGTTGAACCTTTTTTACCCCCTCCGCTGGGGGATTGTATGCCAAGCTTTATCTTGGCTTTTTTGCGTGATGCTTGTTGTAGTTTCACAGTTCACCTTAAATTTGTTAGGCAAAGTTTTATATGACCGACTTCATCCGGCATCCAGGATTAATGGTGTATAGCGAGAGTAACATGCCGTTTGAAATCATACACGCCGACTGGCCAGTATACCCTATTGGCCACGGTTGGAACTTTGCGTTGGAAACGATTGCTTGTTTTCCAATCGGGCAGCGGTTTTATAGCATTGACGATATTGACCAAGTATTATTGTGCCTTATAGCAAACCCTAAAGACATTAAGGGAGACGTTTTCGATTCAAAGCACATGCATGCGGCATTTTGGCACGAAGACTTAAAAGTCTTATTCAATAAAGGATTTATCGGACCTATACATACAATGTCAGAGTCAGAATGGAAGTTTAAACGTTACAAACAGATATTTGATGACCAAGAGAACATTCCTGATTTCATCGAGCTTAAAACCGATACCGGTATCGTTCGAGTTGACAAGCCAATAATAGACACTGATGATGATTGCCGCACTTTTGTTTCTCTGAATGGCGGATATTTTGAATTAACAACTCTCGGAAATGACTACTTAATAGACTCTCACAAGGAGTATAATTTCGAGAGCATTCTTGACAATAAAGTTGTATCACTATTTAAACACGGATTTTATGATAGCGCTGTAAGGGAAGCATCCATTTTTTTAGAAAGTGATATTCGGCACTTTGAGGTTAGTAAATTGTTCGGTAGGCAATTAATTGACCTTCATTATAACAATTTAATTAAACGTATCGGATACGAGACTGCTTTCTTAAAGTGCTATCGTATGGAACTTAGAACCGCGTTTGCTTATATCAGAAACGAATATGCTCACGGCTTTCCTATTACTACACCAAAATCAGCTGAAAATTTGCTTAAAAGGATTGGTTCGCTTGTTGATTCCTTTAGGAAATTAGCGGATAGATAGGGGCAGCTATTGCACTGCCCCTATGTCTATTTTCCTCCCTACTGCTCTGCAGGTTGTTCCTGCGTATTTTCTACCGTCTGCTCTTTCTGCTGAACAGTAGTGCGCTGCCGCATTGCTGGCATACGCATTGCGCCCTCCGGCACATAGCCCCAGCGGTAGCCAATTTTCATCACTTCGCCAGTAGCCTCTATGGTGAAATCAAATGGGTCGCAGGGTACACGCTCTATAGAGCCTGGCATCTGCTTGCCTATCATACGCTCAGCTGTGAGCTGGTCGAATGTGCTGCTGATGGCACACCTGCGGACAGTGGCATAGAATCTGCCCGAATTTTGGGATTGTACCATTTCCACATCACCTTCCAACTCTAAGGAGATGTACGTCTTTTGTTCATTGTCTTTCTGTGTACGAATGTTGTACCCGATAACTGTTACCATGTGTTTGATGTTTTATGAATTTGAAGATGTAATTACGGAGATGGGGCGTAGCACCCCAACCCTCGACATTGAGCCGGGGCTATAAATAGGGGTACCATACACACGGATACTTACACCCCGGGGAAGGGTCTGGAAGTGTGTTCTAAATTTTTGGGGGTGGGAAATTTCCTTCTGTAATCTTAGTTACAGAACTGCTCGAGTAATCTTTAGGTCTTGCCTACTTTAGGATTCCGTTATGCATTAATTATATTTCCAGACCTCTGGTTGTCTCGCAATTTAAACTCAGCGTATTCGACTTTTGCTGCTGTATACGTTACAATCTTATTAATGTCAATTCGATGATTCTTTACATCGCTTTTGTGTATGCAAATAGTAAGTTTGTCACAGTAGGTTTTACCGCTGCAAGAAGCAATGAACGAAAGTAGTATTTCCTTGTACACTTCAAACCTTGACATATCTATTCTCCCTTTTCCTGTTCCGAGAAGTGGTATAACAAAATCAGCCTTTAACCCACCCTCGGATAAATAGTACCACATTTCATTTAAGCATTCATCCAGATTCTCTTTTGTCGAGTGCGACCTATTGAAGTTATTCAAGGTTGTGTTCACTACTAAATAGAACTTACGCCCTCCTGCTCCAACCTGAACCATTGTACCCATTTTATATTCGCCAGGTCTGATGACTCTGGAAGCATAGTACTCAGCTTGAAGTATCTTGTCAATTTCGTGTTGTAAGGTTTCAGGTTTGTTGTCATAAAAGCGTTGTATTAACTGACATAAGATACTCCCTGAGTCTAAGATGTTTCCATCTTGATTGACTGTCATTCTATTGTTGACTGGAATAATAATACAGCCAGAGGTTTTCCATATGTCTGTAATAGTGACCTCAACCTGAACATCTCTGTTACACAACTGAAATAGGAACTTCGTTTTGGGCCATGATTTATAAATTGTCATGACTAATGCTCCAAGCAAAAACAGCCACCAAAGTGACTTTATCTTATCGCCGGCATTATCAGATGCAAAATATGATACGGGTTCTACTATCGCCCATAATGTACCTAAGCTGAATAGCAAGTTATTTATCAGCGATAAAATAAATGCCCTAATATTTAACAGAGCTATCATAGTCCCAGTTGAGTATAAACGTTATCACTGTAGGAAAAATCACCAGTTTTCCCATTTTGTTGATTAGTATAATGTTGTATACTCCAGTCTTGGAGAGCTTTTTGCAGGATTTTTGTATTGAAGCTGATATGCAAGGCTAACTTTCCTTTAAGTATCGGCGGGCATCTGTCATCATCTATACCACGTCTTCCATTTAGGTTAACACATATAATAGGAACATTCAAACTGACAGCCTGCTCTATTTCCCATCTAACATACTTATATAGGAATTTCGTTTTCTCGCCAACAAGTACTAAGAACACTTTGGACACCTTTAATCTTTCTCGCAATCTCAACTTAATAGTTTCCTCACTACTCCACGACCTAATATTATTCACGTCGTGTGAGTCTCTAAAATCAAAAGAATGATTATCACTCTGTTTCCAAGCCTGCATAAGTCTGTAATAGTGTATATCACTGTCGGCGTCAAAACAAACGTAAACTGGTAAATTAAAAGACATGGTCTTACCGTTTTTTTCGCAAGCTAATACAAATATTGCATTCCCTCATATAGAACGTCCCATATATTTTAATACCCCCAATCCACATGGCTCACAGGTAGTTTATTAAGCTCGTCTTTATGCTGCCGCCATTGCGGTAAGAACTTATCCATGTATGCCACGAAACGTGCGTTGTGGCTGCGTTCCAGCAGGTGGGTCATTTCGTGTACTACTATGTACTCTATGCACTGCGAGGGCTTTTTAGCCAGTTCCAGGTTCAGCCATATTCGGGCTGCTCCGGCATTGCATGTACCCCACTTGGTGCGCATTTTCTTTACGGCAAACTCTACTACAGATACTCCCATCTTCTTTTCCCACTTACTGATGTATGCAGGTACCATATCCTTTAGCTGCTGCCTGTACCAGCTATCCAACACTTCCTGCTTCTTTGCCCTGTCAGCACCGGGGCGCACGTATAACTCTATGGTACGCTGCTTCAGCAATACGGCAGGTGCAGCATCCCGCTCTATCACTTTCAGTAGATATCGCTTACCAAGGTAGTAGTGGCTCTCACGGGTCAGGTAGTCACGTGGGGCTTCCCGCTCCTGTGCCCTCTGTTTTGCCTGTTGCTTACGTATCCAGTCAAGCTTTGATATGGCGTATATGCGGATGGTATCAATATTCATACGCTCAGGTGCAGCAATCTTTACCCTGCCAGTTGGCGGGTACACGCTCAGGTGAAGGTGTTTTATGTCCTTCTGCACCACATCTACTACAATATCACCAAGGTTTATCTGCTGCATCAATACTCTGCCTGTTGTTTTACTATCTCAAATACCCGCTCTACTTCTTCTTTATCCTTCAGTATCGCAAAAAGTGCTCCCTTTATCATGTTCTCCCTCGGCTCGTTTCCCCGCCATCCATCAGGCTTCACTTGCAGTATCGTTTCATGCAGTTGCAAAGCCAGAGCTTCATTCTTGCCAAGGTTGTTATACAAAGCCCTTTGTGCCGCTGTTTTCAACTGGACAGGCACATCTACAGCCTTACCGGCTGATACAGTTTTCACAAGTTCCGCAATCTTACGCAGGTACTCCTCATATTCTATCGCCTGTGCCTTGCGCTCCTCTATGATGGTTTTCAGCAGCTTGCTCATCTCCTCATAAAATGCAGGGTCAAGCAGGTGGTCTTTAATAATCTTCTGCCGCACGTTGTTTTCTATGGTCTCAGCTATCGCTACTTTGCTACTTCTTATACCCCCGGGCAATGCACCTATGGCATCCGCTATCCCCGATTTCACAATCAAGTCCAGCAGTGGTATATCGGCAAACGGCGATATGGTTTTTGGGTCATCAGCCTGAATATACTTATCTATCAGGTAGCGCATGTCTGCCTCGTAGGTCTTCAGGTCGAGCGTTTCACCGCTGGCTTTGCGTATCTCTTCGCGCAGCTTTAGGTAAAAATCAACCTGCCGCTCAACTTCCGCAATTTCAGCATCGCTGTAACCAGCCTCCTCCATTTCGCCGTTGATATTGGCATAGGCACGTATCAGCGATACAATAGCCTTGTAGAGAGCAGTTCTTCGAAACTCTGTTCCTTTCAGTTCTTCCTCTATTTCAGGGTTGCCACAGAAATAATGCTGATAATCGAGTGATGATTTGGGTGGTTGCACAGGCTCACATAGCAGGGCTAACGCTTCCAGTGCCGCATCCAGCCTTTCTTTGCCCAGTTTCAGCCTGTCCTGCATCATTACGTCCACATCATCCTGAGTGAAGTTGTCGTAGTCCAGCTCCGATGTGTAAACTGCTATAGCGCCCTTCACGCTGTCAAACAGGTTCTTATAGTCTACGATGTAGCCAAACTCCTTATCGTCAGTATCCAGCCTATTTACCCGGCATATAGCCTGAAACAGCCCGTGGTCTTGCATGGTCTTGTCTATGTACAGATAGCTGCACGGTGGCGCATCAAAGCCTGTGAGCAGCTTTGCCACCACTATCAGCAGCTTCATTCGGGCTGGGTTCTTTATAAACTGCTCCTTAGCCCAGTCCTCGTATTTTTCGGTGGTAGTAAAGTAGCCTGTTAGCACTGTTTCATACACGCGCTCCATATACTGCTTCTCGGTCTCAGTATTCTCGCCTGTATCTTCTGTTACAAGATTGCGGTGTGATGGGTTGTAAGATGTTATGATAGCGCACTTGCTCCTTAGCTCTGTTGACTGAAACAACTCATAATACCTACAGGCTTCATACATGCTGCCAGCCACTAGGATGGCGTTTCCGGCATCTGCGTTTAGGCGTTGTTTTACACTAAAATCATAGATTACATCAGTAACAATCTTATCCATACGGCTCTTAGAGCTGAGTACCTTTTGCATAGTACCCCACTTACGTTTCAGCTCAGACCTCTGAAAATCATTCAACCCTCGGGTCTTGGTTTCAAAGTAAGCATCCACCCGCTCAGGACTGGATAGTTTCTGGTCTATGTCTCGCGCCTCATACACGAGGTCAAGCACCACTTTATCTTCCACTGCCTCGTTGAACTTGTAAGTGTGTATATAGCTGCCGAATATTTCAAGACTCGTCTGCTTGTCTTTCTTTAGTAGTGGTGTGCCTGTAAACCCTATGAATACTGCATTTTGCAGCATGGCTTTCATTACCTTGTGTAGCCTGCCGCTCTGTGTGCGGTGGCACTCATCTACAAACACAAATAGTTCGCCCACAGTTTTTGTGGGGCTGTTTTCCAGTTCTTTCAGGTAGGCTTCAAAATCATCTTCATCTCTTACGCCAAACTTATGTACCAGCGAGCACAACAAACGTGGCTTTGCGGTGGACAACTGTTTCATTAGGTCTCTGCCGCTCCTGCTGCGTTCTATCTCCTCACCTACATCTTCAAATACACGCTTTATCTGCTTATCCAGCTCTTCACGGTCTGTAATCAGCACTACACGAGCATTTGGGTTGTTTTCTAGTATCCACTTTGCGAGTATTACCATCGTAATACTTTTACCAGACCCCTGGGTATGCCATATAATACCTCCCTCACGCCGCCTTACACTCTCTTGTGCCGCCTTAATGCCAAAATACTGATGGTAGCGGGGTAGCTTCTTTTTGCCACCATCGAACAACACAAAATCATACATGATTTCCAGCAGGCGTTTCTTATCGCACAGTTTCAGCAGGTACTTATCTACCTGTAGCATACTTGCATCTTGCTCATCTTCTTTCCAGCCAAGGTAATATTTCTCACCCGTGCCAATCGTGCCATATCGCAAACCTTCAGTATCGTTACCAGCCATTACAAGCTGTACTGTAGAAAAAAATGATTGTATAAACTCCCGTTGCTGGTTAGTGATATTCTGCCGTATGCCATCACCTATAGATACTGTGCTCCGCTTCAGTTCCAGCACACCTATAGCTATGCCATTTATATACAATACTATATCTGGGCGTTTCTCTCTATTGCCCTGTATGGTTACCTCTTCAGCTATAGCAAAGTGGTTTTTTTCGGGGTGCTTCCAGTCTATTAGGTGCACTGTTTCTGTACGCTCACCAGCCTCTGGCTTCACTTTTACACCGTAGCGCAACAGGTGGTACACTTCTTTATTGTTATCATATAGCTCCCGCTCATAGTTGTTGGCAGCTACTTTCAGCCTGTCCAGTGCCTTGTTGATAAGCACATTGCTGTAGCCCTTGCCGACCAGATACCTGCGCAGCAGGGATACCTCTATGTTGCTATTGTCCAAACGGTCTTCCCAGTTGCCTAGGTACTCATATTGCAACTGCTCCCGAAATAGCGTTACTATTCGGTTCTGGGTATGGCGTTCTATTTGACCTACGGTGGACATGTGATGCGTTTTAAGTATTGATTTCTGTTACATCAGTTTGCTCAACTAATAAACTGCTCAGCCGGTTATTAAAGAACGTGCATAACTCCTCTAATTCTAAATAGGTATTTTCGGCATCTGCTATATCGAGAATATAATAGGACTGTTTCAATGTATAGCCCCTACTTGTAAGCATACCAACTGTTAATGTATCCAACGGTTGGTCATCGTTATCAAAAACGCAAAGTTGGTATGATTCTCCATAAAAATATATACCAATGTAAAGTTCTATATCTTCAATTTGCCAGCTACCTACATAAGCATAGGGCGGCATATTGCCTCCTTTTACATATTCATATTTCAATTTAAGAGGTGCAAAATTCTTAAAAAACCGATTTGCGAAATCCATCAAAAAGCAATAAGAATATAGTTCTACATGGTAACCAGACCTCTTTGTACTACCAAGCACCATAACCCAATTTGGTCTATCAATTTTGTTTGGCCATTGCAGCCGCCGATCCTTGCAATAAGAAATAACTTTGGGGTGGTCAATGATTAGCTTACGCCACCCCTCGGCGTCACTGTTAGCTATTATTTGTTGTAAGCTGTGTACAGTACTTTGCGGATCAATTTTGTTTAGAAAATCTTTGAAATTGGGCATATGCCTTACCTGCCTAAAATACTGCCTCCAGTTTTCTTCTCTGAGACGCAAGGTGCCATGATCTGATAAAATTAGACTATGTGTATTGTTGTTCACTTCTATTAAGTACTCATGGTGTGCCAACAGTGCACGCTGCATCAAAAAGTCATCCCTCAGCAATATGTCATCAGAGAAAATTACAGCTGCTCGTTCAGCGTAATAAGCGAACTGATGAATATCTGTCACACTATTGATTGTAGCAAGCTCCAGTAGAAAGCTTACTTGTGCATAAAAATAGGAGTGTTGTTCGTATTTCTCAAGCAAGCTTTCCCAGTTAGGGTCACTAATTATTAGTTTGCATTTTTTTCGTTCTTCATCCACTTGAGATTTATCAAAAAATGGTATCCTATTTGAATCGTCAACAATTTGGAGATAAATATCATTACTGTAAGGCGTCATCTTGTGGATAGCATTTAACGCCTGTAACAGAAGGGTCGGGCTGTCAATTGTTTTATTATAAATAAGGTTAGAAGCAACACGTACCCATCTTTTAAACTGAATATCACAGTTGCTATCATAGTCAGTTACAGCTATCCCAGTATTTATTACAAATCTTGTAATTGCAAAAATGAAAACCCTGTCCCACAATTTAGGTATTGCCTTGCTACCAAAAAGTATTTTTACTATATCTTGTAATTGTTCACCATTAAGATTTCTGGTTAGTAGGCGTGTGAGCCTGTTATATCCTTCGTTTTCAAGTAGAGATAAGAAGCAAAAAGCGTCGATTAAAACAGGTTCGGCAAATAGCTTCTTATCTTCGAGGTAACTATGTGGTATGAAATCTTCACCTCTTAGAATATTTACCACTTCTATTTGCTCTTCCGTCAGGTTGCCACCAACTACAGTAGTATTAACGGCATATTGATTAAGAGCCATTTCCTTAAAGAACTTATAGTAAGCATCATCGATCTCAAATTCTGCTGGCTCTCGGTAAAACCAAAATAGGTCAGTCCATACTGTATCTAGTTTCTCCTCCCACATAGTTACAAGTAATTTGGTATGCGTTTCCTGTAGCCATGCCTTCATATTTTCATAATCAGTAAGCTGCTTGCCACGCGCATTCATCTTTACATACAGTTCATCTGTCATTAGTAACTGTTGCGTATCGAGAAATGAGAAAGTGATAACATCCTGTATAGTAAGTTTATGCCACATTTCTGCCATAACATCTTCCGGCTCATTACCAAGATTATTATGAATTTCATTGAGCACGATCAGCATGCTTTTAACAGTTGGATCCTTTTTCCAACCAGCAAAGAACCATTCGTTATTCGCCAAGCTTTGCTCAATATCTTGTGTTTCTTTTTCTATTGTACCCTTTTTCACTAGCTCGCTACAAAAATCTTTAGCATTTTTACGGGTATTGTATGTGAACCGACCCAATATTGCAGGAGCCTTTCCTATACGGCTGGATATATACCAATGTAGCAGAAACAACGTTGTAAGTCTCTGTTGCCCATCCAATGGTAGTAATGTGGTTATAGGAGCCCCAGCTGCATTCCGTGTATCAGAAATTGCATATTCGAGCTTGATATTTAGCGTCTCAGCATAAGAAAAAACTGATTTAAGCAAACCGCCAATAGCCCTTCTGTTTTCCATCGCTTGCTGAACGTTCGTCAGCCCAGCCAATTTTCCGTATACAAAATCAAGATGTAGCGGGGTATTACTTTTTAGATGTTTAATTAATTTTTCAATAAATACTTTTCTTATTTGCTTAACTTTTAAGTCATCACGACCATAAGTATAGTCGCGCTGTATCTTGGGTATCTCAATACTATGATCTTCTATAAGTTTCCAGAATGTTGTGGCAGTTGTTGTCATGATTAATTGATAAAGTGTTTAAGATGATTTTTAATTGCAGTCAAATAAGCCTTCCTATCCTCATGCCCCCAGTAATGCAATTGGTTGATATTTTTACTGTAATATTTGAGAAACACGTTTTTAGTGCATACAGGTATGAAAATAGATCGTGATGTATTAGATTTATTTAAGCTGCTACCCTCAATATCCATCTCCAAAAGTATCTCCCGCTTACTCCGAAATGGCTTGTTGCTAAGTTTACTATTTGTTGGTTGGTCAAGTAACGCAAGATTAGCAAGCGAATGTGTGTCGAGTAGTTCAGCAACATCATCTGCCACTTGTGCCGCCAGTTTTTTTATCGTTGGGTTTATCGCTCCTTCATCAGTTATCCCTGCAAGTTCTTGCAACTTAGTTACTGCTCCATCGCTTTGCGGGATTTTCTTATCAGTTAGCAATGACAACGAGTCTTCAGCCCACACAATTAACTCATTGCATGTTTCAAAATCAGCAGGGTTTTGAGGATGAATATGTTCCAGACTCCACTCTTTAGTATTCAGACGATCAAATGGAAAGCGATAATTGGGGTCGCTTCGCAGATATGTCTCTACATTAAATAATAGCAGCACAATGTGTACTTTGGCAGACTGTTCATACATCAATACGTCCAGGTCATATATCTCATTACCATTGCTGTGTTTTTGTTTTAGCTCCAAACTTATTTTGTCAACCAGTTTCTTTCGAAATACATCTTTCTTTACTCCTTCACTCCATGTAATTATATCAGCGATGCTTGCAAGCTCTGTAAAGACGATAAAGCCAATATAGTGATACAATTCTCGATCTTCAAACCACTCGTGAAATTTCTGAAACAACTCTTTTACAGGTTGCCATTCCAACTTTCCATCTCTCCACATTTTATCATACTGCCTATAAGAAAAGAATGCATCGTCTCTATCTGTTTTGTGGGTAAGCAGATCAAAGAGCAAGTCAATTCTTGTCGTGTATTTAGCTATACCTCTTTTTTGTTTTTTATTTTTATATAAAAAAAACCATAACTCATCATTGTGAAGAGCCCTTTCAATTAAATCCCATTCGCCAGCTATTTCTGATTGCCGGAGATTGCTTATTTCTTTATTGGCGTCATCTTTACATGATAGCAAAAACAATGCCTTTATCAACTCTGAGCTATTCAGTGTGACTTTGCCACTATTGATATTCCTAAACACTTCCTGTGACACTGCCGTTTCTGCTACCTGATACCATATGACCTGCGCATATTTCAGCAGTTTCTCGCAGAAAACAGTTTTATCGTGAGTAGCAAACCACTGGTTAATAATTTGCCATGCTATATAAAAATGGTAATTATCAGGGTTGTCAAAATGATGGCTGCCTTTATCGATATACTCTTGCCAGTATTTTCCAATGGAAGTTTGGAGTGCATTCGGATTTGAAAAATCAGCATTTGGCAGTATTAATGTCTGTATGGTATGAATCTGATTTAAAAAATCTCTGCTACTATTCCTAGTAGCGTAGTCAATTTCATAATAGTTTTTCAAATGGTTCGTAGACTGCAGTATAAGATAGATAGTGGTAATGCGCTGCTGACCATCGATCAGTTCATATTTATGTGTGCTACTGCCGGGTATGAGCTTGGTGATCACTGGTTGTAACGGATAAATACCTCCTGCTTCAGGAGCGAACTCATCAATATCCTCCAACAGCTCTATTACCTGCTGCGCTGTCCATTTGTAACCGCGCTGATAAGAATCTACAAAAAAATGATACCCTTTTAACGCTTCTATTGGCCGCATATTAAATTCTATGACCGATACTATTTCATTCATAATTTTAGTGTTTATTTGTTTAGGTGTTCATTATGTTTGTTAATCACTTATACCAGTCTCACCTTACCCGTTAGCAGTACTTGCATCATCCCCTGCTTTATCTCTTTATACTTTGCCCACTTACGCTCCAGCGCTTCTATTTCTGCATCCATGTCGGAAAGAACATGGATTATCGTTTGCTGTTCTTTTATGGTTTTGGGCAACGGCACAGTTAATAGTTTTATTACTTTTGAGCTTAACCCGTCCATGATTCCGCCAACAGATAAATTTGAAACCTGCCTCTTTAATGTAGCTGACGAAAAAAAGTGGTATAAAAATGCAGCAGCCACTATACTCTTGTCTAATCTAAGGCGAATGAGATGACTGTCCATAATTCCCCTCTCAATATTATCAGGAACAATCATACACTTGCCAATAGTACCCATCATTGAAATAATAAAATCCCCGGGAATTAATTCACAGGACTTCAGTTTCTGAAAATGGTCTTTGGTAATAAAACGGTTGCCTAAATTCATATCCCTATCATACACGTTCTCCTGCCCATAAACCTTATAGCCACCATCAACCAACAGCTCTTTTTTTAGCTGACTACCAAACGGGCCGATTTTTATCCCATCTCTTTTCATTATAATGTCCACAAACGATTTCTCAACCCACCCCTCCTTCGGTCTTAGCAACTCCTGCATAGCACCCTGCTTTATGTTTCGCTTCTTGGCTATCAGTTTTTCCAGCCCGGCAATGAGTGCATCGGTATCACTGAGGGCTGTGGCTATTGCGGTCTGCTCCTCTTTGGTGGGTAGTGCAACAAGGGTTTGCGAAACTGTCTTCCACTCCGCCCTCGGCATTTTGGTGCCTGTTGATTGATTCGCTGCCTCGACTACTCTGTCACTCTGCACTAGGTAAAAAGCAAATTTATCAACAGCATTAGTACTTACTTGTAATGCCCATATTTCGGTTGTACAGACACCGTCGAATGGGGCATATAAAAACTTCCGCAGATAAGGACGTAGCTTCCCGAATAAAACATCATTTTTTGCGAATGCTGTCTTTTGGCTTAATAGTTCACTTGAGTCCGCATATCCAAGCAACTGCCCAGAACCCTGTGACAAATGCTCCAGTTCAATACACCTAAAACTCCTACCTGCAGTCCGTGGGTCAATTCTGGTTTTCGATGGGACGCATATTTCCCCCAGACTTATAACCGACCATCCCTTAGGCACATTGCCAATTTCCGTCTGCTTATATTTCTGCTCTACCATCAGTTCCATGAGTAACCCATTTTTTGCAGGTGAGCATTTACTTTACTTTCCAGTTCTTCTACTTCCACTAGCATTGCTGGAATAGGTGTGTCGTACCGCTCTGCCAGTTCCTTTATACGCTGTGTCAGGCGTTGGCTTATGCGCTGCATCTCTGCCTGCACTGCATCGGCTATGGTATGCATCCACTTATCGTTTACCACCAGCGTTTTTATTTCATCTTCTGTAAGCAGGCTGTATTTTTCCCACACCAGTAGTTCCAGTGCCTTCTCATGCTCTTTTATCTGCCTGTTGGCGGCAGCTTCAGTATCGGCATGCTGTAGATAAGTCTTCATCACCTTTATAGCCTCTGTCTCAGTCACATTTTTCAGGCATGCCTTTACAGATAGGGGTGTTAGTTTATCTTTATCATTTTTGGCACCTGCCATCAGCCCATCCTCACTACCATGTTCTTCCTCCATTTCTTCCATCTGCGCTTTGGCACTGTCGCGCTCAGATTCCAGCACTTCTATGGTAGTTTTCTCGGTGGCAAAGTACCTATCTATCAGGTGGGCAGGTTTTAGCAGCTTGCTTTCTATACCATCCATGCCGTCCACATCCTTACTTTTGGTCTTGCCCTCCCTATCCTTGGTGTGTTTCTGTATGCGGTACACCTCGCCACCCACTTTCCAGCCGTCAGTTACTACCACATAAACATCATCCTGCATGGTCTCATTCCAGTAGGTCATCAGGTGCTGGTACACATCATACGCATCTATCAGGCGCAGGCTACCAAATGCCTGTAGCAGGTCTTCGCTCAGTTGGGCTATATACTGCTTTGGTTTTGTGCTGCCATTTATCGCCTTACATAGTGGCAAGTTCTTCTGCTGCCACTTATCATATACTTTAGTTACCTTATCGCTGTATGCCTTAAACTCGGGGTGGGCAAATATGGTAGCTTTGATATCTTCCTTCGGTATGCGAAGTTTGCTGTACCCCTTCCGTGCTGGTTCAAACAACACATCTTTAAGCCCGGGGTACACATCCCAGTAGTGGTGCAATGCTTCTATGTCAGCATCTGGTATGCCGCCCATCAGGTGGGCTGCTATGTCCTGTATATCCTCCTGCTCTTGGCTATCTATATAGCGGGGTATGTTCAGGTTATACTCCTTCTGTTCTATCTCAATAATGGGTACTATGCGGCTGTACTTTTCTATCTCTTCCTGCTTGTTGAAGGCATCGGTTATCTTGTGTATATCCTGCTCCCGCAGCCTGTTTTTGGTTTCTTTCATATAGCCCTTGCTGGCATCTATCATAAACACCGCCTTACGGTTGTCGGCGTTTTCTTTGTCTATCAATATCAGGCAAGCAGGTATAGGAGTGCCGTAGAATAGGTTAGCAGGCAGCCCTATAATGCCCTTAATATAGCCACGACGTATGAGGTTCTTGCGTATCTCGCCCTCAGCACCGCCTCTGAATAATACACCATGGGGCAGGATAACTGCGCCCTTGCCCTTGCTCTTCAATGAGCGCACTATGTGCAGTAGGAAGGCATAATCACCATTTTTTTCTGGTGGTATACCATAGTCTTTAAAGCGCCCGTGGGGGT
Organism: Sphingobacteriales bacterium; assembly: GCA_027484425.1. Lineage (GTDB taxonomy): Bacteria > Bacteroidota > Bacteroidia > Chitinophagales > Chitinophagaceae > Nemorincola. The sequence continues at coordinate 23,210 of JAIXSZ010000019.1, forward strand.
CTTTAGCTGCATCTACACCTGTAGTCCATGATGCATATGAAAATGGGGGATTGGCTACCACATAGTCGAAGGTCTTCATCAGGTCGCCGTCCTTAAACAGCGGGTCTGCCAATGTACTATTGCCATTGCAGCGTATAATAGCTGTAGGGCTGTTGTGCAGTACCATATTCATACGTGCCAGTGCAGCAGTGCTTACGTCTTTTTCCTGCCCATAGATGGATACATTTTTCTCAGCCTCAGTAGCCACCTTCAGCAACAACGAACCACTGCCACACGTTGGGTCATACACGGTGGTATCGGTCCGGGAGTTCGTGCTGTTTATACCCAGTATCTTCGCCATAATGCGGCTCACTTCTGCCGGGGTGTAAAACTGCCCCTTGCTTTTACCGCTCTCTGTAGCAAAGTGGCGCATCAAGTACTCATAAGCATCGCCCAGTATATCATCACCCTCTGCCTTATTCTTACTGAAATCTAGTGCTGGGTTTTCGAAAATGGCTATCAGGTTGGTAAGGCGGGTCACCATCTCTTTACCATTGCCCAGCTTTTCGTTGTTGTTGAAATCTACATCTATGGTGCCAAGGCTCTTATTTGCCTCGGCTATCTTACCGATAATCTTTTTATTGATATCGTCGCCTATGGTAGGTGTGCCTTTCAGCTCCACCATATCAGCAAAACTGGCACCCTCGGGTACTGTGATAGGGGCATAGGGCATACCAGCATACTTATCGCTGATATACTTTATAAACAGCATCACCAGCACATAGTCCTTATACTGGCTGGCATCCATGCCACCCCTTAGCTCATCGCAGCTTGCCCATAGACTGCTATATAGTTCTGATTTCTTAATTGCCATGTTTTCACTGGGTTTGGGTTATAACTGAATGGTAAATATAGTGCAAAGAACAGCTTATGTCACTGGATGAAATAAGAATAATTACAACGTTTCAGCTAGTGTTCAGACGGAAGCAACCCTACCCCATTCTCCACCCAAACAGTTGCAGCTCCTGCTTCAAAATCCGTCCAAGGAATATTTTGAGTCACTAGTATCCGGTCATTCCCGTCCGTGCAGGAAATTACCGCACTGCCGTCTTCCTTTTTCGTAAGGATCCACACCTGGAATTCTTCCTCCTTCAACTGAGGTTGATAACTGGCAATAATGTCTAGAAACCAGTAACACTCAAACTGGTCAGCAAGTGCCTTAGCGCCGTCAGTTATCAAAAGTCCACACAAATAGTTGTAGTAATTATTTGTACTGGTGTGTTCTCTTAGTTGGTCGTTTGCGTTTTTCATATCGATTATCGTTTTGATTATTATGTTGGTAGATTAAAAAGTGGGTAGATATCGATCGCATGTCCACTTTGCATGAAATCAATTCTCTTTTTGCTTCCCAGTTGGAAGTACTGCTGGTCAATTATTTCTCTTTTGCAAAGGCTGACGTATACGGCTCTGGTAAGGTATTTCTCTGCATCCCTCATGTAGGTTGCAAAACAGAATAGCTTTTCCGAAATGGCATCCAGTTTTATAATCCGGATAACCTCAAGCCGGACAACTAGTTTTGTTTCGTCTGCGTTAAGATCATATAGACCAAAGTCAGTATTGGGTACCCCTACCTTGAACCTGTATCCATCACACTTGAAATCACGCACGAGTCCTTTGAACTCCTCTTGCTCGCCCAATTCAGATCTATTGTTGATTATCCTGTGGTAGAGTTGATTTAGCCTCTCCACTTTCATTTGTATGTTCCATTCCATTCCTATTCCATTTGTCTTTCAAATCACTGATTAGCTTGTTCTTTTCTGCGCCTATGTAAGGACTCATTTGTTTAACTGAGGTATGTCCTGTAATTGATTTTAATTGCTCCGGTCTCATACCCCATTGCAGGCTTAAGGAGATAAAGGTTTTCCGGGCTGTATGCGAGCCGATGAAATTGTATTTGGGTTTGGTTTCCTGTATCCTGTTACGTCCGCAGTAGTTTACTTTGGTGATGATGGTATCAATTTTAACCTCTTTTGCTATTTTCTTGATGTTCTTATTCAGCATCACATTGCTCTGACCCGTAAATATCAGATCCCCGTCTTTGATGTCTTTACAATACCGGTTAAGTATCTCCTCCGCTGTATCCAAAATCGGGATGTAGATGGGATATTTCTTGTTCCCTTTTTGCTGATATAAAACCCATTCCTTTGCCGGACCATCTTCCACCAAACGAATGTCTTGCTTCCGGACATTTAATACATCGCCAATTCTTTGACCAGTATAGCATTGAAACACAAAAATATCCCTAGACTTCTGCTGGCTTAGGCTTCCTTTGGCGTCAAAATTTTCGAACCTCTTCAGCTCACTTTCGTTCAAGTAAATCGGCTCAGGTTCATCATTTTCTCCCTTAAATCGTTTATAATCTGTGTTAGTGTTATACTTCTTAGGATGAATCTCAGCCCAAGCGAGAAAGGTTTTTATGTTTCTGAGATTCTTCGAAATAGTGTTGTTCAGATGCTTCAACGTTTCCATGGAGTATATCTTGAAGTCAGTGTAAAACTGCATACTCATCTTATCGAATGTCAGGTGGTAATTTGTTTTTTCAAATCCGACCAAAGCAGTCTTAGTAGAGTTGTATTTTACAATCGTTGCGCTCTTAGTTCCTTTGGCTTTCTCTGTCAGAAACTCTTCATAAGCCTGCCAGTATGAAATCTTCTTTGTTTCCTTGACTTTTTCACCAGAAAGCGCTCGGACAATGATTCCCTTTATTATTTTAGCATTTATCGGGGCATCATTAGTTAAGAGTATAAGATAATCCCTTTCTACTTTGAGCATCGCCTTCTGTAGAAATGCCTTTAACTCGAGATGATTTTGGTATTTCTTAAAGGGCTCCTGCTGAACGAAATCCCATTCAGCTGGCTTGATTTTCCAACCAGTATTTACTTTCACATAAACCGAATTCACACTACATCCAATATAAATCGAAGTAGGATTGGGATTATAGCTGCTATCTATATTCTTGCCCGCCTTCCTCCTCCTTTTGGCGGTAAGAATATCGGTGCCTTTAATAAAAGTTCGATCCAGTAAGAAGTAAAATTCAACTTTTCTCATTCTATAGCTTGTGTTTGACAACGGTATTAATCGATTGGCAGAGTAAGGACAAGTACCTACAGCAATCTTTCATTTTGAACTGCGGATGGCACTTGTCCAAGTTGATTGACTCTAACCTTCCACGGGTACTTGGTAATCCTCCTCAACAGATGAGATTTCCTTTGCGCTGCTAATGTTCTTCGGCTCTTTGACTCCCAATGTTCTTGTGGTCACACCTTCGGTACTGCCGGAAACTAGCATTACTCGTTCTGTGCTCTTTACAAACCGGTATTGTGTCAGATATTCCCATAAATTGCTTAATAGTACATTGTGGCATTCCTGACTCTTTGTGAAGAAGTAGACCCCGGACTGAGTTACCTCATCAACGAGCAGAATAATATTGGGGTTCACGCCCGGCTGTAAGTCCCTAACTCTGGCTTCGTGAGCGTAGGAGTAGTCGTTAAGTTGCTGTGAAACCATTACAATACTATCCTCACCAATGTTGTCCATAATATATTTCAGTTCTAAACTGGTAATCAACGAATCCCCTTTGGCACTCTTTAGTTTCTTTCCAGATGGAATTATTCCAGTATCAGGGTCGACAAATAGCACCTGCCTGGTTGCCTTTTCCAATAAGGCTACAAGGCCTTGGAAGTAAGCGTCTCGTTCTTTGTGATTGAAAAAGGTAATACTGCCGACGCGATAATTTTCAGCTTTCAGATTGTTTCTTATTGCTGTGCTTTTAAGGGCTATCTTCTGTTGCCTGACATGATCAACAGCATCGTTAACAGAGGATTCTTCACCATAAAAGGCTTCCTTCATTAGATTTAACAGCGCTTCATTCTGGCTGCCGAGCCTGTAATTCGTTGCATTCCGATCTCCCTTATTTCTGTCTTCTGATTCGGTGAGCATGCTTATGTACCACGCTGGGAGTTTCAATGATTGGGCGACTTTCATTAAGAGGTCATATTTTGCAAGGCAAGCAGCGTTACCGAGGAATCTGTTATTCATAAAATTGTTTGTTTGAATTGATTGTTTAGAAATAATATTGTTTTGACTTCATTGCAGATTTCAGCCACTTGGGGAGGTGACAAACACAATAAAATCAAAAACCGTTTTGAGGTGGATCTCAAAACGGTTTTCGGACTTTCGTAATTGGCTATGTACTTATGCTGGTACAAATATATTGGGGCTGGCAATATGATATATTTTAGTGTGTTCTCTCACGGTACAAAAAAAATACACGGAGTTTAACCGAACAAGTATATACCCCTCAGGCATAGTTTCAAGGCTTTCCCAAATGGCCGGGAAGATGCCTTTTTTTCATTGAGAAGCCAGGTTGCGGCGCGAAGTGCCTTCTGGATACTTCGAGGCCAAGGAAATGGCTTCCGAAAGCCAAGAAAATATATTGAGAACGTTATGCAGACATCCGAATTGGTCATCATCATTAATTGATTTAGTCATTAATAGATAGATGAATTTTACGCTCAATAATCTCTCCGTCCTTATAGATATAATGTCTAAAAATACGGCCGTTACTTTCATAAACTTTATAATGACCTTCTAACTTTCCCTTCAAAAGAGTTCCCTGTATCATCAGGTTGCCCCGCTCATCATACATGCTAAAATGCCCCAAAGAGTCTCTTACTGTTTTCGAACTATCAACTGGATCGAATAAAGTACCCTCAATATAGAATGATAGAAGAGTATCGCCGTTGGGTTTAATCTGGACTTCAATTCCATCAACAACATCGTCTTTATAATAGCAAGAGTCGCCAAGTACGCCATTCGGATACCATTCCCGGTATAGACCGTTCTTTTTACCATCAACGGTTTCAAATTCAAGTTTGTTGCCGAAGGCAGTTGCTTCCTGATAGCAATGTCCGTTATCTGTTTTCTGATACCATTGGTGCCCATCAGCATAATATCCCTTCTCAACTCCGTTTTTTATCAGTTTTGACAAATATCGCTTGCCATTGCCTGTTTCGCTGTATTCCTTTATCCATGAGTCCGCGTTGGTCTTTCCATAGAATTGCTCCCTTACAGGAAGTTTATGGAATCCAATTCCATTCAGTTCCCCTTGTTCCGATATAATATAATCCTGTTGAAGGCCATCCTTTTCATCATTTTTAAAGTTATAAACATGAGCAATTCCATACCTGTAACCATCAGTATAATAAGTGGTTTCCTTACCATTGAGTTTTCCATGTAAATAATAACTTTCTGTCTCTATTCTACCATCCTCGTAATATGACATATACTTGCCGTTCTTTTCGCCTTTTGAATCAAGGTCGTATACTTCCCATTTATGTCTGTTGAATGGGTCGTGGTATGTAACTATGTGTTGTTGCCCAGAGGCGTTGCCATAGATAGCCATGGCTATCAAGAATAAAATCTTTTTCATGCAATTATAAGTTTATGGTTACGTTTGAGTAAAGTATCTTTTTTGCTGTGGATTCCTTGTCGGTGGTAAAGGTTATCCATCCAGACTTTGACTGGTTTGGTTTGAGTGTTACACCCGTCGGGTATTCATCAAACAGAATTGGCTTTTTACGATGTTCAGTAAACCCGTCTTCCTCAGCAAACTCTGCATCAGTTTGGTCTGATAGTTTAAATTCATTCTCAAACACCTTGATTTCTTCGTTTGACACGTTTTTTATCCAGACCTGTACAGATATGTACTTTTCATTGTCTTCCGGCTTAGTAACGGAATAACCGCTCCGATCAATAGCAGGTTCGGTGATATTCTTAACAAGGAATATGATCTTTTCTGTTTTGCCTGTGTCTTTCTTTGACAGGGTAACTTCATCAGGTACTTTTACATGTTCCTTTATCGATGGGGGTAAAGCCGGTGGAGGAGGGAGTGTATCTGAGGGAGTTGACTTTGTTTCTTTATTGTCTGAACAGCTGGCTGTTATAACAGCGGCAGTGATCAGAAGATATATTTTCTTCATGTAGATTTTTTTGTTAGTGATCGAATAATAAAATGGTATAGTTGAAATTTCCTGAATAGGAATGGAGGAGAATTGGCGGTAGGTATTAATGCCTCTGTTTTAATATAAAGCAACATTTGAATGGTTGTTGCCAGAGGTTCCGATGGCGGGTTAATTGCTAAAAATAAAGAGGGGCGGGTCTCTAGCCTACATCTAGCACCGAACGGGACCGCGAAGCCCTGTGCAACTAGAATGCAGGAAGACCACGCCCTTTGGGGCGCGGAGTCCTACTATTCCCTTTGCACAATAAAAATTCGCGGTTTTTTCGATGCGGGAAAGTAGCTACGCTACTATTTTATGTCAATCGGTATCTTATCTTTCTATAATTATTAAATTTTCGTGAATACAAAGATACGAAGCCTTTGTTGCCCGTACAATATATGATTTTGGAAAGCCTGCGATATAAGCACGCCTACTCTAGTTAAATCCATCCCTTACGAAGACTGCGTATAGATTTTATTGGGCGGGGCTAAGCTTCAGTTAATCAATAGTGAAACATTATTAATCACTACTTTTTATTCATTTTATTATACACGCTAGTTAAATTATCCTGAAGTTCCTTGTCACGTGTGGGGTTGGAGGAAGTAATGCATCTTTTAATTCTTCTTTTGCCCAAAATCTTAGCCATAAAGGACAGTTCTTCAATGCTTTTGTCCTTGAGTATTTGAATTAAATAAAGGATGGTTGAATCGTCTTTCGAAGATTCTTGTCTCATGCGAGTATCATTAAGTTCCTGTAGGATATACGCATTAACCATAGCTCTCAATACGGTGTTTTTGGCACTTTGTTTGGATATCATTCTATCAAGTTTAAACCATGAAATTATAAATTAACGGTGAAAATTTCAGGACTGTATACCTGGAATTTGGTGAACAGACAAGCTTGTTGTCTTCCGCAGAGATCCGGAAACCTTGTGGTGTATGCGCAATATATAGTTTATAAATAGTCTGTTTCTCTACGGCAACTCTACGGAGCGATTCTTAAAACGACAAAAGCCGCGCTGAGCGCGGCTTTCGAAACGTATTTGCGGACTGGACGGGACTCGAACCCGCGACCTCCGCCGTGACAGGGCGGCATTCTAACCAACTGAACTACCAATCCATGTAGTTGAGTGTTTTAACTATTATTCTAAGATATAACTGCT
>JAIXSZ010000079.1 GCA_027484425.1 Sphingobacteriales bacterium
GATTAAACCAATCCGCCACATAGATAGTGCCTCCCGCATCCACATACACTCCAGCCGGTTGATTTAGCTGGTTAGCGCCGGAGCCAGATGTACCAGTGCCGGCTACAGTAGTGCCGCTGGTAGCACCGGGCGCCCATTTCTGGATCCGGTGATTAAATTGATCAGCCACATACATAGTGCCGCCCGCATCCACATGCACACCAAGCGGACCAGCAAACTGGTTAGCGCCGGTGCCGGTTGTGCCGGTGCCGCCCACAGTGGTTGCGCTTGCTGCATAGGTAGGTGTTACCGTACTAATGCCAACACCCGCCTGCTGCCATACTATATTTATGGGCTGGCGAGTGCTTGTAAGCGTCAGCACACTGCCGGGGCAGGCTGTGCTGCCTGCTAGGGTGGGTACCGGCACAACATTCACCGTAACTATGGTAACATTGCTGCAGCCAGCACTGTTGATACCGGTTACCGTGTAGACAGTTGTAGTAGATGGATTTGCCGATACCGTTGCACCGGTAGTTGCCGACAACCCTGTGCCGGGAGACCACGTATAGCTTACCCCGCCATTGGCTGTAAGCGACGTAGAAGAACCTGCATAAATAATGGTATTGCCCCCTACACCTATGGTGGGTTGCGCTGAAATAGATACGGGATAAGTCGCCGATGCCGAACCACAACTGGTAGTAACGGAATAACTAATGTTGGCAGTACCCGCACTTACACCCGACACCACTCCACCCGATGATACCGTAGCACTGGCGCTGCTGCTGCTCCAGCTACCGCCACTGCCAGTAGTACTTAGGGTGATGTTGGAACCTACGCAAACATTTGTCGCCCCAGATATGGAAGGTGATGCTGGAGCCGCATTTATAGTTACAAAATGAATATCTGATGCAAACCCGCAACTATTTGACATAGTATACGTGATGGTGGTTGTACCCGCGCTGACACCAGAGACAATGCCACCTGACGATACGGTGGCACTAGCACTGCTGCTACTCCACGTGCCGCCAATGCCAGTAGCACTCAAGGTAATAGAGTTGCCCGTACAAACCGTATTGGCGCCGGAAATCACTGCTGGGTTTGTAAAATTTACTAAAAAGCCGTCGACAACCCCTGCCAGTGTAAACTGATGCGCACCAATGGTGGCTACGCCCGCAGTACCATCCGTTTGTCCTGCTATATATGTAGCCCCCGCGGCACTAATCGATACGCTTTTTCCTACATCGTTGCCGCTACCACCATAATACGTTGCCGATTGGCGCACGCCGTCACTGTTAAAGGTAGCCAAATAGGCGTCATTTCCGCCACCATGTGCGGTCTGGTACCCAGCACTGGTGGCTATGCCCGATGTGCTAGACGTTGTTCCGACCATATAAATGTTCCCCGATGCATCGGATGTCAAAAAAGGCTCTTCCTCAAAATTACTGCCGCCATAGTAAGTAGCCCATTGGCGCACACCACTGCTATTGAACTTCACTAAAAATGCATCCCAAGCTCCCCCTATTGACACTTGGTGCGCTCCGGCGGTGGATATGCCCGATGTGCTTAACGTTCTTCCCGCAAGGTACACGTCGCCCGATGCATTTGTGGTTAGTGATAGCCCTTCTTCATTCCCACTGCCACCATAATAGGTAGCCCACTGCCGCGAACCGCTGCTACTGAACTTAACTAAAAACGCATCCTTTCCTCCGCTAAGTGTATTCTGATGCGCACCGCTGGTAGCAAGGCCTGATACACTACTGTACCCCGCCAGATATACATCGCCCGATGCATCGGTAGCAACAGAATTACCATATTCATCCCCACTACCACCGTAATAGGTGGCCCATTGGCGCACACCGCTGCTATTGAATTTTACTAAAAACGCATCCCGGCCTCCACCAATTGTATTCTGATGCCCACCACTGGCTATACCCGTGGTGCTAGCCGTATTCCCGGCCACATAAATGTTCCCCGATGCATCGGTAGCCAGCGAAGACCCATTCGCATCCGTCGAGCCATAATAGGTACCCCATTGCCGCACACCGCTGCTGTTGAACTTTACCAAAAACGCATTCTGACTGCCGGAAAGCCCTGCCTGATGGGCACCGCTGGTGCCTATGCCAGACGTACTGCTTGTGGCCCCGGTCAGGTACACATTGCCGGACGCATCGACCGCTACGGCCATTCCATAGTCATCCCCACTGCCGCCATAGTAACTTGCCCACTGCCGTACACCACTGCTATTAAACTTAACAATAAAGGCATCAAAGGTTCCCCCACCGAATGTGGCCCGGTGCGATCCGCTGGTGGCAATGGCGCTTGTGCTAGCCGTATAACCTACCAGGTATACATTACCCAAAGCATCGGTTGCCGAAGACATTACGAGGTCGTAGGTAGTACCGCCATAATAAGTGCCCATAGCTGAAATGAGCGCAGGATTGACGGTGATAGCATGGGTAGCTGCTGCCGAACCACAACTATTCGAAAGGGTGTAGCTAATGTTGGTTGTACCGGCACTCACACCCGATACAACACCTGCTGATGTCACAGTAGCGATCGCAGCATTGCTGCTGCTCCAAGAGCCGCCGCTAATAGTGGTGCTAAGCGTAACGGTTGCACTTTGGCAAACAATTGTAGCACCGCTTATCGTACCCGAATTGGGCAAATTCACAGTCACACCCCTTGTCGGGCTGCCACAGGCATGAGTATAAGTGATTATTGCAGTTCCTGCCGCTACACCACTTACTATGCCAGTGCTGCCTACAGTGGCTACAGCAGTGTTGCTGCTGCTCCATGTACCACCGCTCATAGATGCAGTAAGTGTAGTGGTAGCACATAGTGTATTGGTACCGGTCACCGTCAATGCAGCCGGTTGGGTAATAGTAGCCGTTACTGTTCTTGTCATTGACGCCGCGTCTGTAACCGTACACGTATAAGTGCCAGCCCCAAGGCCAGTTGCAGTAGCTGCGGTACCACCCGATGGTGCCCATGAATACGAATAGGGAGACGTACCACCAGAAACACTTACCGTAGCAGATCCATTAGTGCCGCTGTTGCAGGATACATTGGTAGTTGCGGTAACTGTAGCTGTAGGAGGTGCTGGTATTGAAAAAGCCGTATTATTAGCGGTTACGCCGCTGGTGGTAGATGTGCTCCAGTTAGCAGGGTCAGATATCAACGATTTATAGCTGACCACAGTACCGCCCGTGCGGCTACCATTATACACAGCAGACCGCACATTGCTGGTAAAAAACATATTGGTGGTTGACCCCGAGATGTTAGATGGTATATAGCTTAACACACTTCCCGCTGTTCCGCTGGTAGTAAGCCATCCAGTAGCGGATGTAGAAGTTCCCTGAAGTCCAATACCATAAAGCACCGTACCAAAGAAATCCACTGGTGTACTACCGCTACCTGAGTAGTCAGTAGTATTACTACCCGCTATCGGGTTGGAACCGCTGCCTTGGTATGCAAACACCCTTGCACCACCGTCCACCGTTGCCATATATCCACCGTTAGATGCCCCGCATAAACAAGCAGGAGAAAAGTTCGAAAGGGCTCCGATGGTAGTAGTGCCTCCATGAGTAAAACGGATTACGGTGCCCGCCGCTATAGTATTGCCAGTATTATTATTCCATACTGTTATTCGGCCTGTGACCCTCGCAGCGCCAGTGGCATTGGCATTGCTGCTATATGCCACCCCATTCCAGCCATTATCGGTAAACTTTATGGTGGTACCAATATTAAGTGGCACCCAGGTAACAAACTCTATAATGTTAGTCGTTAGCATACCTCCGTGGCTATAAGTAATAATACTTATGTCGCCAGGGGTAAGAACGGTTCCCGCGGCTATTGCCCTGCTGCTCACTACCATCAGCATCACTGCAGCGGCAACATACATCACCAATTTTCGTAGTTTCAAGAAATTACGCATCATATATAACTTTTGTTATTGTATAAACTATTGACAAATAGCTTTAGTAACATTGGCAATGATATTAAATTTATTGACAAAACTTAAGCATTACTGCCTTTTATTTATTAAACTGTTTGTTAATGACATAATCTTAACAGCAGTTGCATTTGCTACGTAGGATCACCTGAAACTGCAAAAAAATCGTTCTCCCGAAAGCCTTCACATTCTAGCAGTTTAATTGTTTGCGCCGCCGTCGTAATTACTCACCAAATGCCTCCACCTGAGTAGAGAACACATAGTACAAGCGTGGCGTTCACTTGCACAAAATTCACATCTCAAATTGTGGATATCTTAATCACTGCCACTACCTATAATGGCCCAAATTGGCTCACTTTTTGCGTCATCAGTTGAGCGTAATCTATTTATCCATTAACCCATAAACCCCACTATCATTATGTCAGTACATAATTTCCCAAAGCACTACACCAAACCTTGCCACAGCACTCCACAGTGTGTGCCCCACCTCCCTACAAAAACGACGGGCAAATGCCTACATACCTTTCAGTAGCCATAGCTTTACGCGAGGGCTACCGGAAAAGTGAATAGTATTGATAATCAATGAGTTACAACCAAAAACCCATGAAACAACCGGCAAAAAACCGGCAAAACTAGAAATGAACAATAAATCAAATATGACCACAGTGAACCAGCATATCAACCCACTTCATGTGAATCAAAAGAATCAGACAAATCAGTGGTTCAGACAAACACCTCCCAACCGGAAAATGCATGCTTACCGGAAAAGTGAATAGCATTGATAATCAACGACTTACATCAAAAAACACATGAAAACACATGAAAATACATGAAAACACCGGAAACAAACCGGAAAAACAGCCCCTTCGGCTGTCCCTCCGCTCTCGCTCTCTTCCTCGCTCTAAAAAACAAATCCCAACTGGAAAATGACTACATACAGGAAAAGTGAATAGTATTGATAATCAACGACTTAAGTGCAAAAACACATGAAAACACCGGAAACAAACCGGAAATTAACAATAAATCTAATAGGATAGCTAATAACCCACAAAACAAGGACGCAACAAAACCAAAGGAAAAATCCAAAAACATAAAAACCATCAATCTGAATTATTAACTACCATTTCAATTCTCCTCAGTACTTTTACAGACACAACTCAAAACCATTGAATAACGAAAAACAAATAATGTTTCAAAACAGGCTTACCAAAGTGTACAAGCACTTTAGTAAAATTGCCAGAAAACAGGAAATAGCCTGTTTTCGCTTTTACGACCACGACCTGCCAGAGTTTCCATTTGCAATTGATTGGTACAATGGCGTAGTACATGCCGCTGAGTATAAGCGCAGACATGGTATGGAAGACGAAGAACACAAAGAATGGCTAGAAAATTGCCGGCAAACTATTGCAACCGTGTTAGAAGTAAATACCGATATGATATTTATGAAAATACGTCAAAGAAAAGCAGGCAGACAAGGACAGTACGAAAAATTTGACGAACAAAAAGAAGAACGCATAGTTCCAGAAGGCGGTTTAAGTTTCATCATCAACCTAACAGACTACCTTGATACCGGTCTTTTTCTCGACCACCGCATTACCAGAGGCATGGTGAGAGACGAAGTAGAAGGAATGCATGTACTCAATGTATTTTGCTACACAGGTGCATTCAGCGTTTATGCAGCACATGGCAAAGCCAGAAGTGTTACATCAGTCGACCTTTCTAAAACCTACCTCAATTGGGCTAAAAGAAACATGCAATTCAATAAATTATATGATGATGAAAAACACGAATTCATTCACGGAGATGTAATAGAATGGCTCGATTATATGCCAGCCGGCAAGTATGATGTTATTGTTTGCGACCCACCCACATTCTCCAACAGTAAAAGAATGGAAGATAACTTTGATGTGCAAAGAGACCACGTAATGCTGCTCAAAAAGCTACTCAAAGGCTGCAAAGATGGTGGCAAAATATACTTCAGCAACAACTACAAAAACTTTGTAATAGATAGAGATAGTATACCAGCAGTTACAGTCAAAGACATAACCGCATTAACTACGCCATTCGATTTTCAAGGAAAACTAAACAGAAAATGCTACTTTATAGAAAAGTAAATAGCCCAAACTATTTACTTTTCTTTTCTTCTGTTTATCTCATCACGGATGTTTATTGCGCGTACATAATCTTCCTGATCCAGTACCGTTTGCAACAAAGCATTTAACTCATCCAGCGACATTTTTTTCATATCAGCATCATTCGATGATGATTTAGATTTACTAACTGGTACATTCTGCGAAGGAGCACCTGCAGAGCTACTATCTGAGCCATCATTTTCCAGGAACATACCAGCCGTATCTAAAATACTTTCATACGTAAATATCTTACAGTTAGCTCTCACCGCCATAGCTAGTGCATCAGATGTTCTAGAGTCAATCTCTACCTGTTCATCATTGTTTCTACACACCAGTTTGGCATAAAATACCCCCTCCTCCAATCTATATATGAGAACTTCAGTGAGCTCTATGCTAAAGGCAGACATAAAATTGGCAAACAAGTCATGTGTGAGAGGACGAGTAGGCTGCATGCGCTCTAGAGCTACAGCAATAGCCTGTGCTTCATAGCCGCCTATTACTATGGGCAATCTCCTCAAACCATCTATCTCACCCAGCACTACAGCATAGGAGTGAGTTTGAGAAATACTATGAGATAATGCAACAATTTCTAATTCTACCTTTTTCATTTATACAGATACTCTAACTGAAATTCCAATTTACAAACAACTAAAAACTATTTGTGAAGGTAATGAATTTTAGAAAACATGACCTTTACCATTGTTATTTTTAACGCACAATATCACAACTGATTATACATATATTACTATTAACCTAAACCGCATAATAGTATCAACAAGTCATAACAAACATTTATCGTTAAAACAATGTTGGCGCCTCCCTTTGTGTTGGGTCTTCTCCTACCTCGGGCAACAAAGAAATGTCCTTCACATCGTCACCAGCCAAATGTGTACCTATGGTTTTCCAACCCGTGATGTCTACCTTTTCATGGAGAGCAACAATTTCCTCTTTAAGCTCTGTTTTCTTTTTACCAGTACGTATTATCACCACTGGCTCTTGTTGGAGGGTTACTAACTCCATATAATTACCCTCACCATCTTTTATAAAGCTGTATTTACTCTTCAATGTCTGACTTTCTATCACAAACCGCTTCACATTAAAGTGCTTATTCTTCGCATCAAAATAAATGGCACTCACTACCTTCTCTGGGTGAAACTTATCTATCAACACCACATTATCAGAGTCATATCTGTTTGTAATATCAAAGCCTGTCACCTCGTAAGTACCATCTTTGTAAAACACTATGATCCTATCTTTCTCATCAAATCTGCCTAGCAACATACCATGCCCATCCTTATTCAGCCTGCCTACACTATCATCATACCATATTTGCGGAGCAGATAAGGTAGATCTACCCTTCTCTTTAAATTTCACGTTTCTAACAGGGTATTTCGTCACCTGATTACCCATGGCTCCCCTACCCTTTATTTCCTGCTCTTCAAAGTAATAATCAAAAGTTTTGGTGCGTGCCTTACAACCAGGCGATAAGTTGATAGCCACAACCTCTGCCTCTCCGTTGGGATTAGCTGTCAGGTGCAACACTTTGCTATTAGGATTACCTTTTGTTAGGTCATACTCTTTGTCGCGGGTTATACCAGTCACATTAAACCTCTTGGCGTAAGTAACACCGGTTTTACCATCCATGTATACCATATTGTAAGTAGTACGTTCGTCATTCTTCTGAAAAACTGCAATATGAATGATGTCTTTACCCACAAAGGTTTTGTCGGCTACCTTTGTCACTACCATTACGCCATCTCGTCTAAATGCTATGATATGATCTATATCAGAGCATTCAAATTCTAGCTCATCTTTCTTGAGGCCAGTGCCTATAAATCCTTCTTTACGGTTAGCATACAACTTAGTATTAGCTATAGCTACAGTGGTAGCCTGTATGGTTTCGAAGGGACGAATTTCTGTTTTGCGCTCCCTGCCTTTACCGTATTTTTTCAGCAGATTTTCGTAGTACTTGATAGCATAGTCATTAAGATGATCTATGTTATTTTTTACATCTTCTATAGCAGATTCCACGCCACGAATGTGCTCATCTGCCTTAAACGTATCGTACTTACTTATGCGTTTGATTTTAATTTCCGTCAGCCTTATTATATCATCTTGTGTTACAACACGTCTTAAAAGCTTTTTGAATGGCGTTAAGCCATCATCAACTGCTTGTAGTACTCCTTCCCATGTTGTCTGCTCTTCTATGTCACGGTAAATTCTATTTTCTATAAATATCCGCTCCAGTGAAGAGTAATGCCAATCCTCATCGAGTTCATTTAGGCGTATTTCCAGCTCGCGTAATAGCAAATTTTTGGTATGCTTCACCGAGTGCTTAAGTAGATCAGAAGCACCCACAAAATGTGGTTTATCTTCTATGATAATGCAAGCATTAGGCGATATACTTATTTCACAATCAGTAAAAGCATAAAGGGCATCAATAGTCTGATTAGTTGACACACCAGGTGCTAATTGCACTATTAATTCTACATCCTTGGCTGTATTATCTGTTACACTTTTTATCTTTATTTTACCCGAGTCATTAGCTTTTAGTATACTATCCGCCAGCTGCGATGTGGTAATACCATAAGGTACATCTCTGATTGCAATACTTTTCTTATCAACTTCTTCTATTCTGGCTCTAACTCTTATTTTCCCTCCTCGGGCACCATCGTTATAGTTACTGACGTCAACCATTCCACCGGTCATAAAATCCGGATAAAGCTCAAAACTTTTACCTTTTAGGTGTTTTATGGCACTGTCTAATATCTCGCAAAAGTTATGTGGTAGGATCTTGGTACTAAGTCCTACAGCTATACCATCAGTACCCTGTGCCAAAAGCAAGGGAAACTTCATAGGTAATGTAACGGGTTCATTTTTCCTACCGTCATAGCTCAATTGCCAGTTGGTAGTTTTGGCATTAAATGCCACTTCTAAAGCAAATTTTGAAAGACGCGCCTCGATGTACCTGGCTGCAGCAGCACTGTCGCCAGTGCGTACATCACCCCAGTTGCCCTGAGTTTCTATCATCAGGTCTTTTTGGCCCAGGCCCACAATAGCGTCCCCTATTGAGGCATCTCCATGAGGGTGGTACTGCATAGACTGTCCAATGACATTGGCAACTTTATTAAACCTGCCATCATCCATTTCCTTCATAGCATGCAATATCCTACGCTGCACAGGTTTTAACCCATCTTCGATAGCGGGTACTGCCCTTTCTAAGATTACATAACTAGCATAATCCAGAAACCAGTTCTGGTACATTTCGTTTATCGTTGCCGAGCCCTGCCCGGAAAACATATCCTGTTCTTCCATTACCTACCCGTCGTTACAAAAAGTTAATAGTGCTACAAAAATATTTAATGAAGAGGAATGAAGGCAAAGTATTTTTCCACCCTTTTTTCATCGTAAATGTTTTTTGCCTTTGCATTCGAAACAACCCCAAAATGTACTAAGAAAGAAAAGGAACACTAATATAGAAATAAAAAACAGCACATGAAAAAGTACATGTGCTGAGTGATGCTATTCTTGAAATACCAGTAAAAACAACAGAGGTATTCTTATTTTATATTGGGATTGGGATACCTATTTTTCGGTTTATTACAGTCACATTCATCTGCTTCTTGTATAAACTGATTCAATGGGTCTTTTACCTCAAAAGTTACTTTGCTATCGTCTTCGTAAACGATTTCAGTAATAGCCCAATGCAGCCCATTAGGCAAGCATAAAGTTAAGTAGCCAATTTGATTGTAATCAATTTTTCCATTATTGATTAGTGCTACTTTATTAAATACTTTTCTACGTGTTTCAGAAAAATACTGATAGGATACTTGCTTTATACTTTTATCTACTAGGTTTTTAATTTTTACGTCGAACCGTTGCATATTGCAATCATAACAACCAGAGCAATCTAATTTAAAGCTACAAAGATTAAATGTTTTGTTGTGCCTTAAATAATCCATACTCTGAGCACTCACACGTGCAGAAGAGAAAAATGAAACAGTTAATAACAAAAGAAGACCTATTCGTATGTTCATGATTTTTAAAAAATTACTACAAATTTTGAGATGAAAACTAATTGACATGAATCCCTTGTGCTGAGTACAAATATATAAAATGCATGGTAATACCTATTGATTAGTTCAAATAATTTTAGCTGACAATCAATATACTACTACTTTGGCTCTGCTGGCACCCTCGGCATTTGACAACTCGCAAAAGTAAAAACCAGGTGCTACATTGGAAATATTGACCTTCAGCATACCAGTGTTATCAAATTTCCCCTCTGAAGTTTGTACTAGCCTACCGTCAGTAGTTATTAGTTTCACAGTAGCGGTCGCATTTCTGAACGGCACATCAGTTGTGGAAATAGTAAATGACCCTCTGCTAGGATTAGGACTTATTGTCATCTTGTATGAGTGAACCATATCTTTTATGCCCAGCACTGGTGTTTCCTCAGCTTTTGTACTTCTCCACATACCTCTGCCATACGTCGCTGCCCATATTTCACTGGTTGTGTGGTTAATATTCAAGTCACTAACTATTACACTAGGTAAGTTGGTATTATACAGTGCCCAGCTAGTCATTGTTTTAGTTTTGTAGAAAACTGCAACATCTGTACCTATGTATCTTGTTTTAGAGAACGTATCTGCAACTATACAATTAACTGGTACATTGGGCAGTCCACCGTTTTCATATATCCAGCTGTTGGTAGTGCCATTGTAGGTAGCTACTTTATTAGTTGCATAGCCGCTTATTGTCACTGTTACTTTTTGTGCGCTATCAGGGTCAATTTCAAGATCCGTAATTGAATTAGTGAAAGGTACAGGAATCGTATCCCATGTTACACCCATGTCTTTAGTAAAGTGAATCTTAGACCTCCATCCATTATCCCTTACTGCATATATGTAACTAGGGTCTTTTACAGAAACTTTCAGAATCTCAATATTTGAAGAAGAAGAAAACGGCGGTGACAATGGTTCCCATGAACTACCATTATCGTAGGATATGTAAACTCTTTTGTAACCTATTAGTAATGTAGATGAATTAGACGGATGTAAGGTGTAAGGTGTTATCCAGGCGCCAGGTGTTGGCAAATCTTCAGTGATACTATTAAATGTAGCTCCTCCATCTGTGGTAATGTCTACATAACCATTCTGGTATGCACAATAAAAAATAGTTTCAGGATCAGAATAATTAAACAGTGGCTGCATACCGTCTCCACCAGTTAAGTCTGTAGATATGCCAGCATTCAGCATTTTAGTCCCATTATCTTGCGCACCACCTAGCACAAACGATGCATTATTGTCTACAGCATTGCGGTAAAACTGTGTAATACCTATTCCGTTTGACAAGTCAGTCCATGCACCTGTGAGAGGACTGTAGTTTTTGTATATACCACCATCACAACCCAGATACAAACCTCCTGTCAATGTATTGTACCCTAGCCAATGTTTATCAGCATGAACTGTTTCCAACCCAGCCGTATTGTCCCACCACTGATTTGCAATTGTCCAACTCAATCCAGCATCGGCTGAATAGTAATTATTAATACCACCTATTACTACATTGTTAGCATTATTTGGGTCTATTGCTATACACAAGTCATACCAACCTTGTCCATCGCAACTGGTAGATGGAAGGCCAATATCGTAGCCAAGTATGTTATTTGTACAACTAGCATCATTTAAAAAGTAAGGTGTGTAAGTAGCACCATAATCCTCAGAACCATAAATACCAGCCAATCCATTATCCGTGTTTGTTACTATTGCCTTCACAACATTGGGGGCAGCTGGTGTCACAGCAATATTTATACGCCGTGTACCCGAAAAACTAGTTACAGTATTCCATGTATATCCACCATCTGTCGATTGTGCCAACTGAGAATTGGGACTAGGTTCCATAGCTGCTATAACTACAGATGTATCGAACGGACTATACAAAATCTGCCTGTAGTTGCCAGATGCTACATTTGTCCAAGTAGCACCACCATTATTGGTCTTAAAAATCCCAATGTTAGTACCCAACATCAGCTTGTTAGTGTCCAACGGATTGATAAGTAATGTACGAATCACGGTATAGTTACTCATCGGCCATGTGATGCCTGCATTGACCCACGTAGTCCCA
This sequence comes from Sphingobacteriales bacterium, assembly GCA_027484425.1. Lineage (GTDB taxonomy): Bacteria > Bacteroidota > Bacteroidia > Chitinophagales > Chitinophagaceae > Nemorincola. Next base: position 12,190 of record JAIXSZ010000079.1, read on the forward strand.
CCATCATGCGATTTTATTACTCCTGTACTATAGTTATCAGTTCCATTAGCATCACCAGTGGCCACATATATTGTATTGCGGTTCTGCGGATTAACTTTCAAGTCGCTTACGCTCAGGTTCGCCAAGTTGTCGTACAGGCAAGTCCATGTGTTACCGCCATTTATTGTTTTCCAGGTGCTACCAGCCGCACTACCTATGTATATAGTAGATGAATCTATTGGGTCAAAAGCAATTGCATTAATTCTACCCATTCCTGAATACCCACCCTCTGACCTACTAGGACCTTGAAAAACCCAATTGGCGCTCGCAGTTGTTTTCGCCGCAGTATTAGGTAGCTGTTGAGAAAATTTACGCCATTCACCCACTGTTCTGTTACCGTTTACAATATATCCATTTGAGTCCAAATGTTGTTTCCAGAACCAACACCAGCGATCAAATTTGTAATTTTCGTCTTCTAACACAGCTTTGCCAAATCTAGTTAATTTGGTATTTAATGTAGCAGGATGTTCGCGCCTATAATCGGCAACCACATCTTCATACTTAACTGGTCCTCCGGTCTGGGGCATCCATTTCTGCGCATTTACTTTCCCACCTGCCAACAAAACTAACGATAGGGCAAAATATTTATACATATACGATAAATGATATTGTTTCAAAAAAACTATTGCTGTATTCCATATCAAACTGCTACTGCATTTTCATTGCTCTTTTCTTTGTGATATCAGGTACAGGTAGCTTTATCCATTTACTCCCCGCAGTTTTAAAGAAAACAGCATTTCTAACACTATCTGGAATTTCTTTAGGTATTGTAGGGCCCTGACCATTTATAGGAGTGATCATCAATGTATCACCAAATTTTACAGAATCTAGTTTTACTAGTTCTAAGTCATACAACAAGCCGAATGGCAATTTTTTACGTGGATTTACAATTTTCTTAGCTTTATCCACCCTGCAGTTTGCCCAACCAGCGTCACCTCTCCAGAAAAAATTATCAGGACAAGATTTATACTGCCATAGTATAACAATTTGTTGATTTAGAACAGGTAGACCACCTTTTTGTGCGGGTATAGTCTCTCTAGTGTATGCTTCGACAACCTGAGCTTGAATTTTTTCAGGTTTCTTTTTTTTGGCTACAACAGTCGTACTATTTATACCGATTAGTAATAAAGATGTAATAAATAAACCAAGAACACTTTTCATAATCGTAAAAATACTGAAAAATTACGATTAGAGATTCATAGAAATGTAAATATATGAAAGGAAATATGCAGCGACGTTACGGTAAAGCCAAAGTGAATGTACCATTAGTAACCACTATAGTATCTGCAATAAAGTTATAGGTACCGGACATCACGCCGCCAGAATCTTTTATAACAGTAAAAACACCAGAAGTTGCGAAATAACGAATACTGCCTAAATAATATGTAATGGTATTAGCTGGAGGTAAAATAGAATAATTTCCAACTCCAGTAAAATTGGAAATATTGAACTTCATAGTGCTGGTTACACTGTCATTTTTTTTTGTAGCAATAACCATCAGATTTATTAGGTTAGAGTCATTACCAGAACTTTTTACTCGGTAACTATATGCAGAGTCAGTTTCCCACCTAACTCCATTTATATCTGCAGTCATGTTGAGCAATGAATCAATACTATTATCTGGTTGAGCACTTTTAGTGTTTGAAGGACCTTTAGCCTTTCTACAACCTTGTGCTAAAGCAAAAAAGAACAGACAGAATAATAATAAATTCCTCATGACATCGTTACTATTTTGCAGGTATAACGCAAAATACTATGGAAAAGTATATTAGTGAAAGAGTTTAAGGTGTACCTACTGAATATAGTCCATTATCTATCCTTACACCATCATCAGTATTAAAGTTAAAATAACCAGTAATCAGCGTAGAACTAACTGACTTAATAGCTACAATACCACCCAAAGCTACACCTACCCTACCATTATGATAATATACCGCACTTGCTTGGCCTTGTACTATAGAATATATTCCAGTTACACCTTTATAATTGGACACATACAGTACTATTTTATCATAAGGATTCACTCTGTCAGACGTATATCCAGTAATCACTAATGTAGTAGATGTATCTGCAATTTGTGTGTCAATGGTAGCAGGTCGAACTGCCGATGATACAAACTTGAATGTGCCAATATCGGCGGTCATCGATGGATTGTTGGTTGTAATGTAGGGTGTATCTTTGGTACAACCCCAAAATGCTGCACAGCAAGCTACTACAAGAAACACAGATAAGATGACTTTCTTCATACTCCGATATTTCCGCTAAGATAACTCAAAATATTTTTAAAAATCAACTCTACCACAACATCGTAAACTTTGATGCTTTTTGATGCTACTTTTCACGCATGCTACTGCACCGTGATGCTTGATTTTCCAATAATACTATTCCCTTTTTTCTTTCCATATCAACTCTTACACAATAACTTTGCTACAATATATCAGGTATGAACAACCTAAATACTCTTAAAGAACAAATCAACAAAATAGCTACCATTCCAGATCAAGACTGGGAATTGCTGGCACCATCTGTAAGTGAGATTATTGTAAAAAAAGGAGATTGTTTGATAAAGGAAGGAGAACGAGCTAAAACGGTAGGAATGATACTGGAAGGGCAAATGCGCCACTACTACACCCGAGATGGCGAAGAAAAAACAACCTACTTTTATTTCGAAAATGCCTTTGTAAGTGCCTACATCAGTTGTATTACTGGTCAGCCATCGTTACTTACCATAGAAGCGCTTGCAGATACCCGTTTATTGGTATTTCCCTACGCTAAATTAAAAGAACTATTTTCCCTAAACATTTATTGGGAGCGTTTTGGCAGGCATATAGCTGAGTGGGCTATGATGGGCCTTGAGGACAGAATGGTGGGGTTGCTGACACAAAGCCCTGAGGAACGATACAAAGCACTGCTAAATAGTAACAAAACAAAAATAACAGAGCGCATTCCACAACACCTCATCGCCAATTATCTGGGCATAACTCCCGTGAGCCTTAGCCGTATAAGAAACAGAGCTACCAAAAAACGATAGCTCATTTCTTATCTTATGTTATCGTTTGGGGCTATACACTCAGGCTACTTTTGTGTAACAAATCTAAAAAACACAAAAGATGAAAAAGCCAACCAATTTCAAACCAAATGGACAAGTAGTACGCAACGGCAAATCTGTTTACTCATCTATCATTATCAAAGCCACTCCCGATAAAGTTTGGAACACATTGATGAACTTTGAACAATACCCTACTTGGAATCCGTTTATAACGACCATAATCGGAAATCCTATTGTAGGCAAAACTATTGCTGCCACTATCTGCCCTCCTGGTCAAAAACCTATGCAATTCAAACCCACCGTGTTGCAAAACCAGAAAAATACTGAGTTCAGGTGGATAGGCACCATGGGCATTCCTTACATATTTGATGGGGAGCATGTTTTTCAGTTGCAAAACAACAACGATGGCACCACCACCCTACACCACTTCGAGTATTTCAGGGGAGTACTTGTTCCATTTTTCAAAAAGATGCTGGAACAAAATACTCAACAAGGATTTGAAGCAATGAACCTAGCATTGAAGCAACAAGTAGAAAGTTATAGTGTTGCAGGCAAGTAAAGACAATAATACTCATCTCTATTTTAACATCTCTTCTATACATTCTGTAGGTCTTTGGCTCAGTTTTTGCCTATTAGCTGCATAGATATCTAATATTTGCGAAGCACCTTTTTGTCAGTTAACAAAACTTTACACCTCGCATCTATGGATAAGGAATGAGTTTTACGTCTTCTTTATACACACCAAAACAATAATAACATGCACAAATCAGGCTTTATCGCCATTTTCACCGTCGCTTCTGCAGGCTTAGCCAGCAACATTTATGCACAAACCCAGCAAAAACTGGACATCGAACAAGCCACAGTTTTCTTGAGTGGCGCACAACTCACCAGCACCGCCAAAGTAAAACTAATAAAAGGCGAAAATGAGATACTATTCACCAATATAGCTGGCGACATCAATCAGCAAAGCCTCACAGTAAGTGCAGGAAATGGCGTAGTGGTAGAATCGGCAGTTTTTCAGAACAACTACCTTACTACCCAGATACTTTCGCCAAAGGCAAAAGAAATAAAAGACAGTATAGATATACTTACCGACAACCGTAGCTTGATCAATAGTAAAATAACCGTACTGACAGAGCAAATAACCGTACTGCAAACTAACAGAAAAGTAGGTGGCGATGATAGCGGACTGTCTGTAGCCGAACTCACCAAAATGCTAGACCTGCTGGGCAGCAGACTAGAAGGATACCTGAACCTGAAACACAAACAAGATGAGCTGATCAAAAAAACTGATGAAAAACTGGCATCATTAAAAAAGCAACTAGACGAAGAACAGAAAAAAGGTTTTCAGCCCGGGGGACAACTATTGGTTAAGTTTTATGCCAAAGAAGCTACTACCAACCCTATTGTTATTAGTTATACACTACCCAATGCTGGCTGGTCGCCCAACTATGATATACGTGTAGATGACATATCCAAGCCCGCTAGTTTGTTTTATAAAGCAAGTGTGTTTCAGAATAGTGGCGTGAAATGGGACAATGTGCGCCTCACACTATCTACCGGCAACCCACAAGAAGGTGTGCAAGCGCCTACTATGTCGCCGTGGTATCTATCGTTTTACACCCCTGCTCTATACCAAAATGCCAGAGCAAACAACATGAAATCGGCACCCGCTGTAACTATGGGTGGGGCAAGAAGTACCGAAACACCCTACAGTATAGAGGGTGTTCAATCTCAAGATGTATCTACTATGAATGAATACGTATCGGTAGACAACTCAGGTATCAGTACTTCGTTTGATATAGACCTACCTTACTCTATACCTAATGATGGTCAGCAACATATAGTAGCCATCAAAAAACATGAGCTGCCTGCTACCTATCGCTACTACGCTGCACCGAAACTAGATAAAGATGCTTTCTTACAAGCACAAATCACCAATTGGGAAGACCTCAACCTTTTGCCTGGAGAAACTAATATCTTCTACGAAGGGACATATGTGGGTCAGGGGTATATAGATGTACGCAATACCTCCGACACATTAACTTTCTCGCTGGGCAGAGACAAAAAAATAGTCGTAAAACGTGAGCAAGACAAAAAACGCCGCAGTGTAAAATCTATTGGCACTAATGTGCGCGAAACATTTGCATATACAATAAGCCTACGCAACACCCGCAAAGATGCCATAAATATAGTAGTGCAAGACCAACAGCCTGTAAGCAACGATAAAGACATAGTGATAGAAGACCAGGAAACTAATGGTGCAGACTATGATGCAACAACTGGCATGATGAAATGGACACTATCTTTGAAACCAAATGAAAACCAAGATGTAAAATTTGGTTATACAGTAAAGTATCCTAAAGGTAAAAGAATAGACAATCTAAGATAAATAAATACAATTCGATAGTTAAACACCTGCATCCTTAAAAGATTGCAGGTGTTTGTTTTTTAGATCCCGCGCTCAATACCAGAATAACAACCATCAGGTGATGTAAATAGTTCGATTATTTTTTTAAAATAACTATGTTGGCTGTTTTTCCTTTCTTGTTGTAATACATAATCTTATGGTGTTTGCCACCATCAGTCAAAATCATTTGAGCGGTATTGGGAGGAGAACTTCCTTCGCTACCAGCAACAAAGGTTAGCGTGGTTTGTTTTTCGGTAAGCGGTATTACCAATTTTTTCTTCTCTCCTTTAAGTGAAAAGTTGTTAAGTACTACTTTTCCATTGACTATAACAGTTAGTTCGTCTCCATCAATAACACCAGCATCCCATATTTCAAGTACACATTCTTGAGACAACCATTCTAACTTTTTATCTGCGCCTTCGGTTAGTTCGTTCTCACCTATTGATGTTTTAGAAATTGAGTCTGGCTTGGTAGGCAGGTACGTTTCTTGGTTGTTACTTAATATACTGCCTTTTTGTTCGGTGGTTTGCAATACAATTTCGCCACTTCCACAAATGGCTCCATTTTTTTTCTTAGCTACATAGTTACCATTGAGCAGATACTTGCTTTTTCTTAACTTCCACTTCATGGCAGCTGTGATATAGCACATTTCCATTGTGTCTGGAAGTATGCCAAGGTGTGCATTTTCAGCGAAAATTAATGTTTGATTTTTTCTATTAAGCTTGCCATTAAGCTTCATTTTCATCAAGTCCCTTCCTTGAAATGTATTGGAGATACCTTTCAACTTATCTCCAGATATTTCCAGATTTAAATTGTACTTATATTCTGTACCATCTTCTAGAATAATCTTTCCAGTAAGAGATAGAGGCCCGTTTTGCCCCCATATTATAGTAGGTACTGATATCAATACCAAACAAACTATAACCCTGACAAAACGGAAAATCGTCATTAATCGTAAAGAATTCGTGAGTATAAAGATAAAAAAAGATTTACAGATAGATTAACGCTCGCGTATAGCCTTATAAATCTTTATTGAACTCATCAGTACTATCACAAATATCACTAATCCCCCAAGTCCCCACAACAAACTCAGACTTTGCTTGACTACCACAAGCATCACTATAGCTATAAGAAAAACAGTAGCCACTTCATTCCATATCCTCAACTTACCTGATGAATATTTAAAAACACCGGCTGCCTGCTGCTTAAATATAATATGCAATGAGCAATGATAAAGATATAACCCCACAACAAATCCTAGCTTTACTACTAGCCATTTATCTGTATGACCAAACAGGTACCATATATATGGGCCAAAAATAAGTGTAAGTATAGCTGAAGGCCAAGTAATACCATACCACAGCCGCTTGCTCATAATACCAAACTGCTGTAACAGAATAGTACGATCGGGCTCTGGTTTTTCGTTGGCTTCAGCATTGTAGATAAACAAGCGAACGATATAAAACATACCGCTAAACCATGTAACCACAAATATTATGTGCAATGCTTTTACGTAGAGATAGTCCAAATGGCCAAAATTATAACAACTTAATAAGCTACCGCAAACTTATTTATAAAACAATAACGGCTTCGACATTACAAATATAACAATCAAATATTTATCAAAGTAGCTACAGCCTCCACCCAAGAGTCTTGTGTATTCATACAAGGAATATATTCATACGTTTCGCCGCCAGCCTCCATGAAATTTTCCTTTTCTCTTATGGCTATTTCCTCCAGTGTCTCCAGACAATCACTTACAAACGACGGACACACCACCATAAGGTCTTTAATTCCTTCTTTGGGTAACTGCTCCATTCGGGTAGTAGTAGCAGGTGTCAGCCATGCAGCCCTACCCAGTTTTGACTGAAATGCTACACTGTAACGCTCCTTTGGCAAACCTAGTTTTTCGGCTACTTGCCATGTGGTTACATAACACTGATGCCTATAGCAATAGTCATGTGCAGGAGAACCTACCTTACAACAATCGGCAACATTAAGACAATGTTTTTCGGTTATGTCACTTTTCTTTATATGTCTTTCAGGTATACTATGATAACTAAACAACAAATGCGTGTTATTGCCAGTCACATATGGGCGCATACTGTCGGCAAGTGCAGATATATAAGCAGGGTGATTGTAAAATGGGCGAACGACCTTAATCTTGAAACTATACCCCTCATCCATGTGTACTTTACGAGCATGAACTGAAGCCGTTTCGAAACTAGACATTGCATAGTGCGGATATAAAGGCACCATTATCACCTCCTCTACATCAGGGCATATACGTTTCATTTCGTCGTATGCCGATTTCATATCTGGCACACCGTAGCGCATAGCTACCGTTATTGGCTCGTTGATTTTCTTCTGTAGCGCATCCTTTAGTTGCATGGTTATATGTACCAATGGTGAACCATCTTTCGTCCAAATAGATTGATACGCCTCTGCAGACTTAGGTGCTCTGAAGGGTGTAATGATACCCTTTACTAACAGACTCCTTACAATATAAGGTGAGTCTATCACGCGTTCATCCATCAAAAACTCATCCAAGTATTTCCGAACATCTTTCACTGCTGTAGTTTCTGGCGAACCCAGATTCATCAGTATCACTCCCCGTTTTTTATTACTACCCATCTTATGCTCTTCTGTTTCTATTCGCCTGCAAAGAAACACACATTTTGTGCCTAAACAACAGATTAACAATATCACAATTGAACTAAATGACGATGAAATGACAAGAAACAACGACAATTGCTAAATTTCAAGATATAAATTTGTCTACACTAGCATTAATGAGGTAACTTGGCTTTCATTACCCAACTAGCAGCTATCGCAATTAGGAAACTTATCAATACAATAGTTATTCCTTAATACAGTAGTTCTTTACAACTTACTTGTGTCCCTACTATAAAAATCTGTTGTTATGATTAATATTGAATAACTAGTTAAATAATTGATTATAATAGAGTTGTGGGGCACACATAATCTGTCAAATCAAATTTAGCTGCGTCTTTTATTGCTTTAAATCCACCTTTCACATCTATAAGATTATCGAATCCTCTTGCTTTCAAGATAGATGCAAAAATCATAGATCTGTATCCGCCCGCACAATGCACGTAGTAAGTTTTATCCTTACTTATACTCGATAAACCATCATTGATACTGTCTAGCGGATAATTTTCTACTTTGGCTATGTGCTCACTCAAGTATTCGTTTTTCTTACGTACATCCAATATGTTCACAGATTCGTGTTGCATCTTTTCAGCCAGTTCATCAGCAGTTACAGACTGTATACTATCCATTTCTCTACCTGCTTTTTTCCACGTAGCTATTCCTCCATCCAGATATCCTATGCAGAAATCATAACCTACTCTCGACAAACGGGTGATAACTTCCTGCTCAGACCCAGGCTCAGCCACCAGCAATATCTGCTGTTTTATGTCTGGTATCAGTGCTCCTACCCATGGTGCAAAGTTGCCATTGATGCCTATGTTTATCGAATTTGGCACAAAACCAGTTGCAAACACCTGTGGGTCTCTGGTATCCAGTATCAGAGCACCAGATTCATTAGCTACTGCTTCAAATGCATCTGCCGAAAGTGCATGACTGCCACGAGCCAACACCGTATCTATGCTTTCATACCCCATTTTGTTCATCATCACATTCAGCGGAAAGTAAGCTGGTGGTGGCATTAGTCCTGTTGTCACCTCTACCACAAACTCATCGCGGGTCATATTAGCCCTCAGTGCATAGTTGGTAGCTTTCTGGTGTCGTAGTGTATCTGTTGTTTCTTTACTCATGTTTTTGCCACAAGCACTACCCGCTCCGTGTGCAGGATATACTATAATATCGTCTGCCAGTGGCATTATTTTATTTCTCAATGAGTCAAATAAGGTTCCTGCCAACTCTTCTTGTGTCATGTGTGCAGCTTTCTGAGCCAAGTCGGGGCGTCCTACATCTCCTATAAACAAGGTATCTCCTGAAAATAGGCTAGTTGCATTACCATGCTCGTCTGTCAGCAGATAACAACTGCTCTCCATGGTGTGCCCAGGTGTATGCAAAACTTTGATGGTTACATTACCCAATTTGAATTCCTGACCATCTTCGGCTACCAGTGCATCAAAACCCGGCTTTGCAGTAGGACCATACACAATTGTAGCTCCTGTTTTTGCAGCTAGGTCTATATGACCAGACACAAAGTCGGCATGAAAATGCGTTTCAAATACATATTTTATTGTTGCACTGTCTTTTTCTGCTTTTTCTATGTAGGGCAATACCTCACGTAGCGGATCTACAATCGCTACCTCTCCCTTACTTTCAATGTAGTAGGCTCCTTGTGCCAGGCAGCCTGTGTAAATTTGCTCGATTCTCATTTTATATAGTTTTTAGTTGTTTACTTAGTACGTCCTTATTACTTCCTTATTGTTACACAAAGTTCATCTATCGCACCACCCTATTCAGTGACACAAGTCACGCATCGCCACTATTTCAAAAAGATTTCCTTTATCAGGATATAGACAGCCATTATCATCACAAACCACCCAAAACCGGTTTTGAGTTTGCTGCCAGGTACTTTTTTACTCAGTTCTGTACCCACTATTATACCTACCACAGATATGCCTGTTAGCGTCAGCAGAAAAGTCCAGTCTATTACAGCCCTACCCAGATCTCCGGTAAATCCTATCAACGAATTAAGTGCAATGATAAATAGCGACGTACCCACAGCATTTTTCATAGGGAACCTTAGCAGTAGCACCAGCGCTGGTATGAGCAGAAAACCGCCACCCGCTCCTAATAGCCCTGTCACCAGCCCTATCCCTATTCCATACAGTATTAGTGAGGGCAACAAATTACCACCATCATTTGTAGTTAGTTCTTCTGTTTTTTTACCTCCGCCTATCATCGAAAACGATGCCATCAACATCAATGATGCAAACAAAACCATAGTAAGAAACGACTTAGTTATAATGATACTGCCACTTGTCCAGATAGTATCTGGTATCAGGGGAATAACAAAGCGACGAGTAAGCAATACTGTAGTAATAGATGCTGCACCAAACAGCAAAGCAGTTTTGATGTCTACAAATCCTTTAGTGTAATTTTTGTAAGCTCCCACCAGGCTGGTGGCACCCACAATAAACAGAGAATAAGACGTAGCCAATGTTGCATTTACTCCAAATAGATACACCAACACCGGCACTGTAAGTATAGAACCACCACCACCTATCAACCCTAGTGAAATGCCTATAAGCACTGCAGCCATGTAACCAAATACTACCATGATGCAAAGGTGCACCTATCAACACTAATGGTTTGTGATAATTGTCACATAGTTATAACACTGAGTCCAGATTAATAATCTCTATCTCATTGCGGTTCATTTTTATCATGCCCCTATCTGCTAGTTTTTTCATTAGTCGGGATATTACCTCTCTCGACGAGTTTAGTTCTCCGGCTATCTCAGCGTGGGTATAGGGTATAATATTTGTCTTCAGCTTTTGGCTGTGCTGCTTTAGGTAAAACACTAAACGTTCATCCATATTCCTAAACGCTACATGGTCTAGCGTTGTCAGCATTTCCTCAAATCTTTTGCGGTAAGTACCCAGCACAAACTGATACCAACTTTTATATTGCATCATCCATTGGTCCATCTTATCTAGCGGCACAGTTATCAGCTCCACATCTCCTACAGCTTTAGCGGATAACTCACTTATATTCTGCTTATTAGCACAAGTCATACTCAGGGCACAAGCCTGTCCTGGCTCTATGTAATACATAAAGTATTCACTACCTTCTTCGTCTGCTCTTAAAACCTTTACCAGTCCACTCAGTATGACCATCGAGGAGCGTATGTAACTACCTGTCTTCATCAACATGTCTCCATCCTGAAAACTTCTTACACTGCAGTGTTGTGCCATTTCGTGAAGCAACGCTGGCTCAAAAGATGGAAATAACTCTTTCAGTTCATTTTCTGGTATCATAGTTTGCCTGCTTTGTTATGCACATTCAGCACTCAAAGTAACGAAACCGAAAGCTATTTATGTTCCTCACACTCCTTATGCATTTGTTCCTCACGCTCTTTTCAACCTAAATCTTTACAATTTCGTTTGTTGTTACACAACTATTCTTAAATTCGGGTTTCACATTTTGGCTATTATTCTTCTACTTTATGGGATTCTTCAATAAACTGCTCAACGAATTTGTAGACATTATAGAATGGACAAACCCCGACGATGAAACCATTGCCTGGAAGTTTCCCAGATATCAGGACGAAATAAAAATGGGCGCAAAACTCACTGTTCGCGAGTCGCAGGTGGCCATATTTATGAACGAAGGCACCATCGCCGATGTGTATCAGCCCGGCATGTACACACTTTCCACTCAAAACATGCCCATACTCTCCACCCTTCGTGGCTGGAAGTTTGGTTTCGATAGCCCGTTCAAGGCTGATGTGTTTTTCGTTAGCACTCGACAGTTTATTAATAAAAAGTGGGGCACCAAAAACCCCGCAATGATACGCGATGCAGAGTTTGGTCCGGTAAGACTGAGGGCTTATGGTTCTTTTTCATTTAGGGTCACAGATGCGCCCCTTTTCTTAAAAGACATAGTGGGCACAAAATCTGATTATTCTACAGAAGATATTAATGAACACCTTCGCAACATACTAGTGTCTCGTAGCATGGATGCCATAGCTTCTTCAGGAGTAGGCGTGCTCGATCTTGCCTCGAACCACGATGAGGTATCTGCCATAACACTAGCCAAAATACAACCCGACTTCAATGAAATAGGGCTCACTTTATCTAAATACCTGATAGAAAACGTATCACTACCACCCGAGGTAGAATCAATACTTGATAAACGCACAGGTATGGGTATTGTGGGCAATATCAATGCTTTTGCTCAGTTTCAGGCTGCCAACTCTATCGAGATTGCTGCCGCTAATCCCGCTGGCGGAGTGGCTGGCGCGGGTATAGGGCTAGGTATGGGTGTAGGTATGATGAACCAAATGGGAAATGTTTTCAATCCAGCTACTGCACCCGCACCACCACCACCACTACCCGCTAATGTAGAGTATTACGTTGCAGTAGAGGGCAAACAAACCGGCCCTTACGGCATACCCACTTTACGCGAAATGGCTAAGAACGGCACACTAAAACCCGACTCTCTGGCTTGGAAAACTGGCATGGCTAACTGGGAGCCCGCCAATTCCCAACCCGATCTTCAAGCATTATTTGCCTTTGTTCCACCTCCATTAAATGTATAAATAAACAGTACAACAATCTGACAATCATATAATTATCAATTCCTCATGAGCCACAATCCACCTTCCATACCTCACAACTCACTCAAGTGCGAGGGGTGTGGAGCGTTTGTAGCTTTCGAGGCGGGCACCCACCAGCTCAAGTGTCCTTACTGTGGTAATACTCAAGCCATCGACGCCAACAAAGACAATAGCCGCACCTTCAAATTTGAAGATTACACTGCTACCCAGAAATCTGTATCGAGGCTCATGATCGATTGCCACAAGTGTGGCAGCACCGTCACTCTACCCGATGCAGTCACATCTGATAACTGTCCATTTTGTGCATCACCATTGGTGGTGAATATGGGAAAACATATTTTAACACAACAACCCGACTATGTTATTCCTTTCGTTGTCAACAGCGACGAAGCGCAGAAGAAATTCAGACATTGGGCCTCCAAGATCTGGTTTGCACCTTCCGACCTCATTCATCGCATCAACCAAATTACCACTCATCAATTGCAGGGGGTTTACATCCCTTATTGGTGCTACAATACGCACAGTGCATCTGCATACGGTGGCAATAGAGGAGATTATTATTATGTACAAGAGACGCATACCAAAGTAGTAAACGGTGAAACTGTTACCGAAACAAGAAGTGTAAGGCACACCCGATGGACACCTGTAAGTGGATTTGTACAACTGTATTTTGAAAACTTATTGGTATCTGCCAGCCCTTCCTTACCCCAGAAGACCTCAGAGATACTCGAACCTTGGGATCTTACGCTGTTGGTAGGTTTTGACGATCGTTATGTCGCCGGCTTCCGATCCGAAACCTTTAGGATTAACGCTAAAGAAGCTTTCGCCATAGCACAGCAACGCACCGAAAATGCAATACATAATGCTGTTGTAGACGATATAGGTGGAGATGAGCAAGATATAGACAATATAGAAACCAAATTTCATGCTACGGAGATAAGGTATTTACTATTACCCGTCTGGCTGAGCTCTTATCAGTACAACGGCAAGTTATACCAGCTTGTCATCAATGCCTGCACCGGCGAGGTAACTGGTGGCAGACCTTATAGTGCTACCAAGATTACCTTATTCGTATTGTTTATCATTGCTATTTTAGTTGTTGCATTTGTTCTGATTCAGCAAAATCAACAACACGCATCCTATGGATATTAAAAAGCTACTACATTCCCCCAGCCGGGGTGAATGTCCTGTTAAATTTTAGTTCTATTTTTACCACCAAATACCATTTATGATAGCACAGCGACTCTTAACGCTTTTTTCTTTACTGTTAGTGGTGCAAAGCCATGCTCAACTAGCTGATAATGCCTACCGCAATAGCTCAAACAAATACTATTGGCAAAACCGCAAGCCCGATGCCGCATACTGGCAACAGGATGTACAATATAAAATATACGCCAAAATAAATGAAGCTGACCACGTAATAGAAGGTGCCGAGCAACTCACCTATTGGAACAACTCACCCGACACACTACGCTACGTATATTTTCACCTTTATCAAAATGCTTTTGTAAAAGGCTCCTACCTCCGCGACCTCGAACTGGCCAATAAAGTCAATTCTAGAATGGGCAAAAAAGAAGCGGCTGGACTAGGTATAGTGCTAGATAAAATAACTGTAGATGGACAGCCCGCTAGATCTGAGCTTGATAACACGATACTCAAAGTTTACCTCGCTACCCCACTGGCACCAGGCGCTAAGACTGAAATAAAAATGGGTTTCAATACCTATTGGGATTACGGAAGTACACGCCGCCGAATGAAAATGTATCCTGCATGGGGTTTTATGCACTATAATGGCTGTCAGTGGTTTCCTAAGGTTTGTGTGTATGACCGCCAACACGGCTGGGATACTTACCAGCACCTCAACCGCGAGTTTTATGGCGATTACGGCTTATACGATGTAACGTTGGACTTCCCTTCTAACTATGTAGTAGAAGCCAGTGGCGAACTCCAAAACCGCAGCGAAGTACTACCCGATACCCTTCGTGCCAAATTGGAATTGAAAAACTTTGCCAATAAGAAGATGAATGAACCACCTTCTACAATAACTCCCTATGTGAAAGGCCAGCGTAAGCAATGGCACTTCGTTGCAAATAATGTGCATGATTTTGCCTTTACTGGCGACCCATCTTATCGTATAGGCACTGCATACTGGAAAGGTGTAGAATGCGTGGCTATTGCACAAGAGCCGCACGCCGCTGGCTGGCAAAATGCCCCCGACTATATCACTCAAATCATCAAAACCTTCTCTGAAGGTATTGGTATGTATTGCTACCCAAAAATAGTGGCTGCAGATGCTGCAGATGGTATGGAATACCCTATGCTGACACTTGATGGAGGCACAGACCCAGGATACCGTGGGCTATTGGTACATGAGATAGCACATAACTGGTTTTATGGACAAGTAGGTAGTAATGAAACCTACCGTGCAGCTATGGACGAAGGTTTTACACAATTCCTCACTGCACTTGGGCTCCGTCGCATAGATGGAGAGACCCTAGTAACTAATCCACCTAAATCTGCCTATCGGCGTCACTTTGCACAACCTACTAATGTGCTTGACCTACGTGTATTAAATGCATACACCAATAGCGCACTCAACAAAAACGAATTGTCTATAAACACCCATTCAGATGATTTTCACGGTGCATTAGGTCAGGGTGGCGGCTACGGAGCAGTGTATTACAAAACTGCTAGTATGCTTTACAACCTAGAATATGTGCTTGGCGACTCACTTTTTGAAGCTGCTATGATGCATTACTTTGACCAGTGGAAATTTGCTCACCCCTACTTCGAAGACTTCCGTACTTCTATTATTCAGTTCACAAAAGTAGATCTCGCTTGGTTCTTCGACCAGTGGTTTACCACCACCAAAACACTCGACTATGGCATTTGTGGCATTCGCAAAATAAGGGGTACAGATAGTTTTGCCATAAAGCTACGCCGCACCGGTGAAATGGAAATGCCCATCGACCTCACTGTCACAGCCAAAGACGGTAGCAAACACAATTTTTATATACCTAACAATGTGTTTGCCAAATCTACCTCTGCTACTACACTGCCCAAATGGTACGGATGGGGATTATTGCACCCTTCCTACACCGCACGAGTGCAAGTACCCGGCGGTATCAAGCACGTGCAGATAGACACTACTTTCCGCTTTGCCGACCGCAACATGACCGACAATTACCGCACGCGCCACGCCATCATCAGCCCTCTTTCCATCAAAACCATGTTAGATGGTGGTCTGAACCCACAAACCGATCGTAAAAGATACCGTATGTACATTCGACCAGACCTTTGGTGGAATCCGATAGATGGTATAAAAGCAGGAGTACACATGGAGGGCGATTACATGGCAACTATGCATAAGATAGATGCATCGGTTTGGTGGAATACCCATGTGTTACAAACCGATGAATACAAATCTTTTCAGGGCGAGGGCTACTACGACCGCTACAAACCAGTTAACTACTCTATCAATTACAACTCACCTATCACCCGTCATATGCCCAAGTTTCAGGTGCAGGTGAACAGTCGCTACCTTGATGGTTTGTTTTGTAATCGCTTAGGCTTCAATTGGTTTACAAATGACAATAACATAGTTCAACTGTATGGTCAGATGTTATGGCGACCCACTAGTAATGACCTAGCCTATTTGGCTGACCCAGCAGAGTGGAGCAGTAGCCCTGGTAGAAAAAACAATTCTATCAATGCAGCTTGGACACACATGTATAATTATTTTAATGGTCAAGGAAGGTTCACACTTAGTCTGAGAGCGCCTGTATTACAAAAAGATGCACTACCATTCAGTTATTCTTATGCCCAGCTAGAATCAATCAACAGTCGCTTTGTTCATCTATTGGAGATACGTACACGTGTTTTTGCGCGTTATGGTTTGGGACGTCAAATGCCCAATGAAAGTATGCTGTACATGGCTGGAGCCAGTCCTGAAGAGCAAATGGAGAATAAATACACACGGAGCATAGGTTTTGCACCTACCTCATGGCAGGGAACATCCTTGTATGATGTTAACCATCTGCAGCAAGGTGGCGGCTTGAATCTTCGTGGCTATGCAGGTTATTTTGCCCCCGACGAACATAATAATGGCCTGCTCACTGGATACAAGGGGCGCAGTGGTGCATCAGCAAGTGTAGAGATTAGCTTCGAAAACTACCTGCAGTGGCGACCTCGTTTCACCCGCAACTGGCTCCGTGCTAATCTCTATGCCTTTGGCGATGCTGGCGTTATGGAGCTCAGCAGCTATCCCGTATCCAACTTCCGCCTCACCACACCCACCAGTACCTGGAGCACCCTCCATGCCGATGCTGGTGTGGGCTGCGCATTCACTATCAAAAACTGGGGAGTGTTTGAAAAAGCGAAACCTCTTACACTTCGTTTTGACGTCCCCTTCTTCCTAAATCGCCCACCCTACGGCAATAGTGAATACTTAGCACTACGCTATGTTATAGGCATCAATCGTTCATTCTAATCTTTGTACATACAATTTCATTAAAAAATCCACCTCACACGGTGGATTTTTTAATATGCATAATTGAACTTTCAATAATAATACATAACTTTAACTGTGATCACTATCGCATCTCTCTTCCGTTCGCTATTGGCTATTACCTGCCTTGTATTGAGTTCACAAACCTATGCTCAACGAGTATTTGAAGTAGAATACGCCAGCTCTGCAGACGTAAAAGTTTGCGTGGTAGACTATGAAAGCTCTGCGGACCTTAAAGTCTACAAGGTAAGTTATGCGAGTTCTGCAGGCAGCAATGATGGTCGTTGGTTCTTTACAGAATATGCCAGCTCTGCCCAGAAAAAAATATATTTCGTTAGTTATCCGAGCTCTGCTGATGTGAAGATTTTCTATGTAGATTATGCTAGTTCGGCTGGCTGGATAAACACTAGCAAAAAAAGCTATTTCGATTAGAACAGTTTGTACTTCGTCGTCTATTCCTAACAAAAGAACAGTACGGAGGAATCTGATAGGTACCACTTCTTTAGTATACTTGTCTGTTATGTTCTCTAGATAGTATAAGTTTGAATTAGTGTCGACAAGTTTCAAATAGCTTGCAATTATTAGATTCAAATAAATAAATGATTTTCGTCAAAAGGCTTTGAAATGGGAATTTTTGTCTTAATTTTATCGCACGCAACCAAATTCAACATTTTTTAAACAAAAAACTTACTGTATGAAACTTAGGATTTTCACAGGCATGTTACTGGTAGTATTCTTATCAGTGTTCAATTCACTAACTGCAAGTGCTCATAATGGCTGCAAAGGCGATGATTGCTGCAAAAAAACTTGGCGTCACGCACGTTGGGGACATCAATCTTACTATTATGGCCCAGATGGTCGTTATGCAAAAGACAAAAAATCTTGCTGCGATAAGGATGAAAAAAGTTCATGTTCAGAAGGTAAAAAATGCTGCAACACTAACAATGTAGTAACTGAAAACGGTACTTTCCGTCGTGCTCGTTACAACCAAAATTGTGCAGGTCGTGGTTATCTGTCTGTAGATAACAACAACAATGACTAAAATTAATTTTAATTATATTGGAAAGAGCTGCAATTTTGCAGCTCTTTTTTTGTTTTATTAGTTCGCTGTAGGGAATTATAGCATCCAAATTGTTGTTCACTTTTAGCTTATTTTAGCACCATGAATCGATTAATAATATTTTGTCTTTTACTATGTAGCCATTCCACTTATTCACAAACTTACTGGCAACAACACGTAAGCACCAAAATAGAAGTTCAATTAGATGATAAAAAACATATGCTACATGCATATGAAGAGATGGTTTACACTAACAATTCTCCTGACACCCTGAAATTCATATTCATTCATCTATGGCCAAACGCCTATAAAAATGATTATACACCCTTCGCAAAACAAAAAGAGCTTAACGGAAATACTGAATTTTATTACTCTAAAAAAGAAGATCGAGGATACATTGATAGCCTTCAGTTTTTAGTAAATGGCATCAGCGCTGACCATTATATTTCTGCCGATGCACCAGACGTAGCACGTATAGATCTTTCCAATCCTCTATTGCCGGGAAAAGAAATAAAAATTGCCACACCATTTAGAGTGAAATTACCTAAAGTCTTCTCGAGAGGTGGTCATACAGGACAGGCATATTATATTTCACAATGGTTTCCCAAACCTGCAGTCTATGACAAAAATGGTTGGCATCCTATCTCCTATCTCGACCAAGGGGAATTTTACAGTGAGTTCGGCTCCTATGATGTATCCATTACACTTCCACACAATTACGTATTAATGGCTACTGGCAACTGCCAGACAATTGAGGAAAGCCAATGGCTTGATTCACTATCGGCAGTAGTTTTACCATCAGACACCCTATATAAAAGCACCTTTCCAACCAGCGATGTGAATATGAAAACTGTGAGGTTTACTGAAGATAATGTACACGACTTTGCATGGTTTGCAGATAAAAGATTTATAGTAAGAAAAGACACGGTATTATCTCCAGGCAACAATAAACAAGTTATTACTTGGTCTGCGTTTTTACCAACTAATCAAGAACAATGGAAAAATTCTAATAAATATCTTAAAGATGCTGTTTTGCATTATGGCAAATGGGTAGGGCCATACCCTTACAGTACTATTAAAGCAGTGTTGGGCGACATGAAATCGGGCGGAGGTATGGAATACCCAACCATTACTCTTATAGATAAAGCAGGCAGCGCCAAATTGAGTAATGTAATAATACATGAAGCTGGCCACAACTGGTTTTATGGTATGCTAGGTAGCAATGAGCGCTCTAACCCTTGGCTAGATGAAGGGCTTAATACATTCTATGAGCAAAAGACATCTGATGCAATCAACCAAATAAAAAGAAAAAAGAAAAGAAATGCACTCGATGAGGCTTTGATATATTATCAATTAGCTAGTACTGCCGATGACCAATCAATCAACTTGCATTCAGAACGTTTTAGGAATATAAACTATGGTGTTGATGTATACTACAAATCAACATTAATGTTAAGTTGGCTTGAAGAGTATATGGGCGAGGAGAGGTTTGGCGAAGCAATGAAAGAATATTTTGAGAAATGGTGTTTTCGCCATCCTCAACCAGAAGATTTTAGAGCAATAATGGAATCCCATGCCACCAAACCTATTGGTTGGTTCTTTGATGGTGCGTTAACTACAAATAAAAAAATAGATTTTAAAATAACTAAAGCCAAAAGATATAATGACAGTACAGTAGTGAAGGTTAAAAACAAATCTGAAATTTCAGCTCCATTACTAATTAATGCTTTCAGCAACGATAGTATGACTGGCAATGTATGGACAGCACCATTTAAAGGCAGTACGAAAGTAACATTAGCTACTAGTTATTGGAACAGATTACGTGTAGATGACATTATACCAGATGCAAAATCGACAAATAACGTATATCGTCCCGGAGCAATATTTCATCATTTTGGGCTGAAGTTAAAACCTGTAATTGGTGTGAACAGATCTGATAAAGATAAAATTTTCATTTTACCTGCTCTAGGAAGTAACAAGTACGATGGTGTAATGGCTGGTATAACACTCCACAACCTTACCATACCCGAAAATAGATTTGCATTTATTGTTGCACCACTTTTTTCATTCAATAATGAAACATTCAATGGTGTGGCATCAGTGGGTTATGCTTGGCATCCATCTAAAGCATTTAAGGATATTTATCTGACGGTAGATGCCAAGAGTTTTCACAATAATGAAACTGATAAGAACCTGAATAATACATTGTACTCACGGTACATAAAAATATCACCATCCCTGCAATTTGTATTACACCAGCCAGACCCTCATAGCACAGTGACCAGAATGCTGGAACTAAAAGAATACTACATATCGGAAGAAATTATCACGAACGGATTGGATAGTCTATCTCAACCTGGTCTTAATAGCCAACAAAATTTGTATGCTGGCATTAGATATTTGCATAGAAACGATCGTACTTACAATCCGTTTAGCTACTCAGCTGATGCTCACGCAAACAATAATTTTGCAAAACTGAACCTAACAGGCAATATAAAAATAGACTATAACAAGCCTGGAAAGGCACTTTATTTAAGAGGATATTTTGGTAAGTTTTTCTCTTTCAATGATGACCCTTCTACTACCCAGCGATATTGGCTCAATGCTACCTATAGTGGTATAAACGACTACTTGTATGACGGCACCTACAGAGGAAGAAACGACAATAGTACTTTGGCCGGGCAGCAAATATCTAGTATGCAAGAAGGTGGCTTCAAAATACCTGTTTTTAATGGTGTGTACCGAACAGACAACTGGATGGCTACTGTAAATTTAAAAACAGACTTGCCGCTAGGTAAATTGCCGCTGAGATTGTTTGTCGACGCTGGACTAATACCTAATCCGTCGCCAGGATTTAGTAATATAAAAAGCACTTTAACATTGTACGATGCTGGAGTGGAGGCTTATTTTTCTAATATCGTAAGTTTTTATTTTCCAGTTGTAATGAGTCAGGACTTTAGAGATTATTTAAGTGATACTCATGGCAGCAAAAATGTGTTTGCAAGAAGTATATCGTTTACACTACACTTGCAAAATATTAATTGGTTGAGATTACCATCAAAATTGCTAAAATCTACTTTGAAGTAACATATCGACTACAATAAGAGCGGTCTATTTATAATTTAAATCCCGTCAATATGAAGCCGTAGTAGGTACTGCTCACTTTCGTAACTATTGGGTTTTCATATACAATAACACCTAATTTGATAGTTTAATTGAATTCAGCATCATAAATTGGATACAACACCTTGATACAGTACACATCATTCCATCTCGCTAATTCAGGTGCAGCTATTACTGCTTTACTTGTAAAATGAGTGGAGAATAGTATATGAATAAAATTTATTAAAAAGTAAGCAAAGATAGTAGGTAGTTAATCATCTGTATCATTCATATTTGTTATTAGATCCAGCATTGGACGTACGAAAAAGGGCGGCAAAAGCGCAACGAAACCATATTTTTAGGCAGTAGAAAAGTAAACAGTAATGTAAATCCAGTAATGTAATTTTATTGTCTATAAAACTATAACAATGCAGGTAGCCATAGAACAAAGCTGGAGAGAAATACTCAGTGAAGAATTTGAAAAAGAATATTTTCAGAAAATAGTTGCTTTCTTGAAATCCGAAAAAGAAGTGGGTAAAGTAATATACCCACCCGGCAGACAAATTTTCAATGCATTTGAGTACACACCCATCAACAAGGTAAAAGTGGTAGTGATAGGGCAGGACCCATACCACAACCCAGGCCAAGCTCATGGCCTGTCATTTTCTGTACCAGATGGCTTCACTGCCCCACCCTCTTTGGTCAACATTTTTAAAGAAATACAAAGTGACCTCAACATCAATCTATCGGGAAAAAGTAATCTTCAAAAATGGGCAGAACAAGGAGTACTTATGCTCAATGCATCCTTAACTGTAGAAGCCAACAAACCTATGTCACATAGTCAGGTTGGATGGCATTTGTTTACGGACGAGGTTATTAGACAAATATCAGTACATAAAGATCACGTAGTTTTTTTGTTATGGGGAAAATTTGCACAAAATAAAGAAGCATTAATAGATAGTAGCAAACATAAAATTTTGAAAGCTGCGCACCCCTCACCTCTATCTGCATACAACGGCTTCTTTGGATGTAAACATTTTAGTAAAACGAATCAATGGTTGCAGGAAAAAGGAAAAACTACTATTGATTGGCAACTATAACTTTCTATTATTAATGTAATAAAGTCTAGTACATTAAACCCAACCTCTAAATTTCTATTTTATTTATTGAAACGAAATGATTAATTACTACAAGCAAAATATAAAAAATAACATTACATATTTATTAATAATATTATTCACAATTTTTGTTGCATACTCAAAGTTGTACTTTGCTGGCTTTCTGTCTTGGGACGATGGAGAATATGTTACGAAAAATGAAGAAATCACTAACATTAGTATAGCTAATATAAAACTATGGTTTTCAAGCTTTTATGTTGGCAACTATCTTCCATTAACAATGTTATCATATAGTATTGATTATATTATAGGAGGCATCTCACCACTTGTATATCATACTACTAATGTACTCATACATTGCATAAATGCAATGTTGATTTTTACACTCTTTAAAAGAATCAATTTATCTGTTCAGATAGCACTACTTGGAACTTTAATTTTTGCGTTACATCCAATACAAACAGAAAGTGTTTCGTGGATTGCAGAACGAAAAACAGTGCTTAGTGCATTATTTTACTTTATAGCACTTTTACAATACGTAAAGTATACTGACAAACCAACGAATAAAGGTTTAGTATTATTTACCATTTGTGGTATTGCAGCAATTCTATCAAAGGGAACAACTGTAGCCTTACCTATTAGTTTATTTGCACTAGACATATGGCTGAATAGAAAGCACTCTAAAAAATTATTTGCCGAAAAAATACCATTATTCATTTCAGCAGGAGTTTTAGGGTATGTAGCGATTATAGCTCAACAAAGTGGAAAGTTTATGGATGTACACACTCATTACAGCTTAGCGGAGAAGATTTTTTATGCTGGTTATGCATATAGTAGCTATGTATTTCATTTTTTAATTCCACTAAAACTTGCAACTATATATCCCTACCCTGAAACCGTAGGGGTAATACAAATTGCAATGGCGATAATCACTATATTCATTTTATTTACAACTTATTGGTCCTTTAAAAATAATTGGAGATACTTACTTGGTGGCATAATCTTCTTCACCGCAAACATTATATTCTTATTACAGTTGATTTCGTTTGGTGAAGCTATAATGGCCGATAGATATTTATATATATCTTGTATAGGTATAATTACACCTTTATTGTTTGGTGTTCAAAAATTACTTGCTAATGTATCATCGACTAAAATTTCTTTAGTCACGTCTTTGATAGGAGCTATGTTGTTAATATCTACTTTCGTTCGAAACGATACTTGGCTATCTGACACTTCTTTTTTTAATTCTTTATTAGAGGCTTATCCAGAGTCGGCTGTAGCCCAATATAGCGCTGGCGCTATGTATCTGAAGAATGGCGACATGCAAAATGCTGAAATACACTTGAACAAAGCTGTAAGGTTAGACCCTAATAACTATAAAGCTTGGTACAACAAAGGGACACTACACCTGAGGCAAGGAAAAGCTATGGACGCTCTAGACGCATTTAATAAAAGTGTAGCAATTAATGGGTATCAAAAAGCACTTTTTTCAAGGGCTGTGTTACATCAGGCCGCAGGAAATGTAGATCTTGCATTAGCCGACATAGACGAAATATTAAAAAAACAACCTAATAATGCTAGGGCTTTATGCATAAAAGGTGATTGTATGGAACGTAAAGGTGACAATGAAGCAGCAATTGACCTATATAACAAAGCAATAGAATACAATAGTAAAGAACCTTTGTTCTACATGAGAAGAGGTATAGCGTTCAGTAAAATGAAACAATTTTATCTTGCAGCCGGGGACTTTGATGCTGCTATTTTACTGCAACCTGCAAATGGTGAGCCCTATTACTACAGGGGTATGCTAAAATATCAAGCTGGACAAAACCCTTGTGAGGACCTTAAGTTATCGTTACAAAAAGGATACATAAGAGCGAACGATGCATTTAAAAACTTATGTATGAAGAAGAAGTAACTAGCTGCATTTTCTGTTCTTTTTGTAAAGAGCATAGTCATTTATAACCTGAGTATACAACTGTTCATATTGGGGTATGATATGTTGTTTTTCGAACTTGCGGGCGTGGGCAATTGCAGCTTTTTTAAAGTGAAGCAATCTTTCATCGTCGCCAAGTATGTGTATGGCATTAGCAGCCATCGCATCTGTATCACCCACATCTGACAGGTAACCTGTTTTGCCATCCACATTTATTTCGGGCAAACCACCCGCGTTTGTAGATACTACAGGCACACTACACGCCATGGCCTCTAGCGCCGACAGCCCGAAACTTTCGGTAGCAGAGGGAAGTAGGAACAAGTCAGATATGCTTAAAATTTCGTTGATTTGTTCTTGTTTACCCAGAAACCTTACATCGCTGTATAATCCCATAGACCTTGCCATTTCCTCAGCATTTTGCCTTTCTGGTCCGTCACCGATCATCAAAAGCTTTGCAGGTATTACCTTTTTTACTTCAGCAAATATCTTAATAACATCCGGCACTCGTTTCACACTTCTGAAGTTAGATACGTGTACTAATATACGCTCACCGTCAGGAGCTAACATTTGCTTGAAGTGGTTTTTATCAGTATGATGAAAACGCTTAACATCTACAAAATTAGGGATTACATGTATGTCTTTTTCAATATTAAATGAGTCAAGCGTTTCTTTCTTCAAGCTATCTGATACTGCAGTAATAGCATCCGATTCATTGATAGAAAAAGTGACTACAGGCTCATAGGTGGCATCTCTGCCCACAAGTGTGATGTCGGTACCATGTAGTGTGGTGATAAATGGAATGTCCTTACCTGATTTTTTTAATATTTGCCTTGCAAAATATGCTGCCGAGGCATGTGGAATAGCATAATGGAGATGCAGCAAATCTAACTCTTGATTCACTATCACATTTACCATAGCACTAGCTAGTGCAGTTTCGTAAGGTGGAAAATCAAATAAAGGATAAGTAGGAACTTTTACTTCATGAAAATAAATGTTGGGATGAAAACCCTGGGTCAACCTTACAGGTTGTTCGTAAGTAATAAAATGAACTTCATAACCTTTATCCGACAAAGCAATGCCAAGTTCCGTTGCTAAAACCCCACTCCCGCCAAATGTTGGATAACAAACTATTCCTATTTTCATTTATTTGCTATGGTTGTTTAAGTGTGAAATGCTGATTATTTAATTCACAGCAAACACACTTTGCAAATATCACTTTATAAAACCAATGTTACTTGATACTACTATCAGATTTAACGATATAATTTTTTTAGGTTTCTGTTCTTAACATTACTCACAATTAAATAGTTTGTGAAATCAACGGACGAAATTTTTGCTAATATTAAATAATAGCACAATTGGTAATTTGTATAAACTTTTTAACACCAAACACAAACATTATTTCAATATAATTTATACACAATTGTGTTAAAAAAAGTTATTGTGTTACCTCCCAACTGACCATGTATTTATGTTAGGTTTGCATTTGGTTTTCAGTCTATCAATTTTCAATTATGTCACTTACCGCAAACCCCCGCCGGTATGTTATCAGCATTATTTTTATTGGAGTAGCAATCATAATGCTGCTTCGGTTATTCTTTTTACAAAACTTCGAGCCTAAGTATAAAATTCTAGCAAATGACATTGCTATATATAAAAAGGTGGTTTATCCGCCGAGAGGCGTAATAATTGATAGAAAAGGACGTACACTTCTATCTAATACACCTATTTATGACTTGATGATAACACCAAAAAATGTGCCCAAAACACTGGATACTAATGAGTTGTGTGCATCATTAAACATAGATAAAGCTACTTACGAATCAATACTAGGCAAAGTATTGGTAAGGAACCTTGACGTAAGACAAAGCCCATTTATGGAGTTGCTTAACGAAGAACAAACAGCTCGTTTTCAGGAAAATGCTTACAAATTTCCAGGCTTTGAATTGATAGAAAGAAATATCAGAATATATGAAAAACCGATAGCCGGATTGATGCTGGGCTATATAGGCGAAGTATCACCAGAAATGTTAAAAAAGCCCCGTTATGCCACCTACAGACAGGGCGACTATACTGGGCTTAGCGGACTGGAGTTACAATATGAGGAAGTATTACGTGGACAAAGAGGCGTTCACTATTTGGAAAGAGATAAATTCAACCGACCAAGAGACCCTTATCGCGGCGGAGAGCTAGACAGTCAGGAGATATCAGGAAAGCAACTGGAGTTGTACCTAGATATGGAACTACAAGAGTATGCCGAAAAATTAATGGCAAATAAGATAGGTAGTATAGTGGCTATTGACCCCAAGACAGGTGGTATATTGGCTATGGTTAGCAGCCCAACTTATGACCCAAATTTACTAAGAGGCAAAGCACGCTCTCGAAACTATGCTAAGCTATATAGAGAAGCCACCAGGCCACTGTTTAACAGAGCAACACAAGCCATGTATCCACCAGGGTCTACAATCAAACCTTTTACAGGACTAGTGGCACTTAACGTAGGTGCCATCACGCCCAATTACGGCTATCCGTGTCATGGCGGGTATGGTGGCTGTAGTCGTAAAATAGCATGCGAACACAGCGACGCTGGGCATGCTGCCAATTTCAGAGCTGCACTAGCGCATTCATGCAACTCCTACTTTTGCCATATTTTCAGAATGACGGTAGATAACAATGAAGGTCAAACTGTAAAACAGGGTTTACAACTATGGCACGATTATTACACAAGTTTTGCCTACGGGAGACAAACTGGTATAGATATACCCTACGAAGGCAAGGGGCTAGTACCAGACTCAAACTTGTATAATAAAATGTACAATAGATCGTGGAATTCTTGCACCATAGTTTTCGTGGGTATGGGGCAAGGCGAGCTATTGCTTACTCCACTGCAAATGGCAAATGGTATGTGCATTATAGCAAATAAGGGGTACTACTACACACCTCACTTTGTGAAGTCGATAGGCAAAAATGAAAAAGATACACTCCTACGAAAATATCAAGAAAAACATGTAGTGCTCAATATACCAGATACGACCTTCACAATAGTGCAGCAAGCTATGCAGGATGTGGTAGACCATGGTACTGCCGGTGGTGCCAAAATAGAGGGAATAACAGTGTGTGCCAAAACAGGAACGGCAGAAAACAAAGCGGTAGTAAATGGTGAAGTGATAAAAATGCAAAACCATTCCATGTTCGTGGCTTTTGCTCCTCGCGAGAATCCTAGAATTGCAATTGCTGTAGCCATCGAAAATTCGGGATATGGCGCCACATGGGCTGCTCCTATAGCTAGTTTGGTAATGGAAAAATACCTGAAAGATAGTGTTACCTATAAAAGGAAAGCTGTAGAAGATAAAATGATGAATGCAAAACTAATAAACAGGTATGTGTACACCATAGACTCTGTAATTAGGCTGCGCGACCAAATGGTATATGAAGCTAAAGTAGAACGTAAACGTAAAAAAGATAGCATAAACAACGCAGAGACCAACGCACTATATAACAAATGGATAAACTATAAACTCAAAAGCAAAAAAGGAATTAATTAATATATGAGTACCCTTCGCAAATCATTGTTCAATAGGCTAGATGGAATAGTATTGCTGCTTTATATCATGCTCGTTACCATTGGGGTGCTAGCAATATTTTCAGTAGAGCATCGTACTACAGATACGTCTTTGATAATGATGAACAAAAGCTACATGCGGCAGGTAATCTGGTTGGGCTATTCATTGTTCGTAGGTTTTATCATCATTCTTACTGACAGTAAGTTCTTTTCTTCATTTGCTTTTTTACTATATACCATTTGCATTGCAGTGCTCATAATCACCATCTTTGCTGGAGTAGACGTAAAAGGGTCTAGATCTTGGCTGGGTGTAGGCAGTTTTAGATTTCAGCCTGGTGAAGTTGCAAAAATTTTTACCTCTTTGGCTTTGGCCAAGTTTTTATCGCTCAACGAAACAAACTTCAAAAAACTAAAAAACAGATTTATAGGTGCGGCTATAGCGCTTACCCCAGCAGTACTAATTTTATTGCAAAAGGAAACAGGCCTTGCGCTTGTCTACTTCACTTTTTTTCTCGTCATGTATCGCGAAGGATTACCTAATGCAATTTTGCTTATCGGCTTTGGCGCCGTTGCACTTGTACTTACTACTTTGTTAATAGACAGAACCACACTTGCCATTATTCTCACTGGTCTTACTTTACTAATTGGCTATATAGTAAGGAATACATTAAAACGTAAAATTGGAGCGAGAATCATACTAATTAGTGCATGGATGGTTTCGATAATATTTTCACAAATAGCTGTTCCATTTGTATTCAAAAATGTGCTTCAAAAACACCAAATAGAACGTATTTACTCTATGATAGGTATAGAAGTACCTAACGAGTACAACAAAACATTTGCACCTGGCGACGAGAAAAAAGAGAAAACCAATAGCTCAGAGTATAACGTTCTTCAATCAAAAATTGCAATAGGTTCAGGAGGTATGTTTGGCAAGGGATATCTAAATGGCACCTCAACAAAAAATCAATTCGTACCAGAGCAAAATACAGATTTCATATTTTGTGCTGTGGGTGAGCAATTCGGTTTTGTAGGGAGTGCGATATTAATAATCATATACATCAGTTTAATGCTGCGTATCATTCATTTGGGCGAGCGACAGCGGTCAGATTTCACCAGAATTTATGCCTACTGTGTGGCTTGTATACTTTTCTTTCACTTTGCTGTAAATATATCTATGACCATTGGCCTTGCACCCGTTATCGGCATTACCCTACCCTTTATTAGCTATGGAGGTTCTTCCTTATTATCATTTAGTATTCTCATTTTTATATTAGTTCGCCTTGATGCTGACAGGCAAGTCCTGATCAGATAAAAAGCAAAAGACAAAAAATAATCCCTAATATTTACTTAGCTTATGCCAATAATACATCCATTATCTGAAGGGGTTTTTACAATAGGACATGACAAAGAGTTTGTACCATTTAATGAAGAAACAGATGAACTAAATGATCGTCCTGTGGGTTCTTTGCTCGTAGAAGTACAACCTTTTTTGGTAGTAACTAAAAACGATGTCATTATTCTCGATACTGGCCTGGGCTTCAGAACACAGGACGGTGTGTTACAAATACATCACAATCTCCGTCAGCACGGGTATGAGCCTGCTCAAGTTACTAAGGTACTGTTATCTCATTTGCACAAGGATCATGCAGGATGTTTAGTGTTTACCGACAATAATGGTATGACGCATACTACGTTTCCCAATGCCGACTACTATATTTATCGGCAAGAAGCTGATTTTGCACTTAGAAAAGGCCTACCATCCTACTACCCTCATGATATTGAACCATTACTATCAACAAATCAGGTCCGCTGGATAGATGGTACAACAGGCGCTATAGATGGATATATCACTTACATGCATTCTGGTGGACATTGTCCACAACACATAGTGTATCTAATAGAGGAAGATGGTGAGAAACTTTTCTTTGGTGGTGACGAGGCACCACAGTTGAAACAGTTGAAAATGAAATATGTGGCAAAATATGACTATGACGGCAAAAAAGCTATGCAACTAAGAGAGCAATATGCCGAACGAGGAAGAAGCGAAAACTGGAAGTTCATGTTCTACCATGATGTAAAAACACCAATTTCTAGTCTATAACTTATTTGCCTTCGTGTTTGGCCTCTTTAATGCACTTTGCAAATTGCAACATAGTAGCTGATAATGCAGGTGGCACAGCTACTTCTTGGGAGGCCAATGTAAACTTAGTGATTTTCTTTGAAGCAATGTCATTCAAGGATTCCGCAGGAACAGTGTAAAACACATACCTTATTGCTTCAGCTCTGTCTTGAGTATAGTCGTGCAATATTTCAATTTCTTCGTCAGTGATCTTAGAATTATCATCAAATTCTATGACCATTTTTTTCTCTTGCTTCTCTGTTCTGCTCGTATCGCCCGACAATGTATATATATCATCTAGCTGGCAAACAACTTTAAAAACCACTACATAGTTGTCAAATGGGTAATCTTCATCGATACTTACACTTCGTTTAATAGATATCATTGGCATTTCATCACCCTTTACTGGGGTGGAATAATCCCACTGTAGCTTGTTATCTGCAACTTCTTTTTTTATTTGCTTGCAAACATCCTGCGCATTCACTGTCGAAGAAACAAGTAAAGCGACTAAAGCATATAGTAATTTCATGTTTTACAGAAGTTGATTTTCTGCCATAAATATACAGGTATATCACAAAAGTTCAAAAAGTATTAGTCCAGTTTACTTTTTTGCCTGTAGCCAATCAAGTATCTCGACAGGACGTACAAAAATTGATAGTAAAATAAATTCTCCCTACCTTAGCCCTTTATTGTTTGCCTGTACAGAAACGCTTAAAGATCAAATAGATATCTAGCTAGTCTGTTTTAAAATATCAAAACCTGAATGCAAAAAATACTTATTGCCAATCGTGGCGAGATAGCAATGCGCGTAATGCGCACTGCACGTGAAATGGGTATAAAAACCGTAGCAGTTTTTTCAGAAGCCGACAGAAACATGCCATTTGTAAGATATGCAGATGAGGCGGTATGTATTGGTCCTGCTCTGTCCTCACAATCCTACCTCAGAGCAGATAAAATTATAGAGGTCGCCCTAAAAACTGGAGCAGAGGGCATACACCCAGGTTACGGCTTTCTGAGTGAAAACGCTTCTTTTTCCAAAGCAGTATCTGACGCGGGCCTTATTTTCATAGGGCCTTCCGCTCATTCTATTGAAGTAATGGGTAGTAAAATAGGTGCTAAACAAGCAGCCAAAAAGTTTAATGTACCAATGGTACCGGGTACAGAAGAACCAGTCAAAGATATTGAAGAAGCCCGCAACATAGCTCGCAGCATAGGGTATCCTATATTAGTAAAAGCTTCTGCGGGGGGGGGGGGCAAGGGAATGAGAGTGGTGAACAATGATGAAGAATTTGAAGAACAAGTGCGTGCAGCCAAAAGCGAGGCATTGAATTCATTTAGCAACGATGATGTCTTTATTGAAAAGTATGTAGGTTCTCCCAAGCACATAGAAATACAACTAATGGGAGACCAGCATGGTAACTATGTTTATTTGTTCGAACGTGAATGTAGCATACAACGCAGGCACCAAAAGCTTATAGAAGAAGCTCCTTCTAGCTGCCTAACACCTGAAATAAGACAAGCAATGGGCGAATGTGCCATAGCTGCTGCGCGCTCATGCAACTACTATGGTGCTGGCACTGTAGAATTTCTGGTCGATGAGCAATTGAACTTTTACTTTCTGGAGATGAATACCCGCTTGCAGGTAGAACATTGTGTAACTGAAATGATAACTGGTATTGACTTGGTTAAAGAACAAATCAATGTTGCACGCGGTCAGAAACTTTCTTTTAGTCAGGAAGATTTGAAAATTAACGGTCATTCTATCGAATTGAGGGTATGCACTGAAGATCCATATAACAACTTCCTACCAGATACGGGAAAACTGGAAATGTACCAACCACCCAAAGGCCCTGGTGTAAGGGTTGATGATGCCTATGAAGAGGGAATGGATATTCCTATATTTTACGACCCAATGATAGCCAAGCTCATAGTGCACGCACCTACTAGGCACGAAGCAATAGAAAGACTGTGCAGAGCAATAGACGAATACTACATAAAAGGCATAAAAACCACCTTACCATTTGGCAAATGGGCTGTTCAGACAACACCTTTTAGAGAAGGCAATTTTGACACAAAGTTCATTGATAAGTACTTTAAACCTGAATATTTGAGCGTAGATAATCCTGAAAGCGAAGAAGTAGCTGCTTTATTGTCTGCTCATATTTGGCAAAATCATAAAAAGCCAGAAGTTGTACTGTCAGCTACCAGTTCTATAAACAAATGGAAAATAAACAGAAAATAAAGACTGCAAAATTCTAATATACTATTACAGCTATCATCCGCAATATTATTAATGTTGCGGATGTTTTTGTTAGTGTTTACCTATTGGTACAAACAGCAAAACGATTATTGCCAGTACGCCTATAATACAGCCGAGCAACGAAACCTGTTGCAATGAAAACACACCCGAGGTAGCACTTACCGCCAAAAAACCTACGATAGCAGCAACCCAGTTTGCTGATGACAATACCGATTGTGCATGCTTTTGTTCGCTAAGTGGATACATGTCATATAGCATTTTCTGTGTTACCCCCCTACTGCAATAGGTCATTATGCAAATCAAGAAACTAACTGTCAGAAATCCAATATAGGTGTTTGTTGTTTGCAACAAAGCCATTGCGATTACCACACTCAATAAGGAGACTGTTAGCAACAACTTACCTGATACACGTTCGGATAACTTACCGAAAAAGTAAGGAAGAGGAAAAACGATCAAAGCGCCCCATGCAAAAACGTAAGAAATACTTTCAATGTCATAAGATTTTTGCTTCATTATCAATGACAAATTAAAACGGCCCATAAACGACAGCATTATTCCTGCATTAAAAGCGATGAGTAGCAACC
The DNA here is from genome assembly GCA_027484425.1 of Sphingobacteriales bacterium. Lineage (GTDB taxonomy): Bacteria > Bacteroidota > Bacteroidia > Chitinophagales > Chitinophagaceae > Nemorincola. Next base: position 45,224 of record JAIXSZ010000079.1, read on the forward strand.
ACAATCTACCACTTATTCTGAAATCACCTTTTTCATCAGATATTAGATGCACATTCTCAAAATCGTATAATAGCAAGGCTAACCTAAACACTACTGAAATAGCAGCAAAAACAATAAAAGAACACTCTAGACCATACAGTTTAAGAAATGGTCCCAATGCAAAACTGCCTATTACTGCACCAACCAAAGTAGTATTGGCCAATAACCCAAAGTTCCCACCTACCTTATTGGGAGAACTTATATAACTCATTGCGATACTGTATATGTTTATCTGCACACCACTTAGAAACCAGTACCAACAGGTAAATAGTAAAAAAGAAAAATAACTACTACTCCTACCCATGCCCCACAACGAAACTGCGGTTAGTATAGATAACAAAATAGACAACTTACTAAAAGACTTAAAGGTGTAGAGGATTTTTGGAGTAACATAAGAACCCAGTGCTATAGCCACATATGTTGTAGCCATAAATATACTATTGTATGATGGTGGCACACCAAAATCCGCTATCATTATAGGCAAAACTGGATATATCCCCTGCAGAATCACTCTATCAACGGTTGCTACTAGTAGTAATATCAGCACTCCTTTATTCATGATTACGCCAAATTACACATCAATTCATGTTTATTGATCGAGTCTGCATTTGATTATTATTAGGCAATAATAGTATTCCAATCCCAGCATTCTATAAACTGTTGAATTATCTAGTCATTTTAGTAGCTATCAACACGCAATACATACAAAATCAAACTGCAAAAGCATATTTTTGCAACTATGCAAGCAACATTGAGCGAACAGGAAATTGTACGCCGCGAAAAACTGCGGGAACTGCTGGAACTAGGTATTGACCCATACCCTGCCCCATTGTATGATGTGACACATACAGCCAAAGAAATAAAGGAAAACTATAACGAGCAAACTGCCGAAAGCTATAAATCGGTGTCTCTTGCAGGGCGCATTATGAGCGTAAGAGATATGGGTAAAGCAAACTTTGCTGTTATTCAGGATAGCTCTTCAAGGATCCAGATATATATAAAGCGCGATGAAATTTGCCCTGATGAAGATAAAACCATGTACGATATAGTTTGGAAAAAACTATTGGACATTGGTGACATCATTGGTATCAAGGGTTATGTATTCACCACCAAAACAGGAGAGACCTCAGTACACGTTTCTTCATTCATCTTGCTATCAAAAAGTTTGCACCCATTGCCTATCGTAAAGGAAAAAGATGGAGAACAATTTGATGCTGTTACTGATTTAGAGTTCAAATATCGTCAGCGCTATGCCGACCTTATTGTAAACCCAAGTGTTCGTGACACGTTTGTGAAGATCACAAAAATGAAAAACGCTATCCGCTCATTCCTCAATGAGCGTGGCGCACTAGAAGTAGACACTCCTGTGTTGCAGAGCATACCCGGCGGCGCAACAGCTCGTCCGTTTATGACGCACCACAATGCGCTGGATATTCCACTGTATTTGCGAATTGCTAACGAACTCTTCTTAAAAAGACTGATAGTGGGTGGTTTTGAGTGGGTATATGAGTTCAGCCGCAACTTCCGCAATGAAGGTATGGACCGTACGCACAACCCAGAGTTTACAATTCTGGAGTTTTACGTAGCCTACAAAGACTACCTATGGATGATGGAAACCACAGAGCAAATGCTGGAACAAACGGCTATAGCTGCCAATGGCACCTCTCTAACCAGTGTAGCTGGAGTAGAAATAGACTTCAAAGCCCCCTACAAACGCATTAGTATTTATGATGCCATAAAAGAGCATACCGGTACTGACATCAGCGAAATGGACGAAGATGGACTCAGAAAGCTATGCAAGGAGTTGCGTATAGATGTCAACGAAACTATGGGTAAGGGAAAACTCATAGACGAATTGTTTGGTAGCCAGTGCGAGCACCACTACATACAGCCGACATTCATTACCGACTATCCTATTGAGATGAGCCCGCTGACCAAAAAACACCGCAGCAAACCAGGATTGGTAGAGCGTTTCGAACTGATTGTAAATGGTAAAGAGATTGCAAATGCTTACTCTGAGCTCAATGACCCTATAGACCAGCGGGAAAGATTTGAAGATCAGGTGAAACTAATGGAACGTGGCGATGATGAAGCTATGTTTATTGACTACGATTTCCTGCGGGCTCTGGAGTATGGTATGCCACCTACTGCCGGTATTGGTTTTGGTATAGAGCGCTTGGCTATGTTACTTACTGGGCAGGTATCTATACAGGATGTATTGTTTTTCCCACAAATGCGTCCAGAAAAACGCGTTGAAGCAGAGGATGCTATCAATATTTAGTTAACCCTTTTGTCGCCTTTTGGTTTGAATATGAAACTTTGGTTTAGTCTTGTGTTTTTTCTCGCTGTTGTGCAACTAGCACACAGCCAGACCTATGCAGATAGCTTAGCCACACATAGGCAAAAGTATATTGCAGATTTGAAGGCAGAACCGAGATTAAATCTCAAACAGTCGCAGGTTAGCAAAATTAATTTTTACCCTGCCAATAAAAGTTATGCAGTTTGGGCAAGTGTAACGCCGACACCTGGTAGCAAACCTTTTATGATTCCCACAAAGAGTGGCAAACAAAAGCCATTCATAGAGCACAGCACTCTTGCATTTACGCTTGACGGGAATGAATATGTGCTACATGCTTATCAGGGGATGGATCTAATTAAAGACACTACTTACCGCGATTATTTGTTTGTGCCTTTCAAAGACCGAACCAACTATGATGCTACTTATGGTGGCGGCAGATACATAGACCTTTCGGTAAAGGATATCTTATCCGGCAAAATATTACTTGATTTCAACAAATGTTACAATCCTTATTGTGCATTTGCAGATGGCTTTAATTGCCCAATCCCACCCGATGAAAACTCTTTGCCCATAGAAATTAAAGCCGGCGAAAAAACATTCACACACTAACCAACCGACAATGACACTCCAAGAACAGTTTGAAGCAGCAGTAACAGGAAGTAAACTACTTACTGCACGCCCCGACAATGATACATTGCTTAAGATTTATAGCCTGTACAAGCAGGCCACGGAGGGCGATGCGCCAGATGATGGACCTACAAATCCTTTCGATTTTATAGCAAAAGCTAAGTACAATGCATGGTCTGAACTCGTGGGTTTAGGTAGCGAAACTGCAAAGCAACAATACATTGACCTAATAAACAAACTTAAAGGATAACTGCTTTATTTGTAATTTATCCTTACCCTATTCTTAAATTTTTCAGTTACTAACACATCCCACAATGACACTTGCCAATAAAATTAAAGATGCTGCATTTGATGCATTGTCTAATTTGTACCCCGAAACTACATTTGATAAATCTATTATTAATGTAAACGAAACCAAGCCTGAATTTACCGGCAATTATACAATAGTTCTATTTCCATTTGTAAAACTGCTCAGACAGAAACCGGATGTTTTAGGCAACTCAATGGGCGAATACCTTTTGAATAACTCTGACTTGTTTAGCAGGTATGATATAGTAAGTGGTTTTCTCAATATGACTTTAAAAGAAAGCATACTATATTCGTACCTTCTCAATAACTTCTGTAATTCTGATTTTAATAAACCTTATCGTGCAGACGACAAGGTAATGGTAGAATATTCGTCGCCCAATACAAACAAGCCACTGCACTTTGGTCACCTGCGCAATATATTTCTAGGCGCTGCGGTTTCAGAAATTCTCCGTGCTGATGGGAAACATGTAGTAAAAGCTAACCTCATCAACGACAGAGGCATTCACATATGCAAATCTATGATAGCATGGATGCATTATGCCGAAGGAGCCACACCTCAAAGCAGTGGGATCAAGGGCGACCATCTGGTAGGCGATTACTATGTTAAGTTCAATGACGTATATAAAGAGCAAGTAGCCAAAATGGTTGCAGAAGGTATAGAAGAAAAACTTGCCGAAAAATCTGCACCCATCATGCAAGATGCTCAAGACTTACTGCGTAAATGGGAAGCTGGCGACGAAGAAGTTCGTCACCTATGGGCTACCATGAATGGATGGGTGTACGACGGGTTTGACATTTCCTACAAAAAGCTAGGTATCACTTTCGACAAAGTCTATCACGAAAGCGAAACATACTTGTTAGGCAAACAACTGGTAGAAGAAGGTCTGTCTAAAGGTGTTTTATTCAAAAAAGAAGATGGCTCGGTATGGATAGACCTTAAAGAGGACGGACTTGACGAAAAACTGCTGCTACGTGGCGATGGTACTTCTGTTTACATCACTCAAGACCTAGGTACGGCAAGGCTGAAGTACAACGACTTTCATATTAACCAATCTGTTTACGTAATCGCTGACGAACAAAATTACCATATACAGGTATTAAAATTAATACTCAAAAAACTAGGCGAACCCTGCGCTGACGGCATATACCACCTATCCTATGGAATGGTAGAACTACCTACTGGCAAAATGAAAAGCCGTGAAGGTACTGTAGTTGATGCCGACGATATGGTTAACGAAATGATTGCCCTTTCTAAAGAACAAACTGAGCAATCTGGAAAAACAGAAGGATTCTCTGAAGAAGAGCTTAGCTGGCTATACGAAACTATAGGTTTAGGAGCATTGAAGTTTTATTTACTCAGAGTAGACCCTAAGAAAAAAATGATCTTTAACCCTAAAGATTCTATTGATCTTCATGGGTTTACTGCCACATTCATTCAGTACGCTCATGCCCGTATCTGCTCCATTTTGCGAAAAGAAGGTATTCCAACAACACCTAGTTCTAATCTTTTTGCATCATTCATACCTAACCAGGAATTATTGAAACTTGAAAAAGAAGTAATATTACTGACTGAGCAATACCCAGATATTTTATCTGCTGCATCTAGCGAATTTAATCCATCGGCAGTGTGCAATTATGCATTCACATTAGCGCAATTATTCAATACATTTTATGATGCTCACAGCATATCGAAAGCTGAAAACGAGGAGAAAAAGCAACTTCGTTTGATGATTGTCGTACATGTTGCAGCCATTTTAAGACATTCAATGGGTTTGTTAGGTATTAGAATGCCAGAAAAAATGTAAAAAACTGCCTTGCTTTTAGCAAACATAAATTCAACAACAAAGGGCGCTCGTTTAAATAACTGAGCGCCCTTTGTTAGTTCAATTACTACTCTCAACTTACAGTAAAGGTTGAGTGATAAATAAAAGCATCAAGACTCCGTATTGTTTTTCTTATCCAAATCCGCCCAGTATTTTCTTTCTATAAAATAAGATGAAATTAACCCTAACCCGCCACCTATCGCTATCAATGAAAAGTAGACTGCCGGATTTTTACTACTATCCATATGTGATATCATCCTGGTGTTAATATCAATGAAGTAAGCTATGAGCAAACCTAGTCCTGCACCGAATAACAATAAACCCCATTTCAGATTTATAAAGTGTTTTGGACGTGTTTCTGTAATACGAGGATTAATACCTCTTTCTATTAATGCCATATTTTCTCGGGTTCTGATATAAAAAATACCAAAAACCAATGCAAAAAATGATAGTGGAATAAGGATGTCTTCAAGAATTTGTGGTCCCATTTTGTTTATTTTTAGTAATGATGAATTAATGATTGTCTTTTTTGTCAGTACATTGCAATTACTGAAAACTATGACTGCCTTTTTTTATGTTCGGTTACAAATAGTGGAAAAACTTTTTTAAACCATTACTTTTCACAAGGTTTATCATTTTGTAACTTTTCACGAGCTTATTGCGTCATACCTCTGTAGATGTACACCTCTGACAACGATATTACTGTAATAAAAAATGTATTGCTAGGCAAACAGGGAGATTATGCAATCCTTGTTAACAAATATCAGCGCTATGTTTTCTCCATTGTTTTAAGATATGTCACTAACAGAGAAGTTGCCGAAGAGATATCCCAGGACGTATTTATAAAAGCATATAGGAATCTTGGTAGTTTCAAAGGTGAAAGCAAATTTAGCACTTGGCTATATACTATTGTTCACACTACGTGTTTGTCTCATCTTCGAAAGAAAAAAGAAGAAACAGTGTTATTAGAGGAAGAAACTATGATACTGTTACATGACAAAAAAAATCATCAAGAGTCACCATATAATAAATATGAAAATTTAGATCGAACCACATCCTTAAATGCCGCAATAAACCATTTACCTCACTCTGACGCACAAATTATCACCTTATTCTACATTGCAGAACAGTCTGTAAGTGAAATAGCTGAGATTACAGGAATTTCAACTGCCAATGTAAAAGTGAAATTATTCAGGTCGAGAATGAAATTAAAAGAAATCATTGAGCAAAAGTTCAAACAAGAACTTATCGATTAGAAAATAAAAATTATTAACTTTAGGATACTGTTATGCTAAACGAAGACAATATAGAATTACTAATATGGGATTACATTGATGGCAATCTGACTGAACAAGACTTGGCTGATGTGGAATACCATATTAAAACCAACACTAGATGGAGTACAACATACAATGAATTCATGTCTGTCAATAGCCATTTATCTTCATCTTCTCTACTCTCCGACCCGTCATTACGCTTCACAAAAAATGTGATGGAAAGCATTGCTGCAGAACAATTTATACACAAAAAAAAGGTATACATAAACCCCTTTATAATTAGGAGCATTGCAGCTGTGTTTATGCTAACTATATCATTGACCATCATATACTCACTTTATAATACAAATTGGAATTCAACATATAATCCTATTTCTTCTAAAGTGACATCTTCCTATGATCTTCCAAAGTTCAACTTGAGTGGAATATTCGATGGGTCTCTCGTAAACATAATAGTCTGCGTAAACGTTATTCTCATTCTTGCATTAATTGATTCTTTTATGTCTAAAAGGCATATTCACCATTCTTAAATCTACATTAGTTTTTCGCCCCTCATATCAATAAACATTATTGTATATGAGGGGTCAATTTTTTAGAGTTGTATCGATTTTCTTGTATGATAGTGCCTTGTCGAATAGTCAGTATCATCATAAATGTTAATAACTCACCAATTCGAAATCAATTAGTAATTGACAGTATTACACTTCAAATCCTCCGCCAATAAAATCAATTTTCATTTTTGTTACAATTTTATTCAAACATTGTGAACGATTTGAGATTAAATTTTTGATAAAAAATAGCTATTCAGAATAAATAATCTTATATTTGAAATGGGGTTTAAAGTTAAAAACGAGACGATTTAAAATATTTAACTTTATAATATTAATCCAAAATTTTTTATTAATTATTAAGTCAAGTTCTTCTTAAACCAGCATCCTGTTCATTTTGCAAAGTTTAAATCGTAAATCATGAAACACAAAATAATCCGGAGAACATATAACAAAGTATTCCTTTTTTCATCCATTTCTGTTTTGTTGCTACTATCAGTCAGCATAAAAGCACAAGAACAGGCTATCGCAATACCAGTAAATAATATAGATAACCAAATAGAACTATGGGATAAAAGCAAAACGTGGGACAAGGCAATTTTAGGAAAAGAATTATACGATGTTAACTATGCTAAATCTGAGAATAGTAATGTTAAAAACAATCCGTTTAATAACTTCACAAGTTTTTCTAAAATAAGGAAAAGTTCATCTTACGAGATTAACACGTATAATGCCGAATACACTGACCATCCAGAACTCGGTATCTTATTTGCTGATGCTCCATGCAATGACTGCTATGAGCTAATTGGCAAACGAACAGAAACACAAAAATACTTTGTAAAAGAAGGAACAAATGCTTCCCATTTTTTCATCCAATCACATCAATACCCCATACACTATAAAAATAGCAAAGGGCAATGGATTACTGTTTCTAAAAACTTATCTAAAGACCACAATCGTAATTTGTATAAAACGATTGGCAGGGATGTAGACATAGAAATTAATACTGAGAAAGGGTTTAGTACACTAAAAAGCAAAAAAGGCAACATTACCTACAATCAAAACCTAGAGTTGATTTTTATCCGTCCAGACGGTACAGAACAAACATTAGGAAAAGCAAACTGGACAAACTTCACTGCTGGAGATAATGGTGTAATTGTAAAAAATGCCTGGTTAGGGATCGACATTGAAATGGTGGTATTACACAATAGCCTGAAAACTAACTTTGTAATCAACAATGCGTTGCCTGCCTATGCCTCTGGCAAATTAGTATTCAGAGATAACTACTCTTCTGATGATGGTTTGAACCTCAAAATAGAAAAAGAAAAATCGACAGACGGGTCAATAACTATCAACAATAATAACTTAGAAGAAATCTTCGTCATCAACAAAGCCATTGCTTACGAACGTAACAACAGCAATACTGAAATCATCCCATTAACCTACAACAGCCATACTAATAACCAAATAGATATAGAAGTTCCAGGTAGTTTACTCAACAACCCTTCAATTTCATACCCTCTTATCATAGACCCATTAGTATCTGGCACGTTGTCTTCTGGTTTCACCTACACTACAGGAGCCTGGTATCCTGCATTTGCAAGCACTACAGAATATTGTACAAACACAAACAACCTGTTGGTGCCAGCCGCAGCTACATTGACAGATATACGGATGATATTCAATTATTATGGTCCTGCAGGTGTTTTATGGAACAATTCTGCGCTTACATTTAGGGTCAATGGTGGTTGCACTTTTGGTTGGTTAGCCTGTGGCGGTACCAGCAGTGGCATTCCCGGCGGCACATGTGGAGTGGCTACCAACTCTAGTTTCTGGGCTGCCGGTCCTGCTTGGGGAATTACACCCGGTTGTTTGCCAGCATTCAGTTGCAATTCATATACACTTCCTTTTCAGTTACTTCTTACTCAAAGAGCTGGAGCATCAGCTCCATGTGCTCAAACAGTATATGCCACATCTACAGGCTTCACTGTAAATGTAGAAGGCACTACCGCTATTACACCTGTTATTACTCCGTCTGGCCCTACTACACTATGCATGCCTTCTACACTTACTCTAACGGGGTCTGGCACTGGTGTATGGTCTTCTTCTGCTCCGGGAGTTGCTACGGTATCAACAGCTGGTGTAGTTACAGGTATATCTAATGGCACTACAAATATCAACTTAACAATTGGCGGATGTAGTTCAGCCCTTGCCCTTACAGTGGGTACATCACCCACTATTACCGGTGTATCTAGCATTTGTTTCCCTGGCGCTACCACACTTACTGGTGCTCCTGCTGGTGGTGTGTGGACTTCCTCTGCTCCAGCCATTGCCACTGTTGCTGCGGGGGTGGTAACCGGTGTATCAATTGGCACAACCATTATCAACTATAACACAGGTGTTTGCTCTGCAAACAGACCAGTAGATGTCAATAACCCTGCGGCCGTTGCACCCACCACACAGCCCACTGGTATCTCGTTTACAGGCGTTACACCTTCTGGTGCCACAGTCAATTTCACACCTAATGGATCCACAGGATACCTAGTTGTAGCTAGTACATTTCCCACTTTGTACGCCGCACCCACTGCATTTGCTACCTATGCTACTGGTGCTGCTTTTGGAGGTGGTATAGTTATTCAAGGTTCTACCTCAGGTAGTTCTCCTTCATACACTACTACCCTTCTCAACTCTAATACTCGATACTATATTTATGTTTTTGCATTCAACAACAATTGTGTAGGTCCGCAATACAACCTTACAGCCCCACTAACAGGTAATTTCAATACTTGCGTCACCCCTACTGGTACTCCTGTCACAGGTACTGTTGGTAATAACTTTATCAATTTAAGTTGGACTCCCTCACCCGCTGGTGGAGGATTTGTAGTTCCTATCAACTACATGGTATATGCCTATGCAGATGCTGCATTGACGATTCTTGCTCCAGGCTACCCTGTAATGGCTGGTGTGGGTACTTCTTATACTGCCACTGGTCTTACACCTGGCACACAATACTGGTTCAGAATAGCTCCAGCTGATGCTTGTGCAATAATGAGCGGAATAGCTACTGCTATGACTACTTGTGGGGCTGCTGGCTCCATTCCCTATCTACAAACGTTTGAGGTAGGAACTACTTTTGGAGAAACGACACCAAATTGTATGGGTGCGACAGTTCAGAACTGTGTGATATCCGGAGTTCAAACAAACGTCACTTTCCTAGGCACCATAAATACCAATCACACGCCCGGCGGCAGCAAGTTTTACAATTTTGTTCGCGCAGGTGCATGTTCTGCTGGCTGGGCTAATCAATGGTTATTATTGCCATCTTTGAATATGACAGCTGGCACCACTTATACCCTCAGTTTCTGGTACAGAACAAATGGCGTTGCGTGGCAAACTATAAGAACTCAATTCAGTACAGTCGGCACACCTCCAGCAGTGGGTGCTACATCTATGGGTGGAGTACCTGGAACGATTGGACCTGGTCTTACTGGGGTTAACAGTACTACATACTTACAATATATTCAGACATTTACTGTACCTACAACAGGTGTATATTTCGTTGGAATTAATGCAGAAAGTGGCGGAGCTGCTGGTTTGCTGGCTATTGACGACATAGAAGTATGTGCTGTGCCCACAGTTACTGCTACAAATGCTACCGCGCCTTATTGTGTTCCTGATACTGTATTCTTATTATCCACTGGTACCACTAGTGCCACTGATTATAGCTGGACAGGGCCTTCAAGTTACACCTCAACACTTGCAAACCCTACTGGTATTGGCGGATTAGGGGCCGGCACTTACACCTATTCTCTAACAGCTGTAAATGATCCTATTGCTGCAGGGTATGGCGGATATTGTACCGCGAGTGGAACTACAACATTCACAGTTAGCAATCCTCCCACCCCAATATTAGGAACACCGTCTGTATGTGTGGGACAAACAACTGCGTTAAGTAATGCCACTGCTGGCGGAACTTGGAGTAGTAGCAGCCCGCCCATTGCTAGTGTTAGCTCATCAGGAGTTGTGACCGGAATGAGTGCAGGCACTACAACCATCACCTACAACATTGGTGGATGTTTCACCACTACTATTGTCACTGTAACAAGTTTTCCTTCTCCCATAACAGGCACACTTATTGCTTGTTTAGGAGCTACAACCACGCTCAACAGTACACCTGCAGGAGGCACATGGAGTAGCAGCAATACCGCAATAGCTTCAATTGGTTCTTCTACTGGTATCGTTACTGGCAATGCTTTAGGCACTGCTACTATTACTTACTCCTTCGGTGGTGCTTGTTATGCTACGGCTATTGTTACAGTCAATCCCTTCCCTGCACCTATCACAGGTTCACCATCATTATGTATCGGTGCCACTACATTGCTGAGCAGTGCCACCCCTGGTGGTTTCTGGACCAGCGTACCTACTACAGTAGCATCGGTAGGTATCACCAGCGGTGTGGTATCGGGTATTACCTTGGGTACAGCCACCATCTCTTATTCAGTCAATAGCTGCCGTGTTACTACAACTGTAAGTGTCATATCAGCAGCAGGTCCTATTGTAGGACCTACAACGGTATGTCCGGGCTCTACCATTACACTCACCAACAGTACAGGTGGTGGTTCATGGAGTAGCAGTGCACCAGGTGTAGCCACTATAGGTTCGTCTACAGGAGTTGTTACAGGAGTAACCCCAGGTACCGC
>JAIXSZ010000007.1 GCA_027484425.1 Sphingobacteriales bacterium
GCTACTGCGGCTATTGCAGGGTTAGCACAGCTCCATACACCACCTGTAGTACTGTTGGTGAGTGTAGTAGAACCTGCTACGCATATATTGCCATTGCCACCGATAGGAGATGGCAGTGGATTTACCGATACTGTAGCTATACCACCACAACCCGTAGGTAATGTGTAGGTGATGTTTACTGCTGATATAGTACTGAAGTTGAAAATAACTGCCGTTACCACACCTGTAGATGGATCTACTGATGCTTTGGCTGGGAAGTTACTAGTCCATGTACCACCTGCAGGTGAGCTGGTAAGTGTAGCTGTTTGACCTGGACACAATGCTGATGGAGCAACTATGGCTGAAGGTACAGGGTTAACAGTTACTGGCTGTGTTACAAAGCACAGTGCATTAGCAGTAGAGCGATACGTGATCACTGCATTACCCAAGCTTACACCAGTTACTATTCCGTTGGCAGCTACAGAAGCTACTGTAGCATTGCTACTGCTCCATGTTCCACCACTGCTAACCAATGTGCTGGTTTGGCCAAAACACACGCTTGGATTACCAGTGATAGATGGTGGTGTACCTACTGTAACAGTTGCTGTTCTCACACAACCACTGCTTATTGTATAGCTGATGGTAGCTGTACCACCACCAACCGCTGTAAGTACGCCTGTTGACTCACCTATTGTAGCACGTGCAGTATTGCTGCTGCTCCATGTACCACCTGAGGTAGCATTGGCCAAAGTAATACTGCTGCCTATACATGGGCTAGATACACCTGTAATCAGTGCCACGCCTGCATTAACTGTAAGCTGTGTAATGGTGCGGCACGTTGCTGCATTGGTGTAGGTAATATTTACAGTACCCAATGAAGATCCACCAGTAACGATACCTGTTGCTGATACAACAGTTGCCCTAGCAGTGTTGCTGCTAGTCCATGTGCAACCTGGGATACTGCTTCCTAGATTTAATTGTGAGCCTGTGCATACGATGGCACTTCCTGTATATGCTGCCGGAGCTGCATTTACGGTTACAGTTGCTGTTACATTGCCGCCAGCGCTAAAGGTATAGGTTACTGTTGTAGTACCTGCGCCTATTCCTGTTACGATACCTGAAGTGCCTACCATAGCTATTGCAGCGTTAGCTGTACTCCATGTGCCGCCTGCTGTTGCATTGGCAAGGGTTGTAGTAGCTCCTCTACATACTACACGGGTACCTGTAATAGGAGTGATAGCGGCTGTAACTGTTACCGCAACTGTTGTTACCACATTGCCACAACTGTTGGTTCTGGTATAGCTTACGATAGCTACACCTACATTCATGCCAGTAGCTACACCAGTACCAGCATTGACAGACGCTATAGTGCCACTAGCCGACAACCAAGAACCACCAGAAGGGGTTGCTGTAAGCGTAGTTGTAGTTCCTACTGATAATGTAGTAGTACCTGATATAACCGCTGCTATTGGTAATGGATTCACAGTAAGTATTCTATTCACTGTGGCAGTACCGCAGGCATTAGTTACAGTGTAGCTGATAGTAGTAGTACCAGCTGCTACACCTGTTGCTACACCTGTGCTGGCAACTATAGTAGCTGCAGCAGCGTTGGTGCTACTCCATGTACCACCAGTAGTAGTGTTGGCAAGTGTAGTAGTAGCTGCTTCACACACTGAAGTTGCGCCAGAGATAGCTCCCAGTACTGGTGCATTGATAACGGAAATTGGGAAGGTAGCAGTAGCTGTTCCGCATGACGTTGTCATTCTGTAACTTATTGTAAATGCGCCCGCCGTAACGCCAGAAACCAAACCAGTAGTTGCATTAACGGATGCGCCAGCTGGATAGCTGCTGCTCCAAGTACCACCGGCTACTGTGCTGCTCAGGGTAGTAGTACTACCACTGCAAACGGTTGATGATCCCGATATAGTACCAGCAACAGGAGTAACAATTACGGTAACCATTCTGGTAGCCGCAACACTGCCACAGCCATTCGTTACAGTATAGCTAATAGTAGTAGTGCCTTCAGTTAATCCAGTAACTATGCCAGTGGTACCTACTGCTGCTATAGCTGATGCAGAAGACGACCATTCGCCTCCAGTTCCTGTTCTATTAACAGTGGCCGTTGCTCCAACACATACTGTATTGGTACCACTCAGTGTACCTGCTATTGGAAGCGCATTAACAGTCACAACTGCAGTTACACTACTACCACTCACTGTGTAAGAAATAGTAGATGTACCTGCCACCAAGCCAGACACTATACCTGTACTACCCACAGTAGCTACAGTAGTATTACTACTGCTCCAGCTACCACCACTTGCAGTATTGCCGAGGGTAGTACTAGACCCAGCACACACACTTAGTGTACCTGTGATGGGAGCAACGCTGGCTACTCCAGGTTGTATAAACCCTTGTGTCTGCATATACCCAACACCAGATAAAGTAGAGCTGAAGGTCTCGCCCACATTGTGGTGTAGTTGCGGCCCGCCAATAGGAGCCAACAAACCACCAGTAGTGTTTATAACCCTACGTTCTATGGTTTGCGCACTTAGTCCTGATGCAAATAATATGCAGAGCAAAACAGCGGCTCGATTAATAAAATTGTTCATATCGTGGGTGTTGATTTATTTAAAATACTTATGTAGTTAAAATTTTGCTATAAATGTTAAAATGACCGAACGGCACGAACGGAGTAAGTGTGCGGCTTAAACCACGAATAAGTTCCTCCCCAACCGAAGAAAATATATTCTGCATTAGTTGCATCTGCATTACTACTAAAGCATTAAAATATTACAAATTCATAGTTAAACCTATTATACTAACTATTAGGAACTAAAACAAAATAATTGTTTTAGTTCCTAATAATGAAAAATTTAGAAGGAGCGAACTGCACGAACTTTGTTTGAGTTGTTTTTACCATCTATGCCGAAGCTGACGCCTCCTACTAAACCAACGTATGTTGCATAGTGATCATTGGCATCAGAGCTAGTCCAATAATACCATTCGGCAAATCCACCTATAGCTGTTCTATTATCTGCTAGTTTCAGCATCTCATTTCTGCTGGGCAAGTACCAGTCGCTATAGCCGTTCAATACCAAATCGGCACATAGTTTTGCTGCATAAGAATCACCACCTAACCAACCAACAATATTATTTGTGTTTGCATTTCCAGTACACAAATTTACAGATGTAGTAGAAACAAATTGGGGAAAACCACTCCACCATCTTATACCTCCACTTTGGTCATATGGTGCGGCTATCAGCCCATGAATTTCTCCCGAAACATAGCAGTCTTCGCCTGGTAGATAGATGTGGGCTACTACACCACCTCCAAAAGAGGCTCCTATGCTCATTGGTACTGTCACCGCCTTAGTAGCTACGTTACTGCCACAACTGTTTGTAACTGTGTAGCTAATTGTAGCTATACCAACAGATACAGCAGTTACAATTCCTGTACTACCAACGGTGGCTATGCCTGTATTACTGCTGCTCCATGTGCCACCTGTAGTGGCATTACTCAATGTGATTGTGCTACCAGAGATTACTGTATCAGAGCCAGTGATTGTTCCAGCACTTAGTATCGGATTGACAGTGATAACAAGTGTAGCAGAAGCACTGCCGCAACTTTCTGTAATTGTGTAACTAATAGTAGCTGTCCCCGCTGCAACAGCAGTCACTAAGCCAGCACTACTCACAGTAGCTACGCCTGTGGCACCGCTGCTCCATGTGCCGCCTGTAGATGTGGTACTGAGTGTAGTAGTAGCGCCAGTACATAAAGAAGCTGTGCCGCTTAAAGAGCTAACAGTAGTTAAAGTGCAGCCAAAATATCGTACTGGTAATACCCTTGGGACAGTATTACTCTTATTGCCATTAAAATAACTACCATCATTTATTGCCATACGAAATGCAGTGTTAGCATCATATTGAGTACTCGCCCAAAAAGGTGAAGTAGCACCAGCCATTGCACCATGCGCAGCTCTACTAGCCCACACTTTATCTAGCTCATGTCTACTTGGCAAATGCCAATCGCTGTATCCATTGAGTACAACATCATCGCACATACGTGCAGCAATTCCGGGAGTAGTGCATGCCGCTAAAATTGCTGCTGTATTAGCAGCACCACTGCCTAAAGCATAAGAAGTAGCACCAGGTACATTTGTACCAGCACAGCCCCATGCTGCCGCGCCAATATCAGATGGTGCTACAATTATTCCATTTACTTGACCTGCTACATAGCCTGGGTCTCCAGGTAAATATATATAAGCAACTTTTCCACCAGCATAGCATTGACCAATAGCTACCGTAATATTAGTAGATACTGAAAGAGTAGCATTTGCTGATCCACATAAGTTAGTAACCGTATACGTAATAACTGCTGAACCCGTTGATACACCGACGGCAACACCGCCACTACTGATAGTCACTGTCGCTGTGTTGCTGCTGCTCCACACGCCACCAGAAGTACTGTTGCTAAGTGTAGTGCCGCATCCGCTTATAGTGCTGCTGCCAGTAATTGTACCTGCAACAGGTAGTGGATTAACTGTAACTATTTTGGTAACTGAAGTACTACCGCAGCTATTAGTGACTGTATAACTTATTATGGCAGTGCCAGCAGCTACACCCGAAACAACTCCTGAGCTGTTAACTGTAGCGATAGCTGTTGCACCACTACTCCATGTACCACCAGTAGTGGCATTGCTAAGAGTAGTAGTAGCGCCTGCACAAACTGTTAGTGTGCCTGTAATAGTATCTGTCGCTGGTAGTGTCATAACGTTCACCATGGTAGTAACGGTATCGCTACCGCAACTTTCTGTAACTATGTAACTTATTGTTGTAGTACCTACTCCCACACCTGTTACTACGCCACTACTATTTACACTAGCTATGCCCGATGTACTACTACTCCATACACCACCCGTACTACTGCTACTAAGCGCAGTAGTACTTCCTGTACATACGGTGGTGCTGCCTGTGATAGTGCCAGCAGTTACATTGCAATTAGCAGCACTTGCGCCAGGTAGTATCAAAAATTTACCACAACCAAAATTTACCGTATCGCCTGTGCCACTTACAGTAGGTGAAATGCAATTACTAAAATTACTCTGCAAAGCATAAGGAACACTCATCAGTTTTTGAGTGCCCATATCTACATAGCTACTACCTCCTGCTGGGTCCATCTCTACCTGTAAAAACTTGTCATTTACACTCCAGTTAATAGAAGAGAAGGTTCCAGATGTAGGAGTTCCCTCGCCTAGATTAACAGAAAACAATCCTTGTGAAGATGTGGTAATAGTATGCGTCTCACGATATTTTATCACACCTGTTGCTAGGCCATCTCTTACAGTGAACCGTATAGATACAATGGTGCTTGATAACAATGCTCCACTACTATTACGGGCAACAGCCTGATACGGTATGCCTTGGGGAGCTTGAGCAAAGGAATTTCCTATTATCGCAAGGAACACTGCAAAAGTGAGAATTAGCTTCATTTTTAATGGTTTGTGTTTCATAAATCGATTTTCGGCACTAACTTAGGGTGAAAGAATTTGTAGTTTTTTTAAATGTTATGAAAGGTATCATCTATGTTATGAGTGGTCGCTGGATTGTTATGACTGACAACGCAAAAAATTGAATATTGTGTGTTAAAAGATTATTTTTGTTCTGCATTTGATATTCAACTAGGTTTTTAAAGCAGTCCAGAAAATGTCATGTGTCCATAACCTTGATGCCCACTTCATTATTCTAGTCCATCGTAGTTTTATCTTAATATATCTATTTGAAACGCCTCATTATTTGGCTTCTTTTACTCACCTGTATACGAGTTACAGCTCAGGAGTATGTGGTAAATGTTCAGCATTGGGATACCAACGACGGCTTAAATCACCGTAATGTGTTGCGGATAATGCTGGACAAGAAAGGTTTTATATGGGTATATACCGACGCTGGTTTAAGTCGCTTCGACGGATTCAATTTTAAGTGGTACCCACAGGATAAAGATGATCTACCGCTTATTCAATACCGCGAAGCTGAAGACAATATTATAGAAGATTCGGCGGGCAAAATATGGGCAATAAGTTTAAAGAACGGTGCAAATGTTTTTGATCCCGAAAGTGATAAGATTACTATTTATAAGTCAAGAGGTGATGGGATTGAGCCTGCAACACGGGGTTGGCATCTAGATAAAATCCCTGATTCGGCAAAAATCACCAATCATAGTTTAAATTGTTTTTTTTATGTCAACAACAATAAATTGGCTGCCCATCAGCTTATTTATGTTGATTCAGGTACTAAGTTTCTATACATCACCGAAAAAAGTACATGTTGGTTGCTAAAAAACGAAACTGAATTGCAGGAAGTGACCCTTTCGGGCAAAATCATCAGGAAGTACACTTTTTCAGCTCCTATAACTTCAAGTTCATGGTATTTTCCAAAATCCGACGTTTATTTTCATTACCGGGATAGTGTCTATTCTGTAAGCCCTAGTTTCAAAGTAAAAAATATTACCAAAAGTGTTCACGGAATGGGTAATTATAACTGGCTGATGAATACCACTATTCCGGATGTGATGGTTATAGGAAACAATGTAATAAGTCGAGACCATGGCATTATTTACAAGTTAGATGTCGGACTTGATTTATTTTTTAATTACTACTCGTCCAAAAATGATCAGATATTGATAGCTACCCAAACGGGTTTTTATCGAGTTACGGTAAACCGGAATAAGTTCAGGCAATATAGTATCAAAACTAAGTTGCCTGCCAATTATGGCAATAGTTATCGAGGACTGCTGGTTGTTGACAGCCAGTTGTGGGCAATGAACGAGTATGATGGCCTTAGGAAATATAATATTGTTTCTAAAGCGCAACAAGACACGGCCCTTCGCATTCATGATTTTTTTGATTATTTCGCAATTATCAAATCACATACAGGAAATATTTGGGTTGGCCGTTCGAAATATATCTATGAATTAAGCAAGAAAGGAACCATCATAGATACTTTTTCGGCACCTTTTTTCATTTCAGTTTGGTCTTTGCTTGAAGTTGAACCAGGTGAGCTTTTGATAGGAACAAATATGGGTTTGTTATGGCTAAATACTAAAACAAGGGCTTTTACAAGGTATAGCCAGTATAATGCCTATCCAGGTCTTGAAAAATTTAGAGTTTTGGATATAAGCTATGACCAAGACAGGCATATTTGGTTGGCAACAGATAACGGGTTTTATGAACTCGGGAGCGACTATGGTGTGATAAACAGGTATTCATCAGCAGATACTGGAAGAAAATTTATCCCTTCAAAGGATATATATCATTTCTTTCAGGATAAAGAAGGGGTTTATTGGCTGGCTACACATAATGGACTGGTGAAATGGGACCGGAAGCAAAATATATGCAGGCTATACACAAACGAAGACGGACTGGCAAACGACAATATTTACAGTGTATTTGGCGATAAATACAACAGACTATGGTTGAGCAGCGATTACGGTATTATGCAGTTTAACAAAACTACCGGTAGCGTAATATCTTATACTAAAGACGATGGGATAACAGATAATGAGTTCAACAGGAAATCGCATTTTCAAGACCAGGCGGGTAATATTTATTTTGGTTCATTAAATGGAATTACTGCTTTTAACCCTGATGATTTTCCGGTGCCGAAGGAAAACGATATGAATGGCAATACTCTTGCTATAACATCCCTGACAAAGTTAGATGGTAGGCAAAATAAACCGGTAGATTATACTGCAGAGCTGGTAAAAACAAGCAAAATAAAAATAATGCCGGATGACAGGTATATAAATATTGAGTTTGTTCTGCTCAATTATTCCAATACAAGATTTACCAATTATTACTGGCGAATAGAAGGAATAGACACCGGGTGGATAGTTCAGCAGGACAGAAACATACGGCTTACAAGGTTGCCCTATGGCACCAGCTTACTACATATCAAAGCACAGGAACCCAATGGTACTTGGAGCAAAAATGATTTGCAAATCACTTTGGATGTTGTAAGGCCCATTTACCTACGTCTATGGTTTATATCGATGCTTATCGCATTTGCAACATTTGTGATTTATGCAGTTTACAAATGGCGGATAAGCCTGTTGAAAAGAGAGAATGCCAAGCTAGATAAATTAGTATTTGAAAAGACCAATGACCTAACCATATCACTGAATCAAAAGGAGATGCTGTTGAAAGAAATACATCATAGGGTGAAAAATAATCTACAGATAATCGGCAGTCTTTTGAGACTACAGTTGGGCACCTTAAACGATAATGAAACAAAGAAAATATTAATGGAGGCTCAGAACCGTGTGTCGGCCATAGCATTAATACACCAAAAGCTTTACCAAAATGAATCGAATGTGGTTGAAATGAGTAAGTTTTCTTCCGATTTGTTTTTTGGGTTAAAAAATGTCTTCGATCCTTTAGGCAACAATATCATACTGGTCAATAAAGTAGAAAGTATGAAGCTAAATATTGATAAAGCTGTTCCTTTTAGCTTAATATTGAATGAATTAATTACAAACAGCTTTAAGTACGCATTCGACAACCATCCTTCACCCCAAATCGGAATTGAAATTGAAAAAAAAGACAAAAATTATGTTTTGAAATACCATGATAATGGGAAGGGACTGTCTCCGGAAATAACGTTTGAAAATAGCGAAACAATGGGATTGAGGCTGATATCCGGACTGAGTAAGCAATTGAACGGAAGTGCTACTTATTATTACAAGGACGGCAGCAATTTTGTTATAGAGTTTGAGTCTTGAGCTCTGAATGATATAATAATTCTATTGTATTACAAAATGTATATTACATGAATCTTATAAAAATAGGAATTGTAGAAGATGAAGTTATTATTGCTGAGGATATTCAATTATTGCTAACCAGCTTAGGTTACAAGTGCCTGCGCCCATGCGGCAAATATGACAAAGCCATTGAAATGCTTAAAAATGAACAGCCTGACTTGGTAATTCTTGATGTTAACCTTGGAGGGGACAAGGACGGTATTGATATTGCTCAATACATTAGGCTGAATATGGATATACCCTTTATCTTTCTTACAGCAAATGGAGACCAGGCAACTGTGGAACGTGCTAAAATCACAAGGCCCAATGCCTACCTAATAAAGCCTTTCAATAAGATTGATTTATATTCAGCACTTGAAATTGCATTATATAATTACAACGATAGTAATCCATCTCAATACAAAGCTCCCAATACAGACAGAGGGCAGAAAATACTTAAAAACTCACTTTTTGTAAAGGACGGAGACTATTTCCACAAGGTATTATTCGATGATATACTGTACTTATCAAGTGAACATGTGTACATCGAGTTACATACGGCTCAAAGGAAATTTCTAATACGCGGTAATTTACAGGAATATTTAGATACGTTAAATTCAGATCACTTTTTCAGGGTACATCGTAGTTATGTTGTCAACATTTCGCGAATTGAGAAAATTAATTCAACTAGTATTATTGTTGGAGGGCAAGAGATACCTATCGCAAGAAATAATAGGGAAAGCTTGTTGAGTATGCTTAATATACGTTAAGTCTTCATAATTTTTAACCTAGTCTAAAGGAAATACGTGTAATTCATACAACTGTCTCCAATGATAGTGTAACAATAGGTATCGCTTCCCAGTTGTTCCACAAGGTCAACTAGAACTGCCTATAAAATCAATCCTCTTTTACTCTTCCCGCTTTTTCTGCGGGGTACCCACCGACATCAGGGCTCTGAGGCTGAATATCCTTTCCCCCTACAATCCGCACTCCCTTGCATAAAATACACATCTCAAAATGTGGATATCTTAATTACTACCACACCTGTCTTGGCATAAGTTGGCGCACTTTTTGCGGCATCAGTAGCGCGTATTGTCTTTTTCCATTAATCTATAAATACCCCATTCATTATGTCAGTGTATTTTTCCCCCAAGCACCACAACAACCATTGCCATTACACCCCACACCACCCCATTGTGTTACGCTCCTTACCACAAAAACTACCGGCAATTGCATACAGACCGGAAAAGTGAATAGCATTGATAATCAATTACTTACGTACCAAAACACATGAAAACACCGGCAAAAAACCGGCAAAACTAGAAATAAACAATAAACCAAATATGACCACAGCGCACCAGCATATCAACCCAATTCATGTGAATCAAAA
>JAIXSZ010000055.1 GCA_027484425.1 Sphingobacteriales bacterium
GCCGACCTTATCGACGGCTTCATCGAGGCACGTTCCCGTTTCGGCTATTCCCCATTCGAATTAGAATTCGGTGTAGAAAAAATACAACACATCGACCCACTCTACAGTCCTTATGTCGATACCATAGCCAAAGAAACCACTGAACCAGTAATCCCAAGATTTTACGAACCACCAAACACCACTCCACCGCCAACCAGCAAAAGAACCCACGTCATCGATACCAGCACCTGGACCGACGAAATGCTGATTGCCATCAACAAAGAACTCAGCAACCACGAAGCCATCAAAAACATGCCACCCGAACAACAAAAAACCTATGCCGAACTGTCCCAAATCCTAAAGCCAGTCATGGATAGTAGATTGCCCCAAATCAACACCCCAACCCCCAAAACCCATGAAACAACCGGAAATGAACCGGAAAATCTGGAAAGCATGCTCACACGTATCAGAAAAGCATTCCTCCAAAATCACCCCGTCCATCCCGACTACGACAAACCCAAAACAACTGGCAAAACACCATCAATACCGGAAAATGAAACACCATTGATAATCAACGACTTAGACCCAAAATCACATGAAACGACCGGAAACAAACCGGAAAACAAAACACCTACTCCGCCCAAAGACAACCTCATCCGTCAGGGCGAAGTATTTTCACGCCCTGTATTTGTCACCCCCACATGGCCCTTCCGCGAGGAGCCTCGTGGCAACAAATTCAAGTACTAACCACCCACCACATCGGAAAAGTGAATAGTATTGATAATCAATTACTTATACCACAAAATATAGGAAAATACCTATTAGTAGCCATAGCTTTTAGCGAAGGCTACAGAAACAAACCGGCAAATGGTAAGACCAACTGTTGTATAAAAGAGGACAATAGCTGTGACAGCAAAAAAAGTGCACCCCATTAAAACAACACAATCAAGTCATTGTTGAAAAGAGGTATTTTTTGCTCTGTTTTGCCGTGCAGTACTGCTTCAGTAGTTTTTGGCACTATCCTATATTGCATCTCATATTGCTCTGGTAAAAAACAATTGATAAACACAGCATCTGCTATATCAGGTACTTCTATAGCATGCACATTGTTTGTTTTTATCTCATCTATCACCAGCATATGGTTGCAGGGGATATTTGTTGCAGGAGAAGCTTTGAGGTAATAAAAATAGATGATATTAGGTACGAACAATCCCAGCACACACAACTTAACAATTATCTTTTTGTTGCTGTTTACAGCTGTTTTTACCAACATCGCTACAAACGCTATCGAAAACGGTATACTGAATAAGGTATGTCTCCTCGATGATAGTAGTTTATCATCGGTCAAAGACATTAATGTGAGAAATAATATGCTGCTGATGCCCATCAACAATAGGTTGTTGAGTATACTTTTTTCTTTTTGGTCCTTGATCCACATTTTACTAGCACCCCAATACAAACCAATAAGTATCAATATAGAGCCTATTTTCAATAATATATTATCCTTAAAGTATACAAATGTCATCTGAAAATTGACCGATAACCAACGCATGACGTACGATACAAACTCATAACTGCTCAGTCTGGTAGGGTTCGAATTATGATAAGATTGCACATATTTTAGCGAGCTAAATGGGTTGTTTATCCAAAAATATACAATCAATACAGCTCCCATTACCCCAACTACTGCAAGCTTATTTTTCGTAAAAAATTTGGCTCTTTCTTTATACAATATCATCAATACATAACTGAAAACCACAGCTATAGCAGCATAATGAGAAAGTAACGATACCGCACAAAAAAAACAAAGTAGGGCTAAATTCCTAATGCTATCTGTTTTCAGATACTTTAAGAAATATATACCCGACACTATAATGAAAAAAGCACTCATCATGTAGTGCCTCACATTATAGGCTCTATCCAGAAAGATGGGGTCTGTAAACAGTAGCAACAACGCAAACGAAACAAATAGGCTATCTCCTAACACTTTTCGACAGAAATAATAAAATGCTATCAACGTACATATTGCCCAAAAAACAGAAAACAAAACATAAACATGCATACTGCTACCAAAAATCATAGCCAAATAACGCAGCATCAGATAGTGTATCGAATCCCTACCTATTATAAAAACGTTCTTGAAAGTATTAAGAGAATCTATTTTTTGTTTCGTTACGTATTCGCTACCATTTATTTTATCCACATTATAGAAGCCCACACCCTTACTACACATTATCTGAAAAGGTTCGTCATAATACAAGTGCTTTTCCTTGGGGTAGTTTACAAAAAGCATCACTATACATAAGAATAATGTAGCTATGTTTAGGTATTTGGCAGATAAATCGATCCTCATATTTTATGCAATTAACTATGATTGCCGCGTAAGTATTCCGGAACTAAAGTACTGTAATTATGATTCCAAACAAAGGTATCAGCAGAAACCAACATTTATATCATCTTTTCATTAAGTGTTTGCCGACAGTAGGGTTACTAATCCTACATCCTGCAGGCGTTTATCTGGTGTGTTTTGTCCTAAAGTTGATACAGGCACAATGCTAAGTAGGTCACTATTTTCATTCATTACTCTACTGTGAAATATGTAAATCATAGTCTCCAGTCAAGATAAGGGAAAATGTACCTTTACACCGCAAAAATTATTATTTATGAAAGACATGCCCATTACCGTCCGTCGGTCCATAGAGTTGTTAGGTTTATGTGCCGTTGGTGTAGTCATTGTCACAGGTCAGGCAGTTATTATGCCCCTTATTATGGCATTTTTCTTATCTATTTTGCTGCTGCCTGTCTTTAGGTTCTTTCGCAAGTTGCGTATCCCAGAGGTCTTAGCCATAGTACTCTGCATAGTCACATTGTTTTTGGTAATCGCTGGTGTCATCACTTTATTATCATCACAAATCGCCGTGCTGGTCAATGACATAGATCCTATTAAAAAGAATCTAACTATACATTGGAATAACCTCAGCCAATGGATAAGCACCAAACTCCACTACACTGCCAGCGAGCAACTCAATATGCTGCGCAAGCAAGGAGAAAGCATGGGCGAAAACGTAGCTGGTTTTTTCCAGAATTTCTTTATCTCTCTCAGCGGGGTATTTGTATTTCTGGGGTTACTACCCATATACATATTTCTCATACTATTTTATCGCCACCTGCTGCTCCGTTTTGTATATCTCTGGTACAATGAAGAAGAACATCCCAAGGTACAAGAGGCTGTCCGCGAAACTGAAGTCATTATCAAGTACTACTTGGTGGGTATCATGATACAGATAGCCTACCTCATCATACTACTTGGTGGCATATTATTCATTTTTGGCATCAAGCATGCTATACTTATTGGCATCACTTTCGCTATACTCAATCTTATACCCTATTTAGGTGCCTTGGTCGGCAATCTTATAGGTGTGCTACTCACCCTCACTACCTCCCAAGAAATGTGGCAAATATGGGCAGTACTAGGCACTATAGCTTTCGTTCAGTTCCTCGACAATAACATACTTATGCCACGTATAGTGGGCTCTAAGGTCAAAGTCAATGCATTGGTGAGTATCGTTAGTATCATAATAGGCGGGGCTATGGCGGGTGTATCGGGTATGTTTTTGTCCATACCAGCTATGGCTGTTCTCAAAATACTTTTCGATAAGTCTGATAAGCTCAGCCAGTGGGGAGTACTGCTTGGCGATGAGCGCCCTGGCCAAAATCCCGACAATAATCGGGTTTTAGGAATAAAACTGAAACTTGAAAAAAAGAGAAATCAGCAATTGGAAAGCGAAACAAAAGATCCTGCTAGCAAAAAGGAGTAAGTGAAATAGGGCAATTATTGAGGGTGTAGGGTAGTATTACCTTATGTTTGACACCTCACTACATATCCAGTAAGATATTAAACATAAGGTAATTATATTATACTATATTCCAGAGCCGCCTTCTTTGAGCAGTTTGTGGTAAAAGGTGTAGGATAGTGCAAACAACGCCAGGGGCAACAAAAGGAATGTAATACTGGCATCCAGTGGTTGTGTCTTGACGATAGAGTAAATGGCTGCTATCAGGTCGAAAACTAAGCCTGCGTAGGCCCATTCCTTTAGCCGCCGGAGGCCCGGAACGAGTATAGCAATGCTACCTAGTACCTTTGCTACACCTATAAAAAATATAAAGTAATCAGGATAGCCCAGTGCTTTAATGAATACTACAGCTTCTTTTTGCATCAGTACGTCGGGTATGGCGGTGAAACCCATAAATGCTGCAAAAAGTAGCGTAAACAACCAATATAGTTTTTTGGTCATTGACATAATGTGTGATTTTGGTTGGTGTGTAATTCGAACTTATTATTTCGATTCAGCATACTTCTTAAAACTGTTCATAATAGCTTGCCAGCCCATTTGTTGCAGTTCCAGAGAGTTTTCATTCTCAGCCTCAAATGTTTCGGTTACATCAGTACTATTGCCATTACCAGCAAAGTGTATCGCCACTTTTCGGTCGTCACCCAGTGTATAAGCTATTAGTTCATGTTCTTTTATTTCTGTATATATACCCCAAAAGTCGAAACCCATACTGCCATCTTTAGCCTCCATTCGGCTCATTATTTTGCCACCTATGCGCAGGTCATTAGTAGCTTGTGGAGTATGCCAGTCTTCCGATGCACTGTTCCATTGGATGATGTCTTCTGGCGTGTTCCATAGTTTCCATACTTTTTCTATAGGTGCGGCTATGGTGGCGCTAACGGTTAATGTTTGTTTTTCCATTATGTTTTTTTGTTGGAAGTTCAAAGATGCAAACTAAATCTCAATCATCTAAGTGATGGTGCGACAAATTTCAGGTGTTATTGCGACAGTAAATATCTCCTAAATTTCATTGTATCAAGCAGGAGGTAAGAAACCCGATATACCCTTAAGTGGAGCTCCAAACAAGCCTGGCAGCAGGTAGATGATAAACGTAAACAACAGAATAGCTATAAAAAAGGTAGCCAACGACACATACTTTTCCCCATATCGGTTGCGGTTAGGGGCATAGTCTTTCGGAAACTTGATAAAGCCCAGCATATACAAACCTACTATACCACACACCAATATTACCAATATGATAAACATATCGCGGCTCAGTACATTCCAACCCAGTGCTATGTCTGCATAGGAGAAAAACTTCATGCCAATAAGTATGGATATGAATCCTAGTATCACCTTTATTTGGTTAAGGAACACCTTAGATGATACGAATACTTTGAGGATTTTAGGGTAGAGTATAGGCACACACAACCCTACAGCAAACCCAAATAAACTCACTATCGGCCCACCAAAGCCCACGTCAGAGGTAAACAATAGCACTATTACTAGCATGGGCATTAACGACGAAAAAGCCACTATAGGCAGCGTCAATGCCATATAAAAAATGCCCAGAGGAGTATCAGTTTTGGCTTTTGTGGCAGTAGGGTCAGTCCATGATGCCGGTAGTTTTATGTCGAATGCACCAATAAAAATAAGGCCCAACCCTACAAAAAGCCTAAATAAAATAAAATTGAATAACCAATGACTTGTAAACTTACCCAACCCAGTTACATTAATGATTATAGCTATTATAAAGCCAAGCAAAGTAAATATGCCAGCGACTGATGTGACATAAATAAGCCTGTTTTTTAGCCCTTGTTCTTTTGATAAGCTTCTGGGTGCCAGCACACCAGCCGTTATGGGCGACACAGCATAAATAAATGGGGTGAGTACTGTAAGCACTCCCACAGCCAGCGACTTGAGCAACAATATCAGGTAAATAACAATAGTGGTATGTAGCATATCAGAAACGCTGCGTTGGGGTTATTGCATTACTTGTTATCCTTATTCCACAGTTTTTAATTAATTCTTTACCACACTTAGTTAAGTCCGTCTATTATGGCTACAATCTTGCTGAAAGCATCTTCATCTTTTATCACATATTCTTCTGCTCCCTTTCTTATGGTTTGCAGTGCAGTTCCATAAGCATCTTGGCTAGATAGCATTATGACATGTATATACTTATTGATGCGTTTTATCTCTTCCAATATCTGCATGCCATTTTGGGCATCTTTATTTTCTGAGTTTAGGTTGTAGTCTAGTATTACTACATCAGGCTGTTGTCTTAGTTGTTTCAGGCAATCTTCTCCAGTACTAAACAATACAACCTCATGCATGGTTTGCCTTGTAAGGTAATCTTCCAGAGCCATTGCCATCATTTCATTGTCTTCAACTACAAATATTTTTTTTGCAATTTTTTTGGCCATAGTAAGGGGAAATTTTACTGAGTATTTTGCTAATCATTTCAAATGTAATATTTATTGGCGGATTTTTGATAGTACAAAAAGGAGTTAATACAAACTTTTCAAAGTCATATTCGCTTTTTATTTATTGACATAAACTTGTTAATCAGCATATACTTGCGATAGGGTTATGCCAACTAATGGCTTCAATAATTCTTCTTTGCACAAGTGATTAGCTCATTGTACATTTAGACCATATTTCAATCTATAACATGAGGCAAAAATTACAAGAGCGATTACTACAACCGCAAACATTGTTAATTGTCTTTATAATAGCTGCCATAGGTGCTGCTGTGCAAATGATACTATTGGGTACACATCCCTTCATTATGCCCAAGCCTGGCACTTTCCCCAATGATATCATGAATAAACCTGAATTCATGAATCAGTTCAATGGCAAACAGATGACGGAATACAACAACTACCTCATTTTTAAGTATTCTTTCTTTCACTTGCTGGATGGTACTAACTTATATACCATATATCCTGACCGCCATTGGGACTTTTTTAAGTATAGCCCCACATTTGCGCTGTTTATGGGCTCTATGGCATACTTACCTGATGTACTGGGGCTATCTATCTGGAACATACTCAATGCAATAGCGGTGTATTATGCCATTCGTATGTTGCCCTTCAAAACTAAGACTCAATGTTTGATACTGTGGTTTGTGGCTATGGAGTTGCTTACCTGCCTGCAAAATACCCAAAGCAATGGGCTAATGGCCGGGCTAATGATAGCTGCTTATGGCTCCATGCAGCGCGGCAAGACGATATGGGCTACTTTGTGGATAGTGCTAGCCACCTACATAAAGGTATACGGAGCCATCGGTTTTTGTCTGTTTTTGTTCTATCCTGACAAGATTAAGTTTATCCTTTATTCGGCATTGTGGATGGTAGTATTTGCTATACTACCGCTAGCTGTAACACCTATGCACACCCTGTTAGATCAGTACAAGTACTGGGCAGAGCTAATGATAGCCGATGCACAAGCTGCTACGGGTATGTCTGTGGCAGGCTGGCTGCGTACATGGTTTGGGATAGATAATGTGAAATCGACTGTGAGTGTAGTGGGTTTGGTGCTGTTCCTAATACAGTTTGTCCGGATTGATGTGTACAAAAATGAGGTATACAAGCTACTCATGCTGGCATCCATGCTGATATGGGTAGTGATATTCAATCACAAAGCAGAGTCACCCACCTTTATCATATCTATAGCAGGTGTAGCTATCTGGTATTATGCTACACCCAAGGCTACTTGGCGCACTGTAGTGTTCGCGTTGGCATTTATATTTACGAGTTTGGGTACTACTGATATATTCCCACCCTATGTACGCAATCATTTTATTTACCCTTACACAATCAAAGTTGTACCTTGTATAGTAGCTTGGGTGCTTGTATTTGCCGATATACTGATGTTGAAGCGGTCAGCTGCAATAAGCCCAGACAGGCTACAGGAAGCGCATTAAATAGCTCGAGTAAACGTAGAAGGGTTGATTTAACTACTCTATCAAAAAGCCACTATCGTCGGCTGATAGTAGATTCAGATTTACGTCCATACCTGCTATGCCTTCTATTGAGCCTTTGATGTGGGCTGTGCTGAGTAGTACTTTTTCAAGTTGTTTCTCGCGTGCTTTCCATAGTTTTTCCATTTGGTCGCGCTCGCGCTGTATCGATATACGCATACTCATAAAGCCTTCTCTGATGGCTGTCCACTGTTCTGAAAATTCAGTACTTATCAGGTAATTGTAGAGCAGGGTCATTTTATCTCCCTTGTTGTCTTGGCTTTTTTTTGCGTTGTACACTTTCAGTATCAGATCGCGCAGCACCGCTACTACTGGCCTAACTTCTCTGAAGTTGCAAATCCATACGCCCTCGCGCTCTCCAAAGCTGTCCATATCCTTGGGGGTGGCTTGTGTTACCAGCACCGCAAGGTCGGCACCAGTGGTGCGCATATCTACCTTTAGTTTTTCTATCCAGTCTGTACCGAAGTCTTTGGTGCGCTTACTCTCAAAAATGATCTTGCCACATTCTTGTCCGTAACTGTTGCGGACGGTAAGAATACAGTCTGCACCACGTTTTCCCTTGCCTACTTCGCTTACCAGATCAAACGGGAAAGTGCTGCGCAGCAAGTCTTCCAGCGCTAGCTCCTGCACCTCGCCTTGCAGCTGCATAGAGCCCTGTTCCGATTTGCGCTTCATTTCTTCTATCATCCGTTTCTGATCTTCCAGCTGCTTGTCACGTTCTTTCAGCTTCATTTCAAATTCGGTGATATTCACCTTGTTTTTTTCTTCTATATTTTTCTTTACATCCTCTTCTATACGTTCTCTTTCTGCCAGCATTCTGCGTTGCATTTCCAGCTCCAGTTCTTGTTCTTTGGTTTTCAGTTCCTGCATTTTGCGCATAAACTCCAGTTCTTTTTCGCGCGCCTCGTTCAGCTTGCTTTCTTTGGTTTTGTTGTCATCTTCTAGTAGGCGTAGTTTATGCTCATAGTCGGCACCTACTTTTGCCTGCATTTCCTGTCTCAGAGAAGCTTCCATGAGGCGTTTCTCCTCTTCCAGTTTTTTGGCTATGTCATGTTGCTGTTGCTGTAGCTGCAGTTCTCGCTTACGATATTGCTCTTCTTTATCTTTTTGTTGTTGTTGCAATATGTTTTCTCTCTGCAGATATTGCTCTTCTCTTTCCTTTTGTTTTTCCAGCCATTTTTTGTTAAATTCTTTCGATAATTCTTCTCGCACCGTTTGTGCGATGGCGGCTGTAGGTTCAAACTGGGTGTTGCAGTTGGGGCAGATAACAGATGTGGACATAACCAAAAGTAGAAAAATAAGCCCTTATACAGAAATCGAAAAATGCAATCTTTGGTTACATATACCTCTCAACTGCTTTTTGCTGTATTTTACACACCGTATGTATTTGCGTAGCTGCCTTTTGGTTATCGTTTGGTGTGCTTCTTTGTCAGTCTCGGCGCAGTCGAAGGCTGAAAAGAAGGCTGACCTGCTGTATAATAAGGCACTAACACTGAAAGCATCTCGCAATCATGCTGAGGCATGTAAGGCAATGGAGCAATATGTAAAATGGATGCCTGCTAATGCAGATGCATATAGTATGCTGGGACAATGGTATTTTGAAGCACATGACTTTGACAAAGCAACAGACGCTTTTAAAAGAGGTACTAGTAATTGCAGGAATGGAGGTAGTCGTTTTGCAAGGCCGCTAGCGCGTAGTTTGATATATACAGGAAAAGCTGCAGAGGCGCTGCAACTCATCAATAATTATGCTACTATACGGGATAGCGCGGACTGGAATTTTCTGCTCAGGCAGGCGATGTTTGTAGCAGACGCTCACAAAAAATCTTGGGGAGTATGGCCACAAAGTATGGGCATGAGGGTAAACACAGAATATCCCGAGCTTTTTCCGAGTATGGCGGTAGATACTCAGTATCTGTACTTTACCCGACGCATACGCAATATGGATGAAGATTTGTATTATTCCCAAGCGGACTCTTGCGGAGGATGGTTGGCGGCACGCAACATGGGCGATCCTCCCAATACCTCTAATCAGGAGTCGGCACAGTTTGTATCTGCTGATGGACATTACTTGTTTTTTAACAGATGCGAAAATCGTAGTGAGAATGGGGCAGCAGAGGGTGGATGTGACTTGTTTATGGCATACAGACCCAAGATGGATACGGACTGGACCATAGCGCAGCCATTTGGGCTAACCATCAATACTACTGCCTATGAGGGTATGCCATCGCTATCGCCAGATAATAGGGAGTTATACTTTGTAAGTGACCGACCAGGTGGGTATGGAGGATATGACATATACTATTCGCAGTTTGACAACGGGCTGTGGCAGCTACCAGTAAATGCAGGGCCAGGCGTGAACACCCCCGGTAACGAAACAACACCCTACATAGCTACCGATAATAATACACTTTATTTTGCCAGTGATTACTGGCCGGGTATGGGGGGTACAGACTTGTATATTAGCAGGCGCAAAGGCACTGGAGCATGGAGCAAAGCACAAAACATGGGGTATCCTATTAATACTCCACACGATGAAAAAAGCGAGTACATTTCACTAGATGCCAGTACACTGTACCTAGCATCTGACAGGAATGGACCAGCTGGGAATTTTGATTTATTTCAGGTAACTATACCACCAGTAGGTGCACCTATGCCCATGAGTTACTTGCAGGGAAGGGTAATGGATAGTATATCGCGCACACTGCTCAACTCTGCTGCAATGCTTATATGTAATGCCGCCACCGGCGATACGCTGTATGAGCTACGCAGCAATAGGGGTGATGCTAGTTATGTTATAACACTGCAGCCACTGCATAGCTATGCAGTACATACTGCACGTACGGGCTACCAGCCTGTAAGTGATACTGTGGAGTTGAGTGCGGAATACAATTCTAAACCTCTTACACACAATGTGATGATGCTTCCGATTGGCTATAATCCTCTAGTGCCTATTAATGATAGTCTTATAGCTACGGTACACTTTGATGTAAATATAACAGAGCTATCGGCAACAGATAAACAACAACTGCAACAGCAATTGAGCCCTTGGGTGGAAGAGAAAGGCATAGTAATATATGTAAATGCCTATACCGACAATACCGGAACACCTATGATAAATGAAGGACTATCTTACAAAAGGGCGGGGATAATAGCAAAAGAAATAGTTTCGTTGGGTTTTGAAGAGACGTCGGTGGTGGCAAAAGGATGGGGTGAAGCTAACCCTGTAGCAACTAATGAAACAGAAGA
This sequence comes from Sphingobacteriales bacterium, assembly GCA_027484425.1. Lineage (GTDB taxonomy): Bacteria > Bacteroidota > Bacteroidia > Chitinophagales > Chitinophagaceae > Nemorincola. The sequence goes on from JAIXSZ010000055.1 coordinate 11,047, forward strand.
AGGTAGGTATAAAAACAGGCGTGTAGAAGTGATACTACGCAGGTGATAGGCCCGGAACTGTGCCCAAATTACATTATTTTGTTATTGTCACTTATCTGTATTGTTTCTAATAAACTTTGATATATCTTGTGTCCAAATCACATAATCATACTTACGGCCGTGTAAATAGCTGTTATATTACAGTAATACAGGTAGAACGCAGATGATTAAGACAACACACACACTACTAACTCTTGTCCTGTTTTTTGTTTTGGCATCATGTTCAAAACAAAAAAAATATCTCGTCGCTACTAATTCCAGATTAGATAGTGTGTTTAGGGTGGCCGATAGACTATCTGATTCGGGAATGAAAATAGAGTCTTTAGCTGTGGTAACTTCTGCCTACAAAATAATACGTCCGCTGTCATTAACAGATCATATAAATTATTTTTCTTACTGTAATATTATATACAACAAGAACAGAGAATACAGCAAATCTTTAGGTGTGGCTGACAGTATGATGATTGTGCTGGACAATACTAAAGAAACCAGACACCCTGATATAACCAAGTGGCGCATAGTGGCCTATAATATGAAAGCCGATGCATTGTTTGCCAAGGGGATGTATAATGATGCCTATAATTATTACAATATAGCTCAGATACTGGCTGTAAATAATCAGGACTCCTGCTCCATGCGTACGTACTCTTATAGCTTGGCTATGACGCTGTATAGGCAGCAACGTTATCAGCAATCGGCACAGCGGTTTGCAGAGGCATACTATCAGGCAGGTGCCTGCCCTGAAGATTTTAATAATTTCTACTTCAGGCAGGAAATGCTCGATAATATAGGTCTGTGCTATAATGCTGTGGGCAAGTATGACAGTGCATTGTATTATTACCGCAAAACAATGGAATATCTTACTGCTAACACGGGTAAATTTGAAAATAAATTACCTAATGTATACGAAGCACCAAAGGCAGTAGTGTATGGCAATATGGCGGAGGTGTATATGCATCAGGGTAAATATGATAGTGCTAAAGTGCTGTATGAGCATTCGATAAATATAAATCTGCAAAAGGGATACACCAACAGTGATGCGATAGTGAATCAGGTGAAACTAGCCGATCTCTATTTTAAAACAGGAGATGTACAACTATCGAAAATAACGCTAGATAGAATAAAAGCTGAGCTGGATACGCTGCCTGACAGCCAAGTGGAGATGCTGTGGAATAAGCTGATGTGGAAATACAGCGAGCATACCCGCGACTCATTAAAAGCCTATCGCCACCTGAGACTGTATACACTACTCAATGAAAACTATATAAGCGCCAACAAGGCCCTAATGGAGACCGACCTAGACATGCGGGTAAAGGACCTGGAGAAACAATACAGAATAAACCTACTAATAGAGGATAAGAAGCAACAAAGAACATACCTCACCATAGTGACTATACTAGCAGTGATGTCGGTAGTTATCTTGTTTTTGATACTGAGGAACGCTTATAAATCTAAGCAGAACGTGAAGCTGCTTACCCAACTAAACAATACAGTAAATGAGCAAAAGCGCAAACTGGAAGTGGCGCTGGACGAACTAAAGGTGCAGGAAAAAGATAAAACCCGAATACTGAACTCTGTGGCCCATGATGTAATGAACCCCATAGCTGCTATAGTGTCGCTGACGGACATACTACTGTACGAGCAGGGCAACTATACTGCTGAGCAACTTGAGGTAATTAACTTAATAAAAGAAGCTAGCAATAACTCTATAAACCTGAGCAAGGACATACTGGAAGCAGCAGAAAACACCATAAACAAAACTCTGGTTAAGGACCGAACGGACATCAACCAGTTAGTATCGAGGTCGGTAGAGCTGTTGAGTTTTGGGGCGCAGTCTAAGAAGCAAACCATAGTACCGCATTTGCCCGTACAAACTGTATATGCCTATATATACAAAGACAAGATGCGCAGGGTGATCAACAACATACTAGGAAATGCCATAAAGTTTAGCCATGAGGGCTCGAAGATAGATATAACACTAACGCAGGAGGGAGACAACGTGCATATAGCTGTGCAAGACTATGGTATAGGTATACCGGAGCAAAATAAGGCACATGTGTTTGATATGTTTACAGATGTGAAGCTACCTGGTACATCGGGCGAGGTAGCTCATGGGCTGGGACTATCAATATCGCTGCAAATAGTACGCGCCCACAATGGCGATATATGGCTGGAAAGTGAGCTGGGTAAGGGTACTACCTTTCATATTGTGTTTCCTGTAGGTGGGTAGAGAGGTAGGTAATGTGCTGTTAGTTATTCTTTTTTAGTTGGTTTTTCGTTAGACTCGAAATAGTTTTTCCATATTTTTTCTGCGAGTCTATTGTCGGGATGTTGCTGTTCGTAGAGGTCAATTACCGTTTTAACGTCATAGAATGGTACCAATAATAGTCCTTTTTGACCTATGTAACTACCATTACCCAAGAAGGCTCCCGTAAGTGGTATTAGTCCTACTATAGTTATGTTAGTTTTACCAGTTTCGGTATTGTACTTCCATTTTTCAATTATTCTGTATTTGATTATTAGACGGTTGTCAAACTGGATAGCGACGATTTTTTTAAGTTCTTCACCAGTTATAGGGTCTGTTACTTGAGTAGTGTCATAGATATCCGCAAATATTCTGTTTATAGATTTAAGTGACATTGGGTCATTGAATTGGTAATCTTTGGTGGGGTAAGCTTCGAGGGTGCCTTTTTGCAATCTTGTTCTTATCATTGCAAATAATGAAGAGTCTTTGCCTGCAAATTTCAGGTAGTTTTTTGTTGCATTTACTGTTTCAATCCAATCTATATCTCTACCCACTATCTTCACCCATTGTTTGTTATCGCAATCCTGAGCATGTGTAAATTGAGCAAACAGAATTATTTTGACCAATACAATAGCGGTGAGATAAATTTTGTTCATTGTCTTCATTTTGAGATTAAGATGAATAAAGTATTTTCAAAAATATGGAATACTACATAGAATTTGATTTCGTACTTTTATTTTGCTAACGATTTTCATGTATTACTCATGCGCTACCTGATTTGTGGTTTGTTTTGTGTCCTATCGGTTGAATGCTCATTAGCCCAATCTGTGTCTATATCATTGCCGTTAGTATCTAGAGTGCCTTATGAGGAAGGTACAGAGATGACAATTTCAGCGGCAGGAATACCAGATTCTCAAATAGTAGTAACAACCAATAATGGTGAGATTAGTAAAAAATATGGATCGTACTATTACCGACCTAAGTGGCCTGGTATTTCGGAGATATATGTTAATGATTCAATTTGCGATAGATTAAATTATCTTAAAACAATCAAAATTCCAGTTAGGCAATCTACAGGAATAAGAGTGTATCTCAATGGTGTTTTTGAAGGTGATGTAAGTACACAGAGTTTAAGAAATCAGATAGCTCCATATGTAAATTACGGCTATTCTAATTATTATTATGTTGTTTTCAAAGGTTTTGATGTAGTAGTGGTTAGGGATGGTGAGATAATTTATGAAAAAACTCACCGAAATGAAACCGGTTGTAGATTTTCTGATGAACCCGAAACACAAATGATGCTTGATAATTTATGGATAGGAGACACGTTCATCGTAAAAAATATTATCGCTGCTGATTCCAGAGGTATTCATTTTACGAGTGTGAACGATATAGTATTGAATTGTAAATAGAACGAATCACATGAAGCAACTTTATGCAGTTTTATTGCTGTCATTATTAGGTTTTAACGGATTTGGACAAGAAGTAGCAATAGTATTGTACCTAGGAGAATATGCATATTCATTTTTGAATGTACCTAATCCAATTTTGATAACTTCAAGCGAATTTCAGTGCAATCGACTAAAATTAACCACAGATATTGGCCGTATTGAGGGGCAAGGATGTAATTATATATTCTATCCAGATAAAGTAGGCGACGCAACAATAAAGGTGTTTGTTGATAAGAATAAAAAACCTCTAGAAACATTTTCAGTCAGGGCTCGTAATTTTCCAAAACCATACTTTTCAATTTCTGGAATAGATAGTGGTTATATAACCAGAAGGTTGTTATTGAGGTCAAATTCACCGACGGCTACCGATTTATATTTATCGATAAATGTTGATTGGGAAATTAAAGAGTACACCTTATCTATATTGGGGCCTAGTAGCTCAGAAGTGGTGTATTTGAAAAAGTTCACAAAGGAAACAGGTATAAATTTCGACCCAGAAACACGAGATGTTTTTCAAAAACTCACACACAATGATAGGATACTCTTAACTGATGTGAGGTGTGTTAGTACACTAGGTCAAACAGAAAAAATAGACTCGGTAAAATATACGATTGCCTACTAAAGAAGTGCCTACAATACTAATCCTATTTACTCACCTTTACTCTATCAGATTGGTGATAGGGTAGTTCGTGGTCTTGTGGGTTTTGGTAAATGAGAATTTCGTAGTTTTTATCTTTTTCTGAATAGCCCGAGAACATTATCTGCACGTCTCTCATACGCTGTGCATCGCATACGTAGCATACTGTTTTGTCGGCAGCTAATTCTTTGCTGCACTTGGTGGTGATGGTGGCTTTTATTTTGTTGTAGTCCTTTACATTGTTGGTGCGGTATATAGCGTAACATTCATTTTCGTTGATGATCGTAGTAGTATAAAATGTGCCTGAAACTGCATAGTGGTGCTGGTATTGGTTTTCAGAGCGTTCAAACGAATTGGATTGTAGGAAGTAGGTAAGTTCATCTTCCTTGTTGCATATTTTTTTGTTTTCCAGTATTTGCATGAATATGCTGTGCTGTGCTATGGCGGCACAGCAGGGTAGGGATATAAGTAGCGTAAGGAGTATCTTTTTCATAACTAACTCATTATTTATCCCAAAGCTATAAAGTAAATCTGATTATTTTAGTACTACTGTTTGCCTTTTGTTGCACCTACTATCTCGGTGTTCTTACATTTGCTGGGCATACTATCAACTACGTTATGGATAACACAGTTATTTTCCCGGTGAAACTGTCTCTACGTCTGGACTGGAGCGAGATGGACCTCTTTGGGCACATCAACAATGTAGCTTACTTCAAATATATACAAGCATCGCGGGTACATTACTGGGAGTTAACGGGTGTGGCTGCATCTTTTGAGCAGACAAGAGTAGGGCCTATACTACTATCAACCAATTGTCAGTTTATTACACCCTTGCACTATCCGGGCAACATTGCAGTGGAGGCAAGAATGGAGTTTATAAAAAATACAAGTTTTGGTATTCATCATCGCATACTATCGGCAGATGGTAAGATAGCCGCCGAGGCACATGATGTGATAGTCAATTACGATTTCAATCTGAACCAGAAAACACCTGTGTCCATCCAATTCAGGAAGGCTGTGGAAGAGATAGAAGGGAGGGGGTTTTAGGGGAGGGGGATTCTACTTTAATTGGATGTAAGGCAATAGATTTTGGAGGTAGTATATTACTATATTAGTATCCCAAAGGTAAGTCATTCCCATTCGTTTCTAAGTTCAGCAAGTTGAGCGTTTACTTCATTTAGTTTCTGAGAGGTTAATGCACCTTTGTACTTTACTTCCCAGTTCACTTTTGATGAATCTGCATCTTGTGAATAGCGTAGTCTTATAAGATGTAAGGCTTCTAAGTCTTGAAGCAGTTTTAAAGCATCTGCATTTATGAGATCTACCGTAACACTTTGCATAATAACGGTATTTAGTTAGATATAAAGTTAGTATTTATAGCAATAAGAATAAGATATTTATTTTGAAACTATTCATTATACATTAGTACTGCAAACTGAATATGCAGTGATAATGAACAAAATAAATAAGATGCATTTGAACAATTACTTCTTTTTGTAAAGTTCCTTTACTCTATCCAAATGTTTTACAAACTTTTGTACATCTGGGTCGTAAGAGTAACCTTCTGGAATTATTTTATTGCCGTTTTCGTCTACGTAGAAGTAAAAGGGCTGTGAATTGGAGCCAAATTTGGTGGCTTGCAGGTCAGCGTTTTTGTTGCCTACGGTTACTACTAGCGAGTTCAGGTCTTTGGAGAAATACTGTTGCTCTTCGGGTAGTTTCACACGGTTGAAGTCGCAATAAAGGGAGGCTACGACAAAGTCTTCTTTTAGTCTTTTTGCTACTTCTGGGTTTGACCATACTTGTGATTCCATCTTGCGGCAGTTAACACAGTTGATGCCAGTAAAGTCGAGCATTACTGGCTTTTTCAACACCTTGGCAGCAGCTAGTGCCTCCTCGTAATCGAAGTAAGTAACTAGCCCCATTTTTTTCACTACTGGTGGCTCATATAATTTCATATCTTCCACATACTTCACAGGTGCTACACCACTGTTGTTGGGAGTATGGTTTGATGATGATGTGCCACCACCCCCAAATTCATCGAAAGTACCCATAGGAGGCAGGAATGCACTCATGCCATTGAGCGGAGCACCCCACATGCCGGGAAGCAGATACACTGCGAATGTGAAGGAAATAATAGCGAGAAATAGCTTGAATATAGACACATACTCCTGACCATACACATTCTTAGGTGGGGCGTCGTCGTGAGACAGGGTGAGTTTGCCTAGTAGGTAAATGCCCAGTAATATGGCCAGTACTATCCAAATGGCTATAAATATCTCTCTGTCGAGCAGACGCCAGCCCATAGCCAGATCAGCATTGGATAGGAATTTTAATGCCAACATCAATTCTATAAAGCCTAGAACTACTTTTACCTGATTGAGCCAGCCGCCTGAAGATGCCATTTTATTGATCATGCCGGGGAAAATGGCGAACAAAGCAAATGGTAATGCCAAACCTACTGAGAACCCAAACATACCCACCGCAGGACCAGCTATACCACCCTTGGATGCCTCTACCAGTAGCGTGCCCACTATGGGGCCAGTGCAAGAAAAAGACACTATAACTAGAGTAAGTGCCATGAAAAAAATACCTGCAAAACTGCCTACACCTGCTCTGGAGTCGGTAGCGTTGGTCCAAGATGAGGGGAGCGTTATTTCGAAAGCTCCTAAGAATGAAATGGCGAATATGACAATTAATACAAAGAAAAACAGATTGGCACGCCAGTCGGTAGACAAGGTGTTTAAAGCTGCCGAACCGAATATTGCAGATACCAGCACACCCAATATGGTGAAGATAACAATGATAGATAATGAGTAGTAAATGGCGTTTTTGATACCCTCGGCACGTGTTTTGCTGCGCTTGGTGAAGAAGCTAACAGTAATAGGTATCATGGAGAATATACAGGGTGTAAAGATGGCTATAATACCTCCGCCCAAGCTGAGCAGAAACAGACCTAGCAAAGATTTGCTGGCAGGCTCGGTATCGGTTTTACTGTTTTCTACAGCTTTTTTTCCAGTGCTATCGCTGGTAGGAGGGGCGGCAGCTACAGCTGTGGTAGTTGTTGTGTCGGGCTCGGCTGTTGTAGATGCATTGGTATCAATAGCTACACTTGCTTCTGCGCCACCAGCATCGTTGACAACTACAGAAAAGGGAAGTGTTTTGGGAGGTAAGCACATTTTATCATCACATACTTGGTAAGAGTAGGTACCTTTTATAGTTGTATTGGCGGTTATATTTAGTAGTTGTTTGTAGGTTACCTTGCCATGATAGTAAGTTACATTGCCATCTACACCATCCATTGCACCAGAGATGGCGTTTCCTTTTTCAGTAACGCTTCCATTTAGTGATATTTCTGGGTTCTTTTTTACTGTAAACTCTGGGGGTACTTGTAGACCATCGCCACCGGGCTTGAGCGACCATATATGCCAGCCATCAGCAAGCGAAAGGTTGAATGCCAATTCGTAATTAGTGCCACTAATTTTTTTAGCCGAAATGCTCCATGTAGTAGGGTCTTTGGTGATTTGTGCGTGTGTGAAGGTAGATGCCAGCAAACAAATAAGTAGCATGGGCAACCAGCCAGCCAGCCTAAAAAGTCGGGCTGATAAGCTTGGAAAGAGAGGCATAAACCTCGCTGTGTTGATTGACTTAATCATTAGAATAATTTTTTAAGACTTCATTTTCCTTCTTTTTGGGCTACCTACCCCACAAACACCCCTATGTGTATCAATGTGCTACATTATTTTAGTTCTACCTCAAATGGTTTGTCCACCGGTGCTAGGCACATCTTATCGTCGCATACCTGATAGGTGTGTGTGCCCTTGACCTTGGCGGGTGTATTTTTTACTGCTAAGTTAAGGGTATAGTCAACTTTGCCACTCAAGTAAGTGACTTTGCCGTCTACGCCGCCCATCAGGGTAGTGGTAGCTTTGCCTTTTTCGGTGGGTTTGCCTACTACTTGTGCATTATTTCCTTCAACATTGAAAGAAGGTACTATCTGAAAGCCATCACCGCCTGGATTGAGCGACCAAATATGCCACCCTTGCTTGAGGTCGAGATGAAATATCAACTGGTACTCGGTGGCGCTTTTCTTTTTTACTTCATATTTCCAAGTGGTAGGGTCGGCAGTCATTTGTGCCTGGGCAGCAGTACCTAATACTAATGTAAGTAGAATTAAAACACTATTTTTTAAAAATCGCATTTACAATGATTTTAGAGATAAAGTACTCATTTATGATATTAGACAATGCAAGATAGAGCTAGGGTGAGGGATTATTTGTCTCATTGCTGACATTTAACTAATAATTCTATAAGGTACTTTAACATTTGTTGTTAGTTATGGGCAAGGGCCATTAGGATAGCTCTGCCGTCTATATTGTGTAGCGATGGTGAGCAGGCGCGTTCTGGGTGGGGCATCATGCCATATACATTTCTATCAGCATTGCATATGCCAGCGATGTTGTTTATCGCACCGTTGGGGTTGGCATTGATGTGTACTTCGCCAGCCTCGTCGCAATACCTGAACACCACTTGTTTGTTGTCGTGCAGTTGTTTCAGTGTAGGGGCATCGGCATAGTACCTTCCCTCGCCATGAGCAACGGGTATCTTTAATGCAGTATTGCTTACCGCATTACCTATTCTGTTGTCAGGTCCTTCGCTTTTGATGAAAACGTTTTTGCAAACAAACTTCTGATGGTCGTTTTGCAATAGGACCCCCGGGAGTAAGCCAGCTTCGCATAATATTTGAAAGCCATTACAAACACCTAATACTTTGCCACCTCTATTTGCAAAGTCTATGACTTGTTCCATCATAGGGCTAAAGCGAGCCAAAGCTCCGCAACGCAGATAATCGCCGTAAGAAAAACCACCAGGAAGTACTATACAATCGTTGGTGGTAAACATGCTGAGGTCACGATCTTTGTGCCAGAGCATTATAGTTTCTTGTTTAAGGTCGTCACGCAGAGCGTGCATCATATCGCGGTCGCAGTTAGAGCCGGGGAAAACGATAATACCAAATTTCATTTGCAGTAGTAGTTAGTTGTTTGCCCTAAAGAGGCAAAAAACGAGTAATGAAAGAGAGAAATAAAAGATAAAATTACTAAACCGTTTGTTCTTTTCAAGCAATAGTCCGTGAGATATTATAATACTGAGGGCTGGCATAGTAATGAGCCATGCACTTTTTATCTCGGCCTTGGTTAATAAACCCACGAATATGGAAATAATAAGATAGAAGGAAATGGTAGTCCAATCTCTTCGCACAAATATATTGCTCAATGCTACATTTTGCAGCATGGCAAAAATGCCTGTACCGGAAAGAATAAGAATATAGGCCATGATTACGATTAGGTAAAAAGGGGAAACGACCTGCGACGACAAAGAAAAACCCAACTGAGGCCAAATTTTGATGAGGTACAGGCGGTCAATCAGAAACGCAATGCATACAAAAAAATAGAATGGGGTGGTGTAACCCATCATAGCGACGCTCCACTCACCAAGATTGAAGGGGCGAAACATGACCATGGCAACTAACAAGAGTAGGAAAAATGCCAGTAATGAAAACTGGAATAAAGCAGCAGTACACAACAGGAAACCAGCATTATAAATCAGTTTGCGAGGCTGAGTGGTTTGGGAGAACCCAAACATAATATCTACGGCTCCTAGTATAAGCCAATTGAGAATATGAGTTTCGTTGAAATGATTGAAAGGTATATAGACAGAGGTAAGCAACAAGTAGACATAAGAGGGTATATAGGTATATCTGGGGTAAAGCTTGTGGCGGGTAGCAATATTCTTGATGTACATAGATTGCAAGAACAGCACTACAATAGAGAAAAAAGAATAAGCAAAACCGCTATTGCTAAAAACAACATGCAGTAGTTTCAGGAAGTAATTGTACAGGAAGTGCCCCTCCACAGGCAATGGCACCTGAGGGTGCAATAGTGCTGGCATTTTGGCCAGTAAGGCAAAAATGAACAGTATAATAACCGTAAATGGACTGTTATTTCTGAATAACCTGAGCACCAATATATTTTGAGCGAAGGTAAGGCGCAGGAACAAGATGCGCAATTTGTGTTTAAAAGAAAACACCCATTCAATAAAGACGTTTGGGTGGAGGTTGCTGAAGAAGGGCGTTATCACTAAAAAAAATAAGCTGCATCGCCTGTTGGGGAGGAACAGAAGACGCAGCACAGAGATGATAGCAGAAAGACTACAATGGAGTACTATTGCTACATTCCAAAACAGGGTATCAGTAACTATCTTGGCGAATAGTGTAATGCGATAGGGCTAGATAAGGGCTGATTACAGGAAGAATATAACAATTACTATGCCAGTTTTCACAAAATGTTGTGAATAGCGGTGAGAGAGTAATGAGAAAATGAAAATATTTAACCTAAAGCATTTTATTTTGAATAATTATTAACCAAAAGTGTAAAAATGAAGTTTAAAATATTTGTTTTCTTGACGTTGTTGTGACAAAAAAAGAGGTTGCCTCCTGCTAGGTGCAACCTCTTTAGAACATTCTGATCTGCTATATTTTAGTTTCAGATGGTTTTAGCCTCTGTTGTATTGGCGTCGTTTCGCATCACTACTATTCCATCAAAAACATCAATGAGTACTGGTAAGGTTTTATCAATGTCACCAGCTATGATCTTTTTGCTCAGTAGATTGATGATGTCTTTTTGGATAACACGCTTCAAAGGTCGGGCACCATATTGAGGGTCGAAACCGCGCTGTACCAAGTAGTCGAGCGCATAATCTGTAAACTGTAGATTGATACCTTGACTCATTAGCTGTTGTTGCAGGTTTTCCAGTTGAATCTTTATGATCCCCTTTATTTCCTTGCGCATCAGCGGGTGGAACATGATGATGTCATCAATTCGATTCAGGAATTCTGGTCTCATAGTTTGGCGTAGTAATTCCATTACCTGCTCACGGGTGGCCTCTACCACAGTATCTATGTTCTTACCTTCCAGCTCCATAAAGTTTTCCTGTATGATATGGCTACCCATGTTGCTGGTCATGATGACAATAGTATTTTTAAAGTTGACCACTCTGCCTTTGTTGTCGGTAAGTCTGCCATCGTCTAGTACCTGTAGCAGTATATTGAATACATCTGGGTGTGCTTTTTCTATTTCATCAAGGAGTATTACACTGTATGGTTTGCGGCGTACAGCCTCAGTGAGCTGTCCGCCTTCATCATAGCCCACATATCCTGGAGGTGCACCTACTAGTCGGCTCACGCTGTGCTTTTCCTGATACTCGCTCATATCTATGCGGGTCATCATGCTATCATCGTCAAAAAGTATCTCTGCCAGTGCTTTCGCCAGTTCTGTTTTACCTACCCCTGTAGTACCTAGAAATATAAAAGAACCGATTGGTTTGCGTGGGTCTTGTAACCCTGCTCTTCCCCGTCTTATAGCGTCAGATACGGCTGTTATGGCTTCTTCCTGTCCTACTACACGTTTGTGTAGTTCATCTTCTAGGTGCAGCAGTTTTTCTCGCTCGCCTTGCAGCATTCTTTGTACGGGTATGCCTGTGGCTTTCGCTACATTTTGCGCAATGTCTTCGGCATCTACTTCTTCTTTTAGTAGACGTTTGTGCTGGCTGCTCATTTCGTCCAGTTGTTTGGACAGCTTGTCTATTATAGCTTCCTGCTCTTGCACTTTGCCATAGCGTATCTCTGCTACTCTGCCATAGTTGCCCTCTCTTTCTGCTTGTTCGGCTTCCAGTTTCAGGTGCTCAATAGATTTTTTAGCATTGTTTATTTTGTCAACTATGGCTTTTTCTTCCATCCATTTAGCCTTCAATGTATCGCGTTGCACGACGAGCATACTTATGTCTTGGCTAAGTTCTTTTAGTTTTTCACTGTCATTCTCGCGTTTTATGGCTTCTCTTTCTATTTCCAGTTGGCGTATGCGGCGTTCTAATTCATCTAGCTCTTCGGGCATGGAATTGAGCTCCAGTTTCAGTTTGGCGGCACTTTCATCTATCAGATCAATCGCCTTGTCAGGTAGGAATCTGTCGGTGATATACCTACCCGATAGCTCTACAGCGGCTATGATGGCTTCATCTTTTATGCGCACCTGATGGTGGCTTTCGTATCTGTCTTTAAGTCCGCGTAGGATAGATATTGCATCCTCGGGAGATGGTTCATCTACGAACACCTTTTGAAATCTGCGTTCCAGCGCTTTGTCTTTTTCAAAGTATTTCTGGTATTCATTGAGTGTGGTAGCACCTATGGCTCTTAGTTCGCCACGTGCCAGTGCAGGTTTCAGTATGTTGGCTGCGTCCATTGCTCCCTCCATAGCACCTGCACCTATAAGGGTGTGAATCTCATCTATAAACAGTATTACCGATCCATCACTTTCAGATACTTCCTTTATTACCGCTTTCAATCGTTCTTCAAATTCGCCCCTGTACTTTGCGCCTGCCATCAGTGCGCCCATGTCAAGAGCAAAGATAATTTTAGACTTCAGGTTGTCGGGCACATCTCCGTTGATGATGCGATGTGCCAATCCTTCTACGATGGCTGTTTTGCCCACACCGGGTTCACCGACCAGAATTGGGTTGTTTTTTGACCTCCTTGATAGAATATGCAAAGTGCGGCGTATTTCTTCGTCTCTGCCTATTACTGGATCTAGCTTGCCATTACGAGCTAGTTCGTTTAGGTTTTTGGCATATCGTTGGAGTGAGTTGTATTGCTGGTCGGATGTCTGAGAGTTTACCGTACTACCTTTGCGCAGTTCTTTAATAGCTGCTGTTAGTCCTTTTTCAGTAAGTCCGGCATCTTTAAGTAGTTTGCTAGTATCGTCATTGGCTTGCAGCAACGTCATAAGCATGTGCTCCTGAGTCACAAATTCATCGCCAAATGTTTTCAGTATCGCTGCTGTGCGGAGCATGGCATTGCTGGCATCTCTGCCCAATGTTTGTCCGGGCTCGCCACCTTGCATAGTGGGTAGTCTTTTCAGTAATTCGGCAAGTTTGGTATCTACAAAGTTAAGATTGACATTGTTCTTCTTAAGCAAAAACGATACTGGACCGTCTACATCGTCAAGTAACGCCCTCATAAAGTGGGCGGTTTCGATAGTTGGGTTTTGGTTATTAAAAGCCAGTTGCTGCGCTTGCTGCACTATCTCCTGCGCTTTGATTGTAAAATTGTTCAGGTTCATAATACTTCTTGTTTAACAATCACCCATAAAAAGTGTTCCAAATTAATTATTCGGAAATATTGTCATATAAATGTAGGGTTTAATGACATCCTGACTGATGATTGTAATCAGGAATGTTCAATTTGGCATTTTCTTAAGAGGTATATAGTGTTTTTAGTAGTTTAAGTAGAATGGAAACAATGCCGTGTAACTTGAAAGAGGTGTATGCAAAGTGCGTTGATAGCGTTTGGATTATTAAAGCAACCAATTTTTCATTTACATTTGTTGTATGCGCCTGTTTACCGCTTTTTTTGCATTTTTTGGTTTTTTGTATTCGTCAGCCAATGCCCAGTCTAGCATAGATAACAACTGGACCTTGCAACGCTGTGTGCAATATGCTATTAGTCATAATATTACGGTTCGTCAAGACTCGCTTACGGCTCGCCTTGCTAGGCATTCGCTTACGCAAAGCAGATTGTCGCAGTTGCCGGCAGTAAATGTGAGCGGTGCTTATGGTCGTAGTTTTGGTAGATCAATTAATCCTACCACCAACCAGTTTGTGGAATCGGAATACAACTTTTTGGGACCCTCTGCCACCAGCAATGTGTTGTTGTTTGGGTGGAACCAAGTACGCAATACGATAGCCAGAAACAGATATAGTCTGGAGGCTTCGCTAGCAGATCTGGACCAGCGGAAGGATGACATAGCATTAAATGTAGCTAATAGTTACCTAATAGCATTGTTGGCTAAAGAACAGATCAACATAAGTAAAAATCAGGTGGCGCTTTCGCAGGCTCAACTCAACCAAACGCGAGCGTTTGCAGATGCAGGTAGGCTACCTGAGTTGAATGTAGCACAGTTGGAATCGCAACTGGCTTCAGATAGTGCCACGCTCATTAACTCAATAGCCGATTTTAACGCTGCAATATTGGATCTGAAAGCGCTACTGAATCTGGACTTAGCCGAGCCAATGAACATACAAACACCACAAGTGAGTGCCAGCGACCAAATGGAGCTAGCTGCAAATACGCCCGAAGAGGTATATAATGTGGCAAGTGGTCATTTTGGTTCTGTAAAGGGTAGTAAACTCAGAGTAGCTTCGGCAGAGAAAGCACTCTCTGCAGCAAAAGGTAACCTGTATCCACAGCTTAGTTTGTCTTATCAGGTAGGTACCAACTATGCGAGCAATTATTTCAGTTATCAGCAAACAAACGAATTGGTGGGGCTCGCTCCCATAGGTTTTGCTGCGCCTAGTGGCGACACTGTGTACCAGCCTGTGTTCAAAACACTAACACCTACTGTGCCAATCAATGATCAATTGCGTAATAATATACGCCATTCGGTAGTGTTGAACCTCAACATACCTTTATTTAATTCATGGCAGTCTCAGTTTGCAGTTAGACAAGCAAAAATAAACTTGCAACAGCAAATGCTGGGCGAAGAAAATGCCGAACTGTTATTGAGACAAAATGTGTATAAGGCGCACAACAATGCTTTGAATTCTGTACAGAAATATAATGCTGCTAAACGTGCTCATGATGCTGCTAAACGTGCATTGGACTTTGCCAGTAAACGCTATGAACTGGGGCTGACAAATACTGTGGAACTATTGGTAACACAAAACTCGGAATTTGCAGCATCTGCTAATTTGATAAGTGCGAAATATGATCTCATTTTCAAGCTGAAGGTAATAGACTATTATCTGGGCAAAGAACTAAAACTTTGATGCTATGGAAGGACTAAAGAAGGTGTTGCTGGATGCGACACACGAGGCTGGAAAAATAATACAGAGCTATTTTAATGGCACTTTTGTTATCAATCATAAAGAGGGTGTCAATAATCTGGTTACAGAAGTAGACCATTTGGCAGAGCAAAAGATAATCAGTGTCATCAAGACTACGTATCCCACACATAGTATTATAGGTGAAGAATCGGGTGAGAATATACAATTATCAGACTATCAGTGGGTGATAGACCCGATAGATGGTACGGTGAATTTTGCGCATGGTATACCCTTGTGCTGCGTGAGTATAGGATTGCTGCTGAATGGCAGTGTGATAATGGGGGCAGTGTACAATCCCATGATGAATGAATTGTTTTTTGCTGAAAAGGGTAAGGGTGCTACGCTCAATGGCAATCCCATAAAAGTATCGGCGAAGAGTGATTTTAAAACAGCCTTTTTGGTGACTGGTTTTCCTTACAAGTGGCCTGAGAACTCGCTGGAGCATCCGGTAAAGGTGTTTGAGCGAATGGTGCTGGAAGGCTTGCCTATACGTAGGCTGGGCTCGGCTGCTATAGACCTTTGCTGGGTGGCATGTGGAAGGTTTGATGGTTTTTGGGAGTATAACCTCAGCGCATGGGATGTAGCTGCAGGCTACCTCATAGTGCTGGAAGCTGGAGGTACCATCACCGACTTTGACGGCAACATAGGCAACGTATTCGATAAACAAACTCTAGCCACTAACGGGCTGATACACAAGGATATACTGAGTGTAATAAATAGGGGAAGTGAGTAGGGGGGTAGGTTAAACAATCACAATCAACAATGAGCGTACCGCAGATTAGACTTAAAACAAAAGACTTCAGAGCTATAGCCAATGCCGATATTATAATTGATGGCATTACTGTGGTGGCTGGCGAAAATGGCAGTGGCAAAAGCACGCTATCGAAGTTGTTGTATTTTGTTTTTAAAACTGCGTGCAATTATGAGAAATTGGTGGAGAAGGAATTAAGAGAGGATTTAGCTGATGTTTTACGTTTTCTTGAAGCAGTAGTTTTTGATTTGTCAAGGTTTTCAGATGATAAAAGACAGCAGCAAAATAGCAATGATTCAGTGAATAAAGTTGGAAATACTAAACCCAACTTCGAAAACGCGGAAAGAGGGTTGCAACGAATAAAGCGCAGTAAAGATTTTATAAGTGAATTTGGACTTGGGTCGTGGAAGGTTTTAGTTGAAAGTGTAAAATCCGCTTACTTGGAAACGATTCAAACACAAAATGATGTGTCATTATTTAGATTGCACACAAGTAGATTTCTTCATATTTTGAATGAATTGTTAGGAGAAGACATTAAAAGCGATCATTTTAGTTCAGATCTGTTTGACAAGGTTAGTGATTTAGTACAAGCACTTTTTGAAAATGCCTTAGTTAAAATTAATAAACGACCGGTTGAGCTTTTTGAAAATGCAATGTCAAATATTTTCACTGATAGTATAGGACCTTCTCACTTTGAAGTATCAGAATTGGACATCCCTATAGTGAAGAATGGAATTGATAATTTGTCAAAAACATACACCGTACTCAATGCCATATATACAGATACGCCTATGTCGATAGGTATCAAAGATTCAGGTTATGACTATTGGGACGATTTGAATGAACTTTTATTATCAAATCCGATTGAAAACAGGTATAAATATAGTGTTGAAATTGATAATATTATAAATGGTGAAGCAACTTTTGATATAGATATATTTTCAAGAAAACGTTTTGTTTTCAAACGCTTAGATGGCGCAGTATTCAATCTCTTAGATTGTGCTACAGGTATCAAGTCATTTGCTATGCTTCAAATACTGCTCAACAATGGCTCGCTTAATGATAAAACCCTGCTCATCATAGACGAACCAGAGGTACATCTGCACCCCAAGTGGATAGTAGAGTATGCCAGAATAATAGTAAAGCTGAACAAAGAAATGGGTATTAAATTTTTTATAGCTAGTCATGACCCCGATTTTATCAGTGCTATTCGTTACATATCAGAAAAAGAAGGAAATCTTGACAAAGTCAATTTTTATCTGGCCGAAAAAGCAGGTGAAACATTCACCTACAATTATACGCACCTGCAACACAATATTGACCCAATTTTCAAATCGTTTAATATAGCCATTTCTAAAATAGAAGAGTACGGAGCCTGATTCTATGAAGTATTGCAAAATCACCACCGAAAATCACCCGATTGCTAAACAATATTCTGATTGTGTAGAAGCGTTGAACTCTATATTCACTAATGAAGGGTTTATCGGTGAATGTGTTTTATTCGAGCAAGAACAAACTGGTATCAATTTGGATAGTGTAGAAATTAGTATTTCTTCGAGCGAAGGAAGGAATAAAGAAATGTCTGTTGATGTAGTATTGGGTGTGAAAACACCAGAAACAGATGAAAGATATATGGTATTGACTGAACTTAAGCTTCGACAAACCAAAGCAAATAGAAATCCAAGTATTACAGATATTGACGGAAAAATTGCGGGTTCATTAGCCACTTTGGGAAATAGCGTAACGGTTACAGATAGATACTACATGCTCTTTTCAGACGATGTAGTAGAGCAAGCAAAGAATAGATTTATCCGCTCGAATTCAGGCATTTATAAAAACTATATTGCCTCAACTGTTAAAGAATGGCACGATTTGTTTTTTGCTTAAAAGTGTCATTTAAAATTCCTTCCCTCCTCCACATCTTCTTCCATTAGCTTTGCACTATGCCGATACGAACACAAAAATACATTGCTTTTTTATCGGTAATACTATTTGCGGCTAAGATGGCTGCTTGGGGGCTTACACACTCTGTTACCATTCTTACCGATGCGCTGGAGGGCATAGTGAACATGGTAGCTGGTTTTCTGGGATTGTTCAGTGTTATACTGTCTGCCCGCCCCAGAGATACCAATCATCCTTATGGTCATGGCAAGGTAGAGTTTATATCATCGGCGGTAGAGGGTACGCTCATCATTTTAGCTGGCTGTGTTATTATATATGAGGCTGTACACCAGCTATTGTTGCCACACAGTATCAGCAACCTTAATATAGGGCTGGTGATTATAGCTATAGCGGGTTTGTTCAACTATCTGGCTGGAAGATATGCTGTAAAGCAAGGCAAAAAGCACAACTCAATGGTACTAGAGTCAGCAGGTAGTCATTTGCTTACAGATGCATACTCTACCATAGCAGTGATTATAGGTATTACATTGCTGCTGCTAACCAACAATCATTTTTTTTGGCTGGATAGTGCAGTGGCATTATTTTTTGCGGTCATTACCATTATTACGGGCTACAAGGTGCTGCGCAGGTCGCTATCTGGTATGATGGACGAAATGGATATGGGTATGGTGGCCAAGGTGATAGAAGTACTGCAGCAAAACCGACTAGTCCAGTGGGTAGACCTCCATAATCTGCGAGTGATACAATATGGCAGCCTTATGCATATAGATGCCCACCTTACGCTGCCATGGTATCAGCAGGTGGCTGACGCAGATAAAGAAATACACGCTCTAGAAGGGCTTATACAAGCCAACTTCAGCAATAGGGTAGAGTTGTTCATACATATAGATGGCTGTATGCCCTATCAGTGTAAACTATGTGCTATGCCCAACTGTGCGGAGAGGACTCAACCATTAGAAGCGCAGCTGAAATGGGATATCAACAACATTTGGGAAGATGCTAAGCATGGAAAAAATGGATAGTAGTAGACACCTAAGTTCATTTGAATCTAAAACCATATTTTAACGTATCAGTTACTGCCTTTTGTATAACTTTCAGTTTTTATTACCTCAATTCTTCTAGCAATGAAATTATCTTTTCATGGTGCTGCCAGACATGTTACTGGGTCAAAACATCTCCTGAGAATTAATGAAAACAAACAGATATTATTGGATTGTGGCATGTTTCAGGGGTTGGGACAGGATACCAATGAGCTAAATAGCAATTGGGGTTTTGAGCCCTCTGAAATTTCGCATGTAGTGCTATCGCATGCACACATAGACCACATAGGGTTGTTGCCCAAACTGGTAAAAGATGGTTATGGCGGTAAGGTGTATTGCACCCCAGCTACTGCTACACTGGCCAAAATATTGTTGGTTGACTCAGCAAGGATACAAGAGGCCGATGCTATGTATGTGAACAAACATCGTAAAAAAGAAAACCGCGAACTGATAGAACCATTGTATACCGAAGAAGATGCTGAGAAGGTGTTTCCATTGTTTGAAACTATACCCTACAATGAGCCTTGTAAGCTGGATGAAGGTGTTGAACTCATTTATACTGATGTAGGGCATATACTGGGTAGTGCTGCGGTGAACCTGAAAATAAAAGAGAAGGGTATCACCACCAGGCTGACATTTAGCGGTGACGTAGGTAGGTATAGAGATATGATATTGAGGTCGCCACAGGATTTTCCTCAGGCAGATTACATCATTATGGAGTCGACCTACGGCGATCGCTTGCACGACTTACAGTCTGCAACGAGCGACCATCTGTTAGAGCATATAGTGAATACTTGCTTGAAGAAAAAAGGAAAACTAGTTATCCCTGCTTTTAGTCTGGGCAGAACACAGGAGATATTGTATTTGCTAAACAGACTGGAACTGGAAAATAGATTGCCACCGGTTAACTACTATGTAGATAGTCCGCTATCTGTAAAGATAACAGAAGCAATAAAACGATATCCTGGTTGTTTTAATAGAAGTGTGCAGGCCTTGCTAAAAAGAGATGATGATGTGTTTTCGTTCAAGGGGTTGAAGCACATACAAGATGTAAAAGAATCAATTAAGCTAAACGATTTAGAAGAGCCATGTGTTATCATATCTGCATCGGGTATGGCAGAAGCGGGCAGGGTGAAGCACCACATTGCCAACAATGTAATGAATGAGCGCAACACAATATTGCTCACGGGTTATTGCGAGCCAAGATCGCTGGGTGGCAGATTGAAAGCTAATAATGGGGAAGTAAAGATTTTTGGGAAAGCATTTCCGGTAAGAGCTGAAATAGCGGAAATAACCAGCCTGAGTGCTCATGGAGACTATGAAGATATGAGCCAGTGGCTCTCTTGTCAGGACCCAAGACAAGTGAAGAAAATTTTCTTGGTACATGGTGAATACGAAGTACAACAAAAATTCAGGGAAAGATTGGTAAGAAAGGGTTTTGAGGATGTGGAAATACCTGAACAGAACGAAAGTTTTGGTATATAGTGAACAGTTAAGGAGGTGAGCGCCTTTTACTGCGTCGCTATATCTTTCCTAATCATATTCAACCTACGAAAATGATATTTCGTTAATTTTGCAACCTTATACACAAACAACATGGGTTTATTCGACAAACTTTTCAAGCGAAATAAAGAACAACAAGAACAGAAAGAAGCGCTTGATCAGGGTTTGCAAAAAACTAAAGAAGGGTTTTTCTCTAAGCTGGCAAAAGCAGTAGCTGGTAAAGATAAGGTGGATGAAGAAGTGCTGGACCAAGTGGAGGACGCACTGGTAAGCGCTGATGTGGGTGTGGACACCACTGTAGCCATAATAGATAGAATAGAGAAGCGTGTAGCCAAGGATAAATACATTGGCACATCACAGCTCAACGGTATATTGCAAGAGGAAATAATGGGTATGCTTACGGCAGCCCCATCGAATGAGTTTGCGACATTTGATGTGCCGGCAGGTAAAAAACCTTATGTAATACTGGTAGTAGGTGTAAATGGTGTAGGAAAAACGACTACAATCGGTAAACTGGCATACAACTTTAAGAAAAATGGTAAAAGTGTGGTACTGGGTGCTGCAGATACTTTCAGGGCAGCGGCAGTAGATCAACTGACCATATGGAGTGAAAGAGTAGGGGTGCCGATAGTGAAAAAAGAAATGGGCAGCGATCCTAGTTCTGTAGCCTATGACGCTGTGCAGAGTGCCATGGCGCGCGAGGCTGATGTAGTGATAATAGATACTGCAGGTCGCCTACACAACAAGTCTTACCTGATGGATGAGCTGGGCAAGATACGCAGAGTAATAAGCAAAAAAATGCCGGATGCACCACACGAGGTGCTACTGGTACTAGACGGTAGTACTGGTCAGAATGCTATTGAGCAAGCTAGGCATTTTACTGCCGCCACTGATGTAACTGCTATCGCTATCACTAAGCTGGACGGTACAGCCAAGGGCGGTGTAGTGCTTGCCATTGCCAACCAGTTTAAGATACCTGTAAAGTATATAGGGGTAGGCGAGAAAATGGAGGACTTACAGATATTCAACAAAGTAGAGTTTGTGGATAGCCTATTCAGCCTTAAATAGGTAGGTTTGAGTTTATGCTGTTTTGCTGTTCAGCAGCTCAATGAGCACTTGTAAACCTTCTATTGCTGTCATTTCTATGGGCACTACGTTTTTGTATCTGCTCACTGGAGGTATGTGTTTGTCAATCACATATTTTGTTACGCGGTCTGGCACATAATCTACTAGCCCAGCAGCGGGATACACAGCTAGCGATGTGCCGATAAGCACAAAAATATCTGCCAAATACATTAACGGTATTGCCTCTTCTATCATGGGCACTGGTTCCTCAAACCACACCACATGTGGCCTAAAAAGGCTGCCATCTTCCGCTTTCTGGCCATGTGCAATATTAGTAGTAATTGGGTACAGTTTATTTGGGTTTCTCTCGCTGCGCATTTTTATTATCTCACCATGCAGATGCATTACTTTCTCAGATCCTGCTCTTTCATGCAGGTCATCAATGTTTTGGGTTATTATATGTACGTCATATTGCTGTTGTAGGTTGGCCAATGCTAAGTGTGCAGCATTGGGTTGGGCAGCCATTACATCTCTGCGACGCATGTTGTAGAAGTCTTGCACTAGGGCTGGGTCTCTGCGCCATGCACGAGGTGTGGCTACATCTTGCACGTTATAGCCCTCCCACAATCCGTCGCTGTCTCTGAATGTGCGAAGACCACTCTCGGCACTTATGCCAGCTCCTGTCAGCACCACAAGTTTTGGTTTGTTTATCATAGTACTGCTAAGATAAGGATAGTGATTTATTTGCAGCGATCAGTCATGCTGTCTCCTAAGAAAATATGTATAGATTGCAGGTTCAATTTTTATTGTGTAATGAATATAATCTCTACCAGCAGACTGCATATAAGACAACTATCGGAAAAGCTTGATGCAAGTTTTATATTACAACTAGTGAACGCACCTGGTTGGCTTAGGTACATAGGCGACCGGAATATAAAATCTTTACAACAAGCAGAGGAGTATATATTAACAGGACCAATGGCTAGTTATAGAACTCATGGCTTTGGCTTGTGGCTTATGAAACGAAAAGAAGACGATTCGCCAATTGGAATCTGCGGGTTAATAGAACGTGATTATCTCCCCCATCCCGATTTGGGATATGCATTACTGCCACAGTATGAGGGGCAAGGATATGCAATAGAAGCTGCCGCAGCTGTAATGAAATATGCTAAAGATGAACTGAGCATACCGGTAGTTGCAGCAATAACTACTGATGATAATGTACCATCGTTAAGACTGTTATTCAAACTAGGCTTTAACTTTATTGGAATGATATCGACTCCTGAGCAAGAAGAGGAGTTGATGTTGCTGGAGAAAAAATAAGCACATACTGATAACATACAACAACGGTGACAAGCTGTTGCTTATCACCGTTGTTGTATGTCTTAAAACAATAACGATTACCAACCTAACAAATAGGCAAATATAAGAGGAGCTACTATGGTAGCATCACTCTCCACAATGTATTTAGGCGTGTTGATGTCGAGCTTGCCCCATGTTATTTTTTCGTTGGGTACTGCACCGCTATAAGAGCCATAAGATGTAGTGCTGTCGCTAATTTGACAGAAGTAACTCCAGAATGGAACATCATGCCATTCCAGATCCTGATACATCATGGGCACTACACATATTGGGAAGTCGCCAGCTATACCGCCGCCTATCTGAAAGAAGCCAATGCCCTTACCAGCAGAGTTGTTTCTGTACCAGTCAGTAAGCCACATCATGTATTCTATACCGCTTTTCATGGTGCTAGGTTTCAGCTCGCCTTTTATGCAGTAAGATGCAAAGATGTTTCCCATAGTGCTATCCTCCCATCCTGGTACTATAATCGGGATATTTTTTTCGGCAGCAGCTATCATCCAGCTATGCTTAGGGTCTATCTCGTAGTCGGCTTTCATTACCTCGCTGAGCAGCAGTTTGTACATAAACTCGTGCGGGAAGTAGCGTTCTCCTTTTTCCTCAGCATCTTTCCATATTTTAACTATGTGGCGCTGTATTCTGCGAAAAGCTTCTTCTTCAGGTATGCAGGTATCGGTCACGCGGTTGAAGCCCTGTTCTAGCAGTTCCCACTCTTCTTGTGGGCTTAGGTCGCGATAGTTTGGTACACGCTTGTAGTGAGTATGTGCGACCAGATTCATTATGTCTTCTTCTAGGTTGGCACCGGTGCAACTGATGATTTGTACCTTATCTTGTCTAATCATTTCTGCAAATGATATGCCAAGCTCGGCAGTACTCATGGCACCTGCCAGCGATACCAGCATTTTGCCACCTTCCAGCAGGTGTGTTTCGTAGCCTTTGGCTGCATCTACTAGCGCCGCAGCATTAAAGTGGCGATAGTGATGTTGTATAAATTGTGAAATTGGTCCTTTACTCATGATTGTGTGTGTTGACTGTTGCAAATATTGTTGTTTTACTACAAACTAAAAAGCAAGCAGAAGATCTGCATGCTTTTTAGTCTTATTACGGTATACTTATTTTAACTATGCTTGCGACTTTGCAATAAATTTTTTGACCCACTCAGTAGTCACAGACTTAGGACGCTCAAGCGGGAAACCCAAAGCTCTATCCCAACAAAGGCTGGCCAATACACCTAGTGCACGTGATACACCAAACAGAACTGTGTAGAATTCTTCTTCTACTAACCCGTAATGTTTCAGCAAAGCACCGCTGTGTGCATCTACGTTAGGCCATGGATTTTTTATTTTACCAGTGCCTTCCAATATTGGTGGTGCTACTTCATATACATTCCAAACAGTTTGTACGGTAGCATCATCTGGGCAATGACGTTTTGCAAATTCCATTTGAGCAGTGAATCGAGGATCTGTTTTGCGTAATACGGCATGTCCATATCCTGGTACTACTTTACCTTCTTTGAGTGTTTTAAGTATATACTCACCTATTTGGTCTTTAGTAGGTTGTGCTGTATCCAGTTCTTTGCACATTTCTTCTATCCAGCGAATCACTTCTTGATTAGCTAAGCCATGCAATGGACCTGCCAAGCCAGTCATACCAGCAGCGAAAGATAAATAGGGATCGCTGAGCGCAGAACCTACTAGGTGTGTAGCATGAGCTGATACGTTACCACCTTCGTGGTCGGCATGTATGGTTAGGTACAGGCGCATCAATTCTTTGAAGCTTTCATCTTCGAAACCTAGCATGTGGGCAAAGTTGCCACTCCAGTCAAGCATACCATCTGGCTGAATGTGTTCGCCATTTTTATACTTACGACGATAGATATATGCAGCTATTCGAGGCAGGCGGGCAATTAGGGTCATTGTATCTTCGTATACATAATCCCAGTATTGTTTTTTGCTTATGCCTTCGTTGTAAGCTTTAGCAAATTTTGATTCAGTTTGCAATGCTAAAACAGCAGCGGTAAACTGAGTCATTGGGTGCGAAGAAATTGGAAAAGATTCTATAACGTCAAACACATGGTTAGGTACATGTGAGCGACGAGCCCAAGTTGCAGATACATGTTCTACATCTTCTTGGGTAGGCACATCGCCTATTAGCATAAGGTAAAACAGGCCTTCTGGTAATGGCTCGCTACCACCTTCTGCTTTGGGCAGACTTTCGCGAAGTTCTGGGATGGAAAAACCACGAAAACGTATCCCCTCATTTGCATCCAAAAGGGAAGTTTCAGTAACTAACCCTGTGATGCCACGCATACCTTGATAAACTTGAGCTAGTGTTACATCTTCAATCTTCAGATTGCCATGCTGCTCTAGGATGCTCTTAATTTCTTTGTTCTGTTCGTCCGCCTTAACTTTGAAAAGGTCTTTAATGTAACCCATAGATTATATTTATTCGGTATCAGTAATCTTTTTAACGCACACAAAGGTAATAAAAGACTGCATTAGTTATGTGAAAAAAGAATTAAATCCAATGGGTTTTATGTTAAGAAATATTGAAAAATTTTCATTGCAGCATCTTGCTTTCAGTTTGTAGTTGATTGCAAAAATTTATCTTTTGTGAAGTTTTATTTTGTATACTTCTATTATTAAGTAAGATCTTAGTTGCTCTTTGAGAAAACTATGGGTTGTTGTTTTTTTTGATTTTTCCGATTCAAAATTCAAGTTCAGTTCTAGTTTAACCGATGGAAATGGTGGATATAGATGGCTTCAAAAAATATCTGAAATATAATGTTGTGGATGTGGAAAACGTACTTATCTTTGCACTCTCTTAAAAAATGACACCGTCATCTAGTCTTTGATTGTTGCTCAATTTTAAAGTAGTTCTTTATGTATTTCGGGAGCATAGCTCAGCTGGTTCAGAGCATCTGCCTTACAAGCAGAGGGTCCGCGGTTCGAACCCGTGTGCTCCCACACTCAAAAAGGGTTTCAAACGAAATTTGAAGCCCTTTTCTATTTTTAGAGGGATGACTCTTATTATTAGGAGTAATTTTAAGTATAGTTCTTTTATAAACAAGGGAGCATAGCTCAGCTGGTTCAGAGCATCTGCCTTACAAGCAGAGGGTCCGCGGTTCGAACCCGTGTGCTCCCACACTCGAGGGGTTTCAAACGGAAGTTTGGAACCCCTTTTTGTTTTGCGAAATATTGCAGCTATTTACAGATTAAGTTGAGCCCTTCCCACGGATCATGGCTTTGGCCAATGTAGTAAATGTTGGAGGTGCTGCTATCTAGAATCTGACTCCAGATCGGCAGTAGTATATCCTATTGGTAGTAGATTCTTTTCATCAAGGGAAATACTTAAACCTGACTTATCATTTGACAAATTGAAGATATCGAATACTCCAAAATTCCCTCAGGCAATAATAGCGGAATCAATGCATTGTATTTGTCGCACAAATTGATCCGTGTTTTGACCGAAAAGCAACAATTTTATTTTTCATCCCCCAACTATTCAACTTGATCCCCAAATTCTTTATTTTCCATAATATCATTAAACATCAATGACTTAGAGGGGCATAAAAGAAAACAGGCCGGATTTTACTCCGACCTGTCTTGTAACGCTCCCCCTCCCCGACTTGAACGGGGGACCCCATGATTAACAGTCATGTGCTCTAACCAACTGAGCTAAGGAGGATTGTTCCGTTTTGGGATTGCAAAAATAGAAAGAAATTCTGTCCTGCAAAACTTTTTTTGGTTTTTTTGCTACATATTTTTAGTTGCAAATTGTGGTTGGGATTTATAGTCACTAGCGTATCAGCGTGACATCTCCTTTTACTTGTCCTTCTACCCCAAATCTGTCGATAAACACTATCTGCCAGAAATAGACTCCCATTTCAGCAGGTTGGTTGTTGTGGGTGCCATTCCAGCCATTTTCAATGCTTTCGCCATAAAAAACTTGCTCGCCCCAACGGTTAAAGACTCTGAAGTATTTGAGATTGCGGTACCCTACAGCTAGTGGTCTAAAAAAATCATTAAGTCCATCTCCATTTGGGGTGAAAGCGGTAGGTAGCGTAAAAGATGCTTTGTTTACCACCCATACTCTAACAGTGTCGTAGCCATAACAACCATAGTCGCTACGAACAAATACTGAATAGCTGTAAAAACCAGTATCCGAAAAATTGCCTAGAGGATTGGCGATGCCAGTATCGGAAAGCAGGGTAGGTGGAGACCATGCGTAGGTGGTGCCTCCCTGAGCTTGAAACTGTATGGTTTCGCCCCGTACTATAATTGTGTCATCTCCAGCAAAGGGTTTGAAGTTTTGCACTACCACTCGTCTTAGTGATGTGTCAACGCAATTTTTTATGTTTTCAGATATCATTACCACATTGAATGTGCCTCCTGTTTTGAAGGTATGTGTGGGGTTTTGTTCGGTAGACGAATTGCCATCACCAAAGCTCCATTTCCAGTATATAATTGGTTTAATAGTAGCTATGGTTTGATCGGTGAAGAAAATGGGCGAGCCTGGACAATAAACACCTGAATCCGTAAAGTTGGTGAAGAAACGTGGGTATATTTTAACCAATCTAGTGATGCTGTCTGGGCAGGTAGTACCGGGGTTCACCACTAGCTTTACTGTATATGTGCCGGTATCTGGATAGGTATAAGAAGGTTGAAATTCGGTAGAAACATCATCGCCAATTTCGGGTACGCCAAAATCCCACCTGTAGTTGAAACCACCCTTGCTGGTATTGACAAAGTTGACGTTATAGTCTTTGCAGTTGATAATGTAGGTATTAGGTACATCTGTAAACAGAGGAATGTCTGCCACTACAACTTTTGAGCAATCTGTGACTACAAACTGAAATTCGCGTTTTACTGTATTGATTATTGCTCCATTTCTCCACTCTGAGCAGCAGATAGTAACCAAAAAGCGACCAATGCGATTAGGTGTGCCCGTTATGATACCAGATACTGGGTCTATCTGAATAACAGGGAATCCATTAATAGGGTTTTGGTAGGTATAAGAAGGTGCATAAACAACCGATACAAAAGGAGGGGGCGAAGCAATTTTGGGTTTTATATCAGCCCCTGTAGCTCCTTCTTCAGCTACGCAAAATTCGTAAGAAAGGGAGTCTCCATCGGCATCAGTAGCAGAGTTGTCATAATAGAGTGGGTTGTTAATGCAGATGATCTGGGGTGGATAGTTTTTAAAAACTGCGCTGTTGTTAGGTGTATTAGATGGTGGTATGTGGCAATAGTAGGTGGCGCCTTCATCGCCAGGGTTGAGCACATTTAGTATGCTAGCATTACGGCAGCAGCGTTGATAAACTACGACATAACCTGTGGTAGAGGGTGGTAAGTAATATGTTTTCTCAAACTTTTTGCGAAGCAGACACAGATTAGGTATTTTGGTCACACAATCATTGCTGAAGTTTGGTGGTACTTGTATAGCACCATCGGAGGTGGGGTTTGGGTTATAAAATATATTGGTGTCGAATCGATAGGGTATTACACTGCCATCGTCCCTGTAAACTGTAAAGTGTGCAGGATTGTCTTGTGCTATAGCATCTAATACACCTTCATTACAGTCTTGGTAGATGTAAAGTGTAACTGTGTATTTTTGTCTGAGCTGAGAGTTAATGATAGTGTCGCCTTGGTACTTATAAATGAAGTCACCACCTACAATGTGAGAAGCCCAAACGGCGTTGCCAGTGAGCGATAGTAGAAAAATCAGTATTGTTACAATCCGTTTTTTCATTCGGTTTCAGGGTGTAATTGATAGCAGTAACCGCTGAATGTCCTCAGGTCGGCTATGAGCTGAGCTGGAAGCTCAATGGTGCTTATATGACCGCAATCAGTATATAAAGTTACAAAATTAATAGGGCAATTGTGGCATTCAGATAAGTTTTTAGTAAAGTTTATGATATTATCTTTTTCTCCTATTATCCATTGCACTGGGTAGTGGGCTGCAGCTATAGTAGCAGAGTGGTCGGGTCGGGCAATCATTGCTTCATAAAAGTTGAGCATTCCCTCTGTGCTTAACTCCAAGCCTGCTTCTGCTTTGTGCTTTGCTATAAGCGGATGTACAGCTCTGAAGTTATCGGCAAATAGGTTTGCTGTCATTTGTTTTACGAATATTTCCTTACCACCATTGCGTATCAGCTCCATAGCTTTGAGTCGTGTCGCTCTTTTCTCTGGGTCGTCGGCCGTTGCAGTAGAGTGTATGAGCGATATGCCGCGTACCATATGAGGGTATCGTGCGGCAAATGCTAGTGCGGTGTATCCCCCCATAGAATGGCCTGCGATGACAGCGGAATCAAAGCCCTCTTTGCGCAACATTAGCTCAATGTGTGTGGCCATTTCTGGTAATAACATAGGTTGTGGCAGGGGGCTGTAGCCGCTACCAGGTAGGTCAGGTACCAATACTGTGTATGTGATAGATAGCTGCGCGGCTACATGATGCCATACAGCGCCACTATCAGGAAATCCGTGAAGCAATACTAGTGCTGGGCCAGTGCCAGTTTTGCGATAATACATCTGATAACTCATGGCAATTATTTAGTAGTGTTTTGTCTGAAAATAGAAAAGTGTACTACAAGCAGTGCCAATAATAACGGCCAAAGCTCTGGAATGATGCCCTGCACCTTTGCTAAATGAAGGATAAACGAAACTACGATGAGCATCATAGCTATGAGCGAATATCTGCTCCTGCCTTTGGGGCGGGCAAAAGCCACCACCATATTGAGTGGTAATGCCCACAATAGGTTGAAGTTGTTGCTGCACCCCTGATGGTCTGTGGCAAACCACATGGTAAGAATAATGAAACCCAAAAGGCCGGTAACAAAAAGTGTAAGGAAATTAGCTATTCTGCCCACTAGTCGGAGCTTGGGTGTAATAATACCCGCTAAAGCTAATATTAGCAATAGGCTAGTGAGTAGTAGCGGCACATTATTGCCTGCTGGCACCCGAGGGCTACCATCTAACAACAATTGTGGTGGGGTAGCTATTTTTTTACCTTCTAGTTTGCCATTTGCTAGCCCGTCGCGCAGGTAATCAGGTAGGAACATAATGTCGGAATTTGACATAACCTTGTCTATCTTACTGCCTAATAATATATTCACACCTATTCGCTCCCAGTGCTTACGATAGAAGTATTGGTTAATAATATCGCGGAAGGTATACTTTTCATTAGCAGGCAGTGTATTGCCGTATACAAAACCTTTGCCAAGCACGGAAGGGAAAATATCGCGAAGACGAGTAGCGCAGTTATCGAAAAAGAAATCGTATTTGTAATTTCTGTTTTCGGGTAATGCGTTAATGCGCAGGTAATTGTTTATTTCATCTTTCTTGTTGTTGGGTATGAGTAATACTTGTTCCTGCACGCTGCGACCATACTCCTGGTACTCAGCCATAAAATCGGGGAATAGATTTGTAGCTACATAGTACAGTAACTTGCCACGCATAAATTTCATTTCGAAATTTTCGTCATAACCATTAAACATACCATAATTGTATACTACATCGCCTAGCGGACCACTGATGTTGCTGTCTACTATTCGGATAGCTGTATGCCCAAATGTCTCATATACCTGATCGCCTGTGCCACAAGTAAGTAAACTTATGCGAATTCGACTTTGTGGCAGTAGGGTCGTGTCTGATGGGGCAATAACAGGCTGTGCACTAGAGTGTAAAACAACCAGCAGACTACATATTAATATCAGTATCTTATTTGTCATGACACAAAATAACGAAAGACTATACTAACGTGCAGTAAATAATATGATAGAGGTGATGTAAATTTAATCTTTCAAGTCGTTATGTAGATGGGAATTAGGTTGTTTGTATCAATTTTACTGCTACCATCAGTAGTGGTATCAGCGCAAAAGGGAAGGGTACTTGCCGCTACAGAGCAGTGCTGGAGTGGGGGGATAGCAGGCAGACATGGGTGCAATTACAACTTTGTGTTAGCCTTTAGTAATGTGAAACAAGGAATGAAAGTTGATACGATATGGATTGGAGAATATGCAGTGAAGTTGACTGAAAAAAACAATAACAGCACGCAGGGTAATATGACTGTGAAAAGAGAAAAAAAGACAGTGGTATATGATATAAATGCACGTACTGCTTATGATGACAATTCAAGATACAGTTTGAACTCTGAACTAGGTGAAACCACAGCTCCAAAGCCACCAGAAAGCGGTGGGGCAGTAGCGGTGATGACCTATTGGTATGGAGGTGAGAAAAGGTATTTTAAAGTGCCAAAGATACTGCGTAGATATGCCCCTGTGGCTTATCCGTAATAGGAAACACATAATGGAGTTAATAGAAAAGACTAGTATTAAATGAGCTCGAAACGCAGTGTAAAACGAGTATTTATTAAGTAAAGAAAAAAAACTGTGGCGATAAGCTATGTGAAATGTAGTTTTATACTTATCTTGCCTTCACAAAATATATTTGAATGAAAAATTACGTTTTCACAGCGTTTTTATCGATTGCACTTATAGGTGCAAATAGCGCTTCAGCACACGGAGGAGACTCTAAATCCGATTCAAAAGAATTCCATTGCTATAAAGCTTGGAAAAAAGATTGGAAAAGCGATAAGAAGGAATATAAAGCCAAAAAGAAAATGGATCAAGACAGACCATTTGCTGCGGCTCGTAAGCATCGCAAAGCACACAAAAAAGCTTGGAAGAGCGAAATGAAAGAACACAACCATACACACTACTACCATTGGTATTAGTAGGTTAGTAATAAACAATGAAAGTAGCCCCTGTTTCCCATATTCGGGGGCTATTTTTGTTTACTGTTATTTTACTAGCATTGAGCGTTTTGCATAACTGCTAAGTTGTGTTTTAGGTTTGTATATATTATTATTTGAAGCAGCCAATATATGGTTGTTGCATTTTTATGTGCATAACTCACCTATTTAGGCGGTTGAGATAGCGAAAATTCCCCCATTTTTGCCCTGTTTCCTTATTGGATTCTATTAGTACATTTGTAAGCATAAAAAAATTATTATTTAATGAAAAAAATGTTTCTGCTGTTTGCTGCTGTGATGACACTGCAAGGCGCAAGAGCTGATGAGGGTATGTGGATACCAATGCTCATTGGTAAAAATTATGAGGAAATGCAACGACTTGGTTTGCGCCTTACAAAAGATGACTTGTATAGTATTAACAATGGTAGTATGAAGGATGCAGTACTACAGTTTGCTGGTGGTTGTACAGGCGAAATGATTTCTGACAAAGGGTTGCTGCTGACCAACCACCACTGTGGGTATGATGCCATAGCCAGTCTGAGTACAGTAGACAGAAATTTGTTAGACAATGGTTTTTGGGCACACAGTATGGCAGAAGAGTTGCCAGCTAAGGGTGTTACCGCACTCTTTTTGCAACGTATGGAAGATGTGACCGATGAGGTGCTCAAAGCTATTGGAAACGCAAAAGGCGAAGAATACAATAAAAAATTTGCTGCCATACGTAAAACCATAGAAGATAGAAACACAAATGGTGGAAAGTTAGTTGCAAATGTGAAGGATTATTTCAATGGTAATCAGTTCTTTTTGTTGATATACAAACGTTATACTGATGTACGCCTTGTAGGAACTCCACCCAAGTCGTTGGGCAAGTTTGGTGGAGATACAGACAACTGGATGTGGCCACGCCACACGTCTGACTTTTCAATGTTCAGAGTATATGCAGATGAAAATAATCAGCCTAAAGATTACAGTCCATCAAACGTTCCTTATCAACCCAAAAGACACCTGGCAGTATCTGCAAGAGGTGTAGATGAAGGTGACTTTGCGATGGTAATGGGTTATCCTGGTCGCACCAACCGTTATGAAGTATCGTATGGTGTGGATCTTGCTGTGAATGTAGTTAATCCATCCATTGTAAATTGTCGTGATCTGCGTCTGAACATCATGCGCCGCCATATGGACAAAAACAAAGCAGTGTACTTGCAACTTACCTCTTCTTATTCTCGTATTGCCAACTATTGGAAATACTTTATAGGACAAACAGAGCAGTTGAAGCGTTTGGACGTGGTCAACAAAAAAAGAGCTGAAGAAGACGCATTTTCTCAATGGCAACGCAGCAATGATAAGTCTACAGGATTGTTGGGCGATTTTGCCAAAATATACGCTGATTACACTCCATATGCCAAACATTCGGTGTATTATTCTGAAGCATTTCGTGCTCCTGCTCTAACACGTATGGCTGCTGGCCTGAAGCCACTTTATGATGCTTATGAAAGACATAATGGTAAACTAGAGGAAGATACATTGAAGAAGTACACGAATATGGCTCAAAGCAACTATCGTGCTACTTATAAAGATTATGAGATGGCAACAGACAAAGAATTGTTTGCTGAAATGACCAAACTCTACTATGACAATGTGCCTCAAAGTCAGCACCCGGCTATTTATAAAACAATATTGAAGGGATCTAACAGTGGAAACAAGTCAGTGTATACTGCCTATACAAATACAGTATTTGCTAACACCTTCCTTACTGACAGCAATAGGTTTAATGCATTTTTGAAATCACCATCTTTCAAAAAACTAAAAGGTGATGCAGCAGTGCAATATGCTATGAGTTTTGTGAGCAACTACTCGAAAAATTATCAGCCAAAGGTTACTTCGTTTAACGATCAGAAAGCTGATTTGGCTAGGGAGTACGTAAGTCAGTTGATGCAAATGAAAAAGGGTAAAAAGTTTTACCCAGATGCTAACTCTACTATGCGTATCACGTATGGCAAAGTGCTCAGCTATGAGCCAACAGACGGAGTACAGTATAGTTACTTCACTACATTAGACGGACTAATGGCGAAGTATAAGCCAAACGATGATGAGTTTGATGTACCTGCAGATCTTATAACGCTGTACAAAAACAAAAATTATGGTCGTTGGGCAGATGCAGATGGTACTCTGCACACATGTTTCATTACTAATAACGATATAACTGGTGGTAATTCTGGTAGCCCAGTGATCAATGCTAATGGTGAGCTGATAGGTACTGCATTTGATGGTAACTGGGAGGCAATGAGTGGAGATATAGCGTTCGACAAAAAGTATAAAAGGACAATAGTGTGCGATATACGTTTTGTTCTGTTCTTAATAGATAAAATGGGTAATGCTGACAATCTGATAAAAGAAATGGATATCAGATATTGATAGGTTATTTTATATATTTTGTAGAGCGGTGGGTAATATTACCTGCCGCTTTTTTTGTTGGTCATAGCTACCATTAATTAAAGTGCTGCACAACCAGATAAAGTTGCCATGATACAATGCAAAAAGCCGCTCAAAGAGCGGCTTTTTGCATTGTATCATAAATTTATTTCTTATTTTATTTTGAAAGCTTTCTTAACCTTAGCTACATAGTCAAGTTTTTCCCAAGTAAACAGTTCTACTTTCATTGTTTTTGATTTACCATCTACACTTTTGAAAGTTTTTGTTACTGTTTCTGGTACACGACCCATGTGACCATAAGCAGCGCATTCGCTATACATAGGCTGACGAAGTTTCAGACGCTCTTCGATGAAGTAAGGGCGCATATCAAATATTTCGCTTAGTATTTTAGCTATTTCGCCATCAGTCATTTCTACTTTAGATGTACCGTAAGTGTTAACATACAGTCCCATTGGTTCGGCAACGCCTATAGCGTAAGATACCTGTACAAGTACCTCATCGCATACACCCGCAGCTACCATATTTTTGGCTATGTGACGTGTAGCGTATGCTGCAGAGCGGTCTACCTTGCTTGGATCTTTACCAGAGAATGCGCCACCACCGTGTGCACCTTTACCACCGTAAGTGTCTACTATTATCTTGCGACCAGTAAGACCAGTATCTCCGTGAGGTCCGCCTATAACAAATTTACCAGTAGGATTGATGTGATATTTTATTTCCTCGTTGAACAAGTGTTTGTACTGAGGATAGCTTTTCAAAATGCGAGGAATCAAAACAGTTTTTACATCCTTAGTGATTCTTTCTTGCATTGCTTTTTCTTCAGCAAAGTCATCATGCTGAGTAGAAATAACTATTGCATCGATACGTACTGGTTTGTTGTTGTCGTCATACTCCAGTGTTACTTGGCTTTTTGCATCTGGACGCAGATACTTCATTTGTTTACCTTCGCGGCGTATTGCAGCCAGTTGCAACAACAAGTTGTGAGCAAGGTCAAGAGCCAACGGCATGTAGTTAGCAGTCTCGTTGGTAGCATAACCAAACATCATACCTTGGTCGCCAGCACCTTGTTCTTCTTTTTTCTTTTTGTCCACACCCTGATTGATGTCTGCAGACTGCTCGTGTATAGCAGATAGTACACCACAAGAATGAGCTTCAAACATGTATTCGCTTTTGGTATAACCTATACGGGCTATTACCTCGCGAGCGATAGTTTGTACATCTATGTAGGTATTACATTTTACTTCTCCGGCTAATACTACCTGTCCTGTTGTTACCAGCGTTTCGCAAGCTATTTTTGATTGCGGATCCCAGGCAAGGAAGTTGTCTACCAATGCGTCTGATATCTGGTCGGCTACTTTATCTGGATGGCCTTCTGATACTGATTCTGATGTGAATAAATACGACATTTTTTGTTCGGAAATTTTGGATTAAAAATAAGTTTGTATCGGTTATGGCGGCAAATGTATGAATTGTTATGTGTATTTCTGCTTTTTGAATCTGTTTTCTGTGGTTTATAATCAGAAAATTACTCTATTGTAGCTAAAAATTGTGCGTGTTTACATTTTCTTACACATTCTAATTTGCTTGGGTGCACAATTTCAAATGATAATTTACTGTAGCTAATAGATGTATATTTGTATGGTCTGGTCATGAAATACTATATACTCTTATTTTTTTGTTTGTTTTTTGGTTCTGCTACTGCACAGCAAACGGGTATGCAGCCTCAGGAAAGGAACTATTCAACCTTTTCGACCAATAAAACTTACATCACAGCCGAATCAAGACAGTATAATGGTCTACACCAACATCACCCTGATTTTGGTGAGGAGCAGCGCGACGCACCACCTGAGGATTGTTTTGAAGACATAGCTGCAAGAACTGAGTACACGAGGAAATACATAAAATCTGGTACGAATGGTAAGGAGATAATGTTGCAATCTTCCACAGCCCCCTTGCATTACAAAGATAAAGAAGGTAGATGGCGAGCAATAAACAGCAAATTGAAGCCCAGCGGTAAGGGAGTGTATCAGGCTACTGAACAGCCTGAGCCAATAACTATTGATGCGGTGGAAGGGTATACCAAATTAGTGACAGGCGAAAATGCAATTCAATTCAACCGAAATCTAGAACTCATACATCTCTTGCCAGATGGCAGCGAGCAATTGCTGGGCAATGCCAACTGGGGCAATCATACTGCTGGCGACGATGGTGTGTATGTAACTGATATATGGCCGGGTATAGATATGGAAATATATGTTTGGCGGGGAGCAGTGAAAACTAACTTTTACCTCAAACATGCTATGTCATCTCTAGCCAGTGGAATACTTATTATTCGTGACCATTGGCAGCAAGGAGATGGACTTAGATGCTCAGTGGGCGACACTACCGGATACAAAGGCAATTTCGATTTGCTAGATGCTAAGGGTGCTGTCCAGTATAGGGTAGGAGCTGCTACTTTTTATCAGCACGATAGTGTAGCTACCACGCTGCAAAATATCGGTTACAACATACGTAGAGGCTATCTAGACATAGTGGTGCCAACTGCCTACCTCAACAAACCCGCAAGCGCATACCCAATAGTTATAGACCCATTGGTATCTACAGCCACAGTATCAGGGGTGGGAGGGTCGTCGTACAGCCCTGCCAAAACCATAAGTTGCAACTACGTAAACGCTGCCAATGTGCCGCCAAATGTTACAGTAACAGATGTGCGTTGGTCATTTAACTATCTGGCTAGTGGTGGCGCACTGTTGCTGCACGGTGCTGTAGATTTTATGCTAGGTACTTGTCGTAGTCCTGGTGTGGGTGGTTTTTTCTGGTATTGCAATTTGGCGAGCCCTGGGACTTGCACGGGTACTAATGTTTCTATATTTTCAGATATAGCTGGGTGCATGCCGCCGCCGCAGTGTGCCGGTTATCCCCTCAATCTTAATATGCGTTTTTACCAAAACTATGCTACTACTACTCCCTGTGCCACTACTTACATTACTGCTGGTTCACCGCTTACAGTGACTGTATATGGCAGAACGGTAGAAACTGCACCCATTAGCTCTGTAGGTGGCTGGACCTCTATATGTCTTGGTCAGTCTGTTACTTTGTCTACCTTGCCCACGTTTGGTGTGCCTCCTTATAGTTACTCATGGTCGCCCAGTGGGGCCACGACCAGCCCGGTTACACTCACACCCTCAGCTACCACCCCGTATACAGTTACGGTGACCGATGCTTGTGGCCAAACTGCGACTGCAGCACAGACTATATTGGTGAACCCGATAGCGCCCATTACAGGCAGTAGCATAGTATGCGTGGGTAGCAGTACGGCGTTGCTCAATCCTACTGCAGGTGGCACATGGAGCAGTACCAATACTGCTGTTGCGGTAGTGGGGCCCACTACTGGTTTGGTGAGTGGGGTGTCGGCTGGCACTACTACAATTTCTTATATTACATCTGCTGGCTGTTATGCAACCCGTATTATCACCGTTACCCCTATGCCTTCTGCGATTGCAGGCAGTGCTGCACTGTGTGTGGGTACCACCACTACCCTCAGCAACGCTACGCCTGGCGGCACTTGGTCCAGTGGAAACGTAGCTGTAGCCATAGTAGGTGCAGGTACAGGCACGGTGACAGGCATTGCTATTGGTACGGCTGCCATTACCTACACTACTAGCCCAGGTTGCGCGGCTGCAGTAGTTGTTACGGTTTACCCCAATCCCACAATAGCTGGTGTCACAGGTACCAACCCTACTACTTGTGGCGGCACTAATGGTGCCATCACCATCACAGGTCTTGTGGCGGGAACGGTATATACAGTCAATTATACCACCGGTGGCGGTCCTGTGTCGCTTACTCTTACTGTAGGTAGTGGGGGAGTGATAGTTATTACTGGTCTTATCGCTGGCATCTACTCAGGTATTAATGTAGTATCGCCTATGGGGTGTATAGGTGCTTATGCTGGAACTGTAACGCTTACCGACGATGGCACACCACCCATGCCGGTAGCTACAAACAACAGCCCCGTGTGCGAGGGCGATATTATCAAACTTTCAGCTACTAGCGCGCTTGGCGTCACTTACACCTGGTGGGGCCCCGGTGGGTTTACCTCTACATTGCAGCACCCCGAGATATCCCCTTCTACTGCTGCTCATGCAGGTGTATACTCAGTTACGGCCACTTTGCTGGGCTGTGTTACACTGCCGGCTACTACTACAGTTACCGTCAACCCAATGCCGAGAATATGGGGATTGACTGCTACTAATCCGGTAAGATGTGGGGGCAATGAAGGCTCCATAACGCTGCAAGGGCTATTGCCCGGTCAGGGATACAACATAGGTTATATGCGCGATGGTATGCCTGTAATCATCATTGCCACCGCTGATGCCTCAGGCAATGTAACTATATTCGGACTCTATGCTGGCACCTACACCAGTTTTTATGCCGAGGCTAATACATGTACTTCCGCATTGGCAGGACCTGTAACTCTTACCGATCCTAATCTGCCCCCACCGTCTGTTATTAGTAGCAATGCACCAGTATGTGTGGGTGCTACGCTACTACTATATGGCACTAACGATAGACCAGGTGGCACCTACACCTGGACTGGTCCTGATGGCTATACTAGTACGCAGCAAAACCCTGTGATACACAATGTAAGTATAGCCGCACAAGGAGTATATACACTACAATATACCCTACTCAACTGTACTAGCATAGCTACAGACTACATTCAACTACAAGCACCAGTGGAACTAAAAGATGTAACCGCTAGTAGGTACCTCATACCTTTTGGCGATAGTGTGCAACTGAATGTAAGTGGTGCTGCCTACTACATCTGGACGCCGCAAAACGGTACCCTCAGCGATCATTACATATACAACCCCATAGCCAAACCCCGCGACTCGATAACCATTTACAAAGTATATGGCATGAACGAATGGGCATGCCGCGACTCTGCCACTATAACCATACGTGTGTTTTTCGAGGAAGACGAATACATACCCAATGCCTTTACCCCAAATGGCGATGGCAGGAACGACATATTCAGGATAGGCAAAATGAAGTACAAAAAACTGGTAGACTTTACCATTTACAACCGCTGGGGGCAAGAAGTATACCATAATCCCTACGACCCTAATGCTGGCTGGGATGGTACCTCTTGGGGCACCCCTCAAGACATGGGTGTGTACTACTATAGCATAATGATAGAAACTGCAGGTGGTAAGGTGAAGCAGTACAAAGGAGATGTCACTTTGATAAGGTAAGCACCAGCCACTAATCTTCGAGCTTGAAGATAACGGGCATATTAAACCACACCTTTACACACTTGCCGTTTTGTTTACCAGGCTTCCAGGCAGGCATACCTTTTATTACGCGTATCACTTCCTCGTCGCAGCCACCACCTATTGCCTTTATTATGCGTATGCTATCTAGGCTGCCATCTTCCTGTACTATAAACGAAGCTCCTACTCTGCCTTCTATATTATTTTTGCGCGCCTTTTTGGGGTACTTTAAATGCTTGGCCAAGTATTCGCCTACATTAAAAGGGCATCTTGGCATTACTTCGACATACTTAAACTCCTTGCCATCATCCTCTTTTTGCACTTCGGGCGTTACCTGAGCTGTAAGGCAGTGGCTGGAAGTAAGTAAACAAGCAATCAACAAGATTTTGGAAATAGTCATAAGTAAAAAATATGTGCGCAAATGTATCCTATAAAAACAGTAAGAATTAGGTGTTTCCGTTGATTTTTGTCAATGCTACAAAAAACGATAATACCTGTTTGTAATCAGGATTCACTAATCTTCCAGTTTGAAAACAACAGGTAAAAAGAATTTCACCCTTACAATTTTGCCATTATGTTTGCCCGGCTTCCATGCTGGCATACCTTCTATTATTCTTATCACCTCTTCGTCGCAGCCACCACCTATGCCATTTACTATTTTTATACTATCCAGACTGCCATTTTTATTTACAATAAACGACACTATTACCCGACCTTCTATATTGTTTTTACGAGCGTAGAAGGGATATATTAAATGTTCAGATAAGTACTCGCCAATGTCATAGGGGAAAACGGGCATCTGATCAATCTTGGAATTAACCTTTACGTCATGTTCTTCTGTGGTTACTTGAGCAGTGATTGAGTAGCTTACAGCCGACAGGCATACTACTAATAGGATTTTGGGAATAGTCATAAGTACAAAAGTATATTCGCAAATGTATCCTTTAAAAC
The DNA here is from genome assembly GCA_027484425.1 of Sphingobacteriales bacterium. GTDB lineage: Bacteria > Bacteroidota > Bacteroidia > Chitinophagales > Chitinophagaceae > Nemorincola. The sequence goes on from JAIXSZ010000055.1 coordinate 51,379, forward strand.
AGTAAGAATTAGTAACGACAAGTGATTTTTGTCAATGCCACAAAAATCAATAATACCTGTTTGTAATCAGGTGCTATAATCTTACTTTTGCACCTCGTTATACATTAGGTCTCATAGTTCAATGGATAGAATAGAAGTTTCCTAAACTTTAGATCCAAGTTCGATTCTTGGTGAGACCACACTTCACAAAACCCTCGCTCAGCGAGGGTTTTTGTTTTCACTTCTTAGGAAAATATGAACTTCTCTAATCATACTTAAGCATTTCAATAGTACAAAAAACCTAGTAGCATTCGGAGAGCTGTCTGCGACAGATATGTAATGCTCAGATTATTTTAAATGATAACACTAACCTACTAATGTAAGTGGCTAATTAGGGGTTTTAGTTTTGTAAGTCCACATTTTTATATCTTTTTCGATAATACAAATTAGAGAGGTTGGTTTTTAACGACAAGTGCGTATGAGTAAGAGAACTGAATTTTACCTGCAAAAAGGTGCAATACATAATCATCTGGAGCTGCTGGAAACGTCAGAAGCCTGTTTATGGTTCATAGATAAAAACTACAACCTATTGTCGTTCAATAGTATATATTCGAGGCATATGCAAATCTTCGCAAATGTTGTGCCCAACATTGGAGATAAGGATATTGTTTTAGCATGTTTCCCAAAGGCTTTTGCAGATGGTATACTTGAAATGTATCAGCAGGCTCTATCGGGAGAGGTGGTCAAGGCAATGGACAAGGGTTTTAATGAGGATGGAACTGAAACAGATGTTATGATGATTTTTAAGCCTGTTTATGATGATGATAGTTCCCTTTTAGGTGTTAGTTGTATGAGAAGAGATATTTCTGATTATTTGAAAACCAAAAAAAATCTTGAGGAGAAGGAGAATAGAATTGCTGAAATGCTGTGGCAGCAATCACATCTATACAGAGGGCCTTTAGCTACTGCCATGGGAATTGTAAATCTATTAATTGAAGAGACTTCCGATAGAACATTATCAGATAAAGAATGTAAAGATCTTATTATTGCAATAAGAGATAAGTTGTTAGAACTAGATCAAGTCATACACCACATTTCGAAAGAATCACTGCACAAAGCGTTTGCGTGGTTGTTTTGCATTCAAATCATGTTTTCTATATAGTATACAGATACACACTAACAATCGAAAGCAGGATAATAACTTTATCATCAACTCTAAAAAATGCAATTTAACCGTGTGTGTATACTGAAATGTAGTAATCCTTATGGTAATTGTTTAATGAAGATGCCAACATTCATTCATTAAATAGGTCCACAATTATTTAGTTGCTTCCCTGACTTTAGTATTCATCGTAAAATTCCGACCGCAAACACATATTGTATTGTACGAAAAAAATAATGTGTGGCATTACTAAAATTGATGGAATGCTACTTATAGTATTATTTGTTATTCACTAGTACTTTGTTTTCTGACAAATAAAAATTGTAAAAAAATGAAATATTTTATCAAATTATTAAATTAACTTCGTAAAAATAATTTTATGTTCAAAAAATTCACAACTGCTGACAAACTATTATTTGTTGCAGCAATTTTATCCTTAATCTTTTCTGAGGTGCTTTATTTCAAAGGAGAAAAGCAAGATGGAAGTTTCATTGGTCTATGGGTGCCGTCAATATTAGCCTTTGGTATTTATCTCAAATTAATAAACAACTCTAAATAATGACCGATATTATACCATATTTCGCAGCGCTAATAACATTATTATTTGGAACAGGTTTTGTTCTTGCCATTCGTCAATCTGGCGAAAATGATAATGAGAGTTGATTTTTTTAGTGGTGGCTGGTAGTTCAGTTTTAGGGTATTTTTGTTTTATCAGCCGCCCTTTTTTTCACAAACACCTCTAGTTTCTGTTCCTTCCTTATAGTTGATTTTCGATAATTTCTGAGCGCTTTCTTAGATTTCGTTTCTCCTCCAGTCCACACTTATTTCAGAGCCTGATGCCATCATTATCGATTGTGGTTCTGCTTGGTTTAGCAACTTAAAGTCGTTACCATAAAATGAAGCAAAATCAAAGTCTATTTTAGAATTCAATATGGGATGTATTGTCCAACTAGGGTGGTTTACTTTGTACTCTATACCTTTTGATTCGTTCACCTTGGTATATCCGTAATAATGCTCGTAGATGTACTCTTCAATACTTCCTTTTTGCATCATTACATTTTCGGTTGACGCAGTCACATTTATGGTACTCCATTTGTTGTTGTGTTTCAGTTGGTAGGTAATGTCAAGTTCTTTGTCATGCGTTTTCCAGTTATGCCTAGTAGGTATTGCCGTGTAGTGTTCTTTGTATAGTTTGTTGGCTACTAGTGCTACTAATTTATTCGGTACTGTTTCATTGATAAAAACTACTCCTCGTCTCCGTTCATCACCGATTTTTCTGGTAACATAAAACCGCAAATTGATTTCTTCAAATGTTCCCAACAAGGGAATTGGTAGGTTAAATAATGATGTCTTTTGGAATAAAAAGCCCACCAAGCTCACATAGGTTTTACCTTCATGAGTATCTAATTCTACACCCTTTGGCAGGTAGGGAATCAAAATGGCTGGGTCTACTACATAGTTTGCCATTATTATATTCAGCCATTTTGCCCTCAGAAACGTTGTTGCCATTGTTTTTTTGATAAAACTTACACACACAAAGGTACTATAACGCTGAGGATGGGTACTGCTATTATTGATACAAGGCTATTGATATTCATTATTAGTCACTTATTCATCTAGTTCTTGAGTGTGTATCCACAACATCCTATATATTCGCTTTTTACCATCATCGCATTATTATGCACACATTATCACAATTGCGGTCAGGAGCATTACATGGGGCTACATCGTTAAAGCTAAGTGAAGGTCTGAATGTGTTTCCAAATGAGATTTTCGACCTGGCCGATACGTTGGAGGTGCTCGACCTCTCGGGCAATAAGCTGAGCGAGCTACCAAAAGATTTTGGTAGGTTGTGGAAATTGAGGATACTCTTCTGCTCCGACAATTTATTTACAGTATTGCCGGATGTGTTAGCTGATTGTAAGCAGTTGGATATCGTAGGGTTTAAGGCAAATACAATAGCTATTGTGCCTGTAAAGGCACTAAATGCCAACATTCGCTGGTTAATACTTACCAACAATCATATAGAAGTGTTGCCAGACGAGATAGGCAAGTGTGCCAGACTGCAAAAGCTAATGCTGGCTGGCAATAAGCTGCGCAGTTTGCCCGACACGTTACGCAATTGTCGCAATTTGTCTTTGCTCAGAATTGCTGCCAATCGTCTTACTGCATTGCCCGAATGGCTGCTGCATATGCCGCGGCTTTCGTGGCTAGCATTTTCTGGCAATGAGTTTAGTGTGACTAGTAGCAGTGCTGAGTTGCCGATTATAAATTGGAGCAATATTAGCATAAATGAAGTACTGGGTGAGGGAGCGTCGGGTGTTATATTTAAGGCATTGCTGGCCACTGAGCAGAAAGAGGTAGCGGTGAAGGTCTTTAAAGGGGCGGTAACAAGCGATGGATTACCGGAAGATGAATTACAAGCATTCATTGCAGCAGGTACACATAAAGGACTGGTAAGGATATTGGGTCAAATAGCAGGACACCCAAATGGGCGAAAAGGGGTAGTGATGGAGTTGATAGACAAAAGTTATCACAACTTGGGTTTGCCTCCCACTTTCCAGACCTGCACAAGAGATGTTTTTGATAATGATATGCAACTATCGGTAGGGCAGGTGGTACGCATAGCAGGCACAATGGCAGCTGTAGCAAGGCACTTGCACAGTAGGGGTATCATGCATGGCGATCTCTACGCCCACAATATACTAGTAGATAGTCAGGGCAATGCTTTGCTAGGCGACTTTGGTGCAGCGTCTGTTTATGACCGTTTCGATACCCACCTTGCTTTCGCACTAGAGCGTATAGAGATAAGTGCTTTCGGTTGTCTGCTAGATGATTTGTTGCAGTTATGTAGTTATGAATACCAAATCGATATAATAGCACAACTTACCAATCTAAGAGATAAGTGTATGGCAGAAGATGTAAATGTCAGACCAGATTTTGAGTATGTGTGCGGTGTACTTAATGGGCTATAATGCCAATATCTCTACTTTGCAGAAAAGCTATTTCTACATCTAGCTTCACACGCTAAAACTTGCACTTTACATTCAAAGAGTGAGGCGCTTCTCTTTCGCCTCACTCTTTGTATCATCATTTTGTTTCGTTAGTGGATGCTATTGGCCTGTTATTATCAGTACTTTCCTATATGTCTTGTTTCCTGCAGTTACTTTTATTACATAGCACCCTGCGTTTACCTTAAGAGAGTATCTTATGTTGTCTTTTCCTGCATATGCAGTGCTTTCAATGATTTTACCACTTATATCAGATATAGTTATTTCAGTTGGCGCAGCAATAGCCGGTAACACTACCTCAAATTCACCATTTGACGGATTAGGGAATATGGTTATTGTTTTATCCCCATCAGCAATCATGTCAATATTTGTAGGGCATGAAATTACATTTACGTTTGCAGTTGTGTAGCAGCCACTTGCCAATGTATATGTTATAGTTGCTGAGCCAGCCGATATACCAGCTACTAATCCACTTGCATCTATAGTAGCAGTGCCTGTGGTGCTGCTGCTCCAGGTGCCTCCTGCGGTAGTATTGCTCATCAAAGTCGTATTGCCTATGCACACACTAGTACTGCCAGTTATAGCAGCAGGTAGTGCATTTACAGTTACGGCAGCAGTAGCTGAGCAGCCACCAGCGGTGTACGAAATTGTTGTAGTTCCAGCTGTTACACCCGTTACCACACCACTACCATCCACTGTCGCTGTGCCTGTAGTGCTACTGCTCCATGACCCACCAGTCGTAGTGTTAGAGAGCGTCGTAGTAGCACCAGCACACACACTGGTAGTGCCTGTTATGGCAGGCACTGCTGGGTTTACAGTTATTATCCTTGTAGCACTAGATAGCGATGTCTGGTAGGTAATTACTGCAGTACCAGCCGACACTCCTGTTACTACTCCGGTCATCAATCCCACTGTTGCCACAGTAGCACTGCCACTAGTCCACGCTCCCATAGGCACGGACGCGCTAAGTGTAGTGCTGCCCGATACACAGATGTTGGTAGCGCCAGTTATAGTTATTACATCTCTGGCTATTTTGCGTACACGGTGGTTGTTGTCATCAGTAAGGTATAGGTTGCCACTATTGTCCATGGTTATGCTGCTCGGGTAATTAAACACCGCTACAGCCCCCGTACCTCCATCACCACCATATCCGGCAGCACCAGTGCCTGCCACAGAGCTTATTGTGCCTGTCGCTCCTACTTTTCTTACTTTGTTATGCCACGTATCTGCAATAAATACATTACCCGCGCTATCGGCCCATACACCACTAGGTTTATACAAGCTGGCAGCAGTTGCCGCTCCACCATCACCACTAAATGTTGTAGTGCCATCGCCTGCATAAGTAGATATTATACCAGCTGCGTTTACCTTGCGTATACGGTTGTTGTTATAGTCGGCAATGTACAAGTTGCCAGCTGTGTCATAGTTTACATCATAGGGTTGGTTCAGGAAGGCTGCAGTTGCGGCTGCGCCATCTCCACCAAAGCTTGAAGACCCTGTACCAGCTATAGTAGATATAATACCCGTAGTCATATCTATCTTACGAACTCTGTTGTAGCTTCTTTCTGCAAACACTAGGTTGCCAGCCGCATCAAAGCATATACCCGCTGGTGCTCCTATATTGGTTGCTGTTGCAGCCACACCATCAGTTCCAAATCCTGTTGTTCCGGTGCCAGCTATGGTACTTATTATGCCAGCTGTGTTAATCTTACGTATTCTGTAATGGGTGGCGTCAGATATGTACACATTGCCACTGCCATCTACAGCTACGCCCATGGGCTGCCACAGGGTAGCTGCTGTTGCAGCACCTCCATCACCACTAAAAACAGTACCTCCTGTACCTGCAATAGTAGTTATCACACCCGTAGCTGATATTTTCCTCACTCGGTTATTTAGTTTGTCGGCTACATATATATTGCCCATTGCGTCAGTTTTTACATATGCAGGCGACTGTAGCGATGCCCCAGTTGCCGCACTTCCATCGCCTGCATGTGTGCCAGTACCATTACCAGCTATAGTTGTTGTTGTTTGGGCGTTCCCAAATTGACTCATAGTCAGTGAAGCTGCAAATATTGCCAACTTCATTATTCTGTTCGTAGTGAATATTTGTTTCATAATTACTCCTTTTGGTAGTTATTGATTTCTATACCCCAAAAGTCAGTAAGTAACAAACCTATTTGATCGCCCAATTCACGAAACGTCAATCTGAATTCATAAGTGGAAGGAAATTGTAGTTTTTCAGTAGGCCTACGTTGCTTTCGTAGGTGATAACATATTGCAGTTGGTTTCAGTTATTTATAACAATATTGGCAGGTGCATTTTTACGAAGCGCTATCAATAGTTCCGCAGGGTTGTCGGGTGTTATTACTATCTTTTTGTTGTCGGACAATATTAATAGTACGTAGTTCTTCCTTTGTGTGCAATACCAGGTCATTTTACCGAATCGGCTATTATAGTATTTGCCGGTGTACCCAAACATACCCCCATTGCCAAACGTGCGGATTGCACCATTCATGTCTTTGTTGCTTAGTATACTGATGCTGCAAATAGTAGTGTAGGGAAATGCAACAGGACCAACCATGCGATGGATGGTAAGGGCATCAGCGTCGGCGGTTGTGTAAAGGGGCTTTAGGATATAAAAGGCTACAAGCAATGTAAGTAATAGTAGTGGCGCTACGAATACTAGGTAACCTGCATACACAGAAGGCGCTGTTTGCGTGGCTTTATAGCTGAATACTCCTGTAGATATGGCGAGTGCACTTACCAGTATCGGTATTATTACACCTGCAAGAGGATCAGTAGATGAGGTATGTCTATTCATTTAGTAGCAGATTGTACCCTGAAATTACGTGAGTTTTTGGTCAATGCAATAGTTTTAGAGTGTAAACGTTGCTGAGCAACAACATGATAAACAGCACTACACAGCTTTAAGCAGGCTAACTATGCTGTAAAATGAATGAAATTGCCTTTTTCTGACTCTTTTTCGGGGTTTTGATGATTTTGTTTGGTTGTTTGAGAAAGCTTTTCTACTTTTGCACTCCCAATCGAGAAACGGGGTGATGTAAAAGTTCTTTAAAAGCCCTGTGGTAGCCTGATACAGACTGAGAGATTCTGATAAAGTTTCTTAAAATAAGTTTGGTGGTTTGAAAA
>JAIXSZ010000050.1 GCA_027484425.1 Sphingobacteriales bacterium
ATCCAATATGACCAAAGCAAACCAGCATATCAACCCACTTCATGTGAATCAAAAGAATCAGATAAATCAGTGGTTCAGACAAACAAACCCAACCGGCAATTGCATGCTAACCGGAAAAGTGAATAGTATTGATAATCAATGAGTTAAGTGTCAAAACACATGAAATGACCGGCAAAAAACCGGCAAAACTAGAAATAAACATTAAACCAAATATGACTACAGCAAACCAGCATATCAACCCACTTCATGTGAATCAAAAGAATCAGATAAATCAGTGGTTCAGACAAACAAACCCAACCGGAAAATACCTGCATACCGGAAAAGTGAATAGTATTGATAATCAACGACTTAAGCGTCAAAACCCATGAAAACACCGGAAATAAACCGGAAATGAACAATATAACTAATATAATCTGATGCAACCACTAAACGTTACTCCTCAGCTATATGGTTCGTTAACCGATCATTCATTTCTTCCATGTAGTCCATCTGCATCTGCTGAAACTCCATGATTTTCTGCATCTGAATGATCATGAGGTGGTCTAGTTTTTCGTGCAGCATTCTTATCTCCAGTTCCGCTTTCAGATTTACTTTATAGTCATATTCACTTCTTTGGCGGTCTTTAGTCTCCTGTCTGTTTTGGCTCATCATAATGATGGGCGCCTGTAGTGCAGCTATGCACGATAGCACCAGATTGAGCAATATATAAGGGTAGGGGTCAAACGCCTTACTGAGCAAGAACACAGAATTGAGCACTATCCACACCACCAGCACAGTACCAAAAGAGATGATAAAGGTCCAGCTACCCCCAAACTCAGCTACTTTATCAGCCATTTTTTCGCCTGTGGTCAGTGGGGGGTCTTTGCTGTTGTCAGTAGCCAAAAGCTCCTGAGCAGTGATGGCTGCTATCATATCCTGCTCAGCCTTTACCGCCATACCAGTTTCATTATCTATAATGTGTTGGAGGTATTTTTTGCGGTAATGCTGCAGAGTGTTGATATTGATATACTTGTCATCCGTAAAGCCAGGATGGTCGGCAGCTATCAGTTCTTTGAGGTTACTACGTATAGCAGTGCCAGGTATGAGTGCAGCTTTGGGATAAGCCTCGCCAGTGATATAGCATTTGTTTTGGTTCATAATTAGTGTTAAGTTAGTGCATAAGGAGGTATAAACCTATGATATCGCTCAGATGTTACCCTAAAAGACTGCTTACCACAATCATACTTCATTTGCGGTGTGTTTGGTACTTTTGTGGCTATGAAAAAGGGGATAGTAGGTATAGTGGTTGCTACTGCGGTGGTAGTTAGCTATGCTTTTACTGCACACAAAACGGGTGTTAAACGGGTTGCACCTACTACTCCCGAGCAGCTGGGCGAGCGGCTATTCTTTGAGAAAATGCTCTCTGCCGATCGTAGCATCAGCTGTGCATCGTGCCACATACCAGCTTATGGTTTTGCAGATACTATAGCCTTCAGCAAGGGGGTAGGTGGTCGCAGGGGCAAGCGCAATGTACAGTCATGTGCCAACATGAGCGACAGACCTTATTTCTTTTATGATGGCAGGGCAGCTACACTAGAAGATCAGGTCAGGTTCCCCATTGAGGATAGCAATGAAATGTCACTACCTATAGAGCAGGCAGTAGCGCGGTTAAGTAGGAATAAAGAATATGTGGCATGGTTCGCACGGGTGTATAAAAGCAAACCCACAGAGCACTACCTAAAAGCTGCCATAGCTGCCTACGAGCGCACACTAGAAACATCAAAAACCCCTTTCGACCGGTATATGGATGGGAATGATAGTGCCATATCAGCGTCGGCAATAAGAGGTAGAGAATTGTTTATGGGCAGTAAGGCCAAGTGTTTCGATTGTCATTTCTCACCCGATTTTACAGGAGATGAGTATAGAAACATAGGCCTGTATGATGGCGTGAAACTAAAGGATGAGGGCAGGTATGGCATAACAGGCAATAAAGACGATATAGGCAAGTTTAAAGTGCCGGGGCTGCGCAATGTAGCCGTTACAGCACCCTATATGCACAATGGCATGTTTGGTACACTGAGGCAAGTAATAGACTACTACGACAACCCCAGTGCTACTGTTACCAACCCTATAAACATAGACACGCTGCTAGCTAAACCACTCAACCTCACCGAACAGGAAAAACAAGACTTGGAAAGCTTCTTGCTCACGCTAACAGATGACGGGTTTAAGAAACGGTGATAAAGGGTAGAGGTTATGAATGGCTCTACAAAATACACTTGCTGACAGGAGCAACAAGAACCTATAGAAAACAAAAATGGCTACCAGTAAACGGCAGCCATTATGATATAAAAGTATTGCGAATAGACTATCGAATGAGGGTCACAGTGCCAGTAATCGTTTTGTTGGTGCCGTCGGGCTTCCCTAAAATAATGATGTAGTTAAATGTACCCATATCCGCAGGTTTGCCGTTTTGTGTACCATCCCAGCCCAGATTGCTGCCATCATCGGCACGGAATATTTGCTCACCCCAACGGTTAAAAACGCTCATCATTACCATTTTATGCTTGCCTAGGTTCACCACTCTGAATACATCGTTAGTGCCATCGGCATTTGGGGTGAACCCTGATGGTACAAATACATCATCGTCGGTAGATACCTCTATCAGCACACTTGCTGTGTCTATGCAACCATTGCTATCTACCGCCATTACAGTGTATACTGTGTTAGCAGTGGGTGTGGCAATAGGGTTGTTGATGTTAGGATTGTTAAGCGAGCCATCGTTGGGCGTCCAAGTGTAAAGGCTACCATTACCCGCATCTAGCTGAATACTACTGCCTAATGATATGGTTTGGTTTTTGGTAATATCAAGTAATGTCAATGATGCGTCACCAACCTTGATGTAGGTAGTATCTACACCGCTGCAGCCAGTAACCGTATTGGTGACTGTTACAGAATAGATGCCTTCATGCACAGCTAGCGCACTGCGAATGAAAGGATCTTTTTGAATAGAACTGAAAGAGTTAGGACCTGACCACTGATAGGTAAAATCATCACCAATTGGACTAGCATCTAGATTAATGGGCTCTTTTACGCATACTGTTCTGCCACCATTAGCCCAGGCAATAACATCGGGCAGAATAGATATTTGGAAAACATCTTTTGACTGGCACAAAAATCCGGGTACTGTAACAGTAACGGTGTAAGTAACAGGACCCAATGGAGTGCATATTGGCTCCATTAGGGAAGCATCATCTAGATAGGTAGCTGGCGCCCAATCGTATAGGTAGCCTGGGTTCCCAGAAACTCTGATGGCGGCAAACTTGCCTGGACAAATGGCAGTATCTCTAGTGAGCACCTGCACTACTGGGTCTATTACAGTAATAGTAATAGTAGCAAAAGCGGGGCAACCACCTATTGTAGAGGTAGCAGACAAGCTGTATGTAGTTGTAGTAAGCGGACTAGCAGTAGGATTTTTAAACGTAGGATTGTCGAGCGAAGCCCCAGGAGCCCAAGAGTATACTAGGCCAGGAGTGCCCGCTACTTCTATCTCTATGTTGCCTCCCTTGCATATAGAGGTATCTGGAGTAATAACATTGATGGAGGCTATGTTTATACCAATCGTCACTGCATCTGTGATAGCTGCACAGCCCGATAACGGTAACGTGGCTGACATAGTGTAGGTGGTGAGTGCTGTTGGAGTGGCTATGGGCTGCATGGCTACTGCACTAGACAGTGTTGTAGCTGGAGACCAGCTATATACCAAGCCAGTGCTGCCAGATACAAGTAATTGGAGTGATGCGCCCAGGCAAATAGCAGTATCGGGAGTAGTGATAGTTGCTGTAGGGCGATCGAGAATATTGAGCTGAACAGTGTCTACAACACCACAGCTGAACGGTGAAGAAAGGTAAACAAATACTGTTTTTACACCACCGGCAGAAGTAGTGATACCAGATAGATTGATAACTACACTGGTATCGCCGGGTGCTATAGTGGCACTATCGGGAGCAGAGAAATCTGTGCCTCTTATGGCGGTGCCACCATAGGAGAAGTATACACGCTGTGGTGTGCCAGTAGTGCGGCTATTACGTACGGTAATAGGAGCAGGAGCGCAGCCTTTAACAAATGCATTGGGGATGCCTGCTATAGTGTGACCTATTGAGTCGTTCTTTTTGAAGAAATAGGAGTTTGTTTTTAGACTGCCGGCTTCAATGAATACGCCAGAATCGTAAAGAGAGTTGGCAGCATCAGCTACAGTTAGCTTGAGGTGATAGGTACTGCAAGGTGTAACTCTATGTTGTGCCACGAGCTTAGTAGTATAGCCTCGGTAAGTTACCTGCGTGCCACCTAAATTGTTGACAAAGAAGGTAGTAAATGGAGAACCTGGACCCATCGCAGTACAGTTAGCTATATTACAAAAGCCAGGAAAACCGGGAGGACCGGGTACGCCACTGTTGATACTGTTTACCGTTACAGGTATGGTTGTGCCAGGCACCAAAGCCATATTTTGAGTGCCTACTATGCCGGGACCAGATATAAAAAACGCAAAAGCATCATTGTACTGACCACAGGTAGAGTTGATATACTCTTCTGACCCAAATTGATAATTGAAACTAACAGTGTCGCCTTTTGGGATAAAATCAAATTCAAGCACACATGCATTAAATGTGGTAGTACCAGCTAGTGCGGCCAGTGCTGGGTCGCCAGCACCGCCATTGTTAGTACTTGCAAGAAAAGTTTCTAGTCCAGCAGTGTTGGCAGCATTGCCCGTAGTAAGTACTATACCACTATCAATGATAATAGGAGTAGTAACAGATATGAATGTGCCATTAGCTGCACCAGCACAGGTAAGCGTTGGCGCAGAGATACTAATACCGGGGCCGGCAAGCTTTGAAGCCAGCACAGCAGCCGGATGATTGGGTACTACAGTGAGCTGAGAGAAAGCTGCATTCTGAACACTAAAACACAACAAACTAACCAGCCCAAACAAGAATGAACGTTTCATGATACTTTAATAATTATTGCAAAATAACGTACTCGAAATTACTTCTTTATTATGTTAATATGATTTTCTGCCCTACTTTTTTATGATTATTGGGTGACAGTTAATAATTTATTGGTCACACCACGGTTAGTTGTCATTTTTACCATGTATACCCCCGGTGTGGTTATTTGCAACTCATAGTTATGCTCTCCAGCAGTTACATGATTGTTGTTGTAATTCTGTATAAGTTTCCCAGCCATATTGTAAGTACTAATGTAAACCTCACTAGCATTGCCCAGTGAGTAGTTAAGCGTTACTTTTCCGGTAGATGGATTTGGGAAAACAAACAACTCGTCAGTTACCGCACTTACTCCATTTATGCTATTAGCATCGCAGTCGGGTATATTAGTGAGTGAGCCACCAAGCTGAGTAAAGTTGGCATAAAATGATTGGTAAAACAGATTGGCAGCGGTATCGTCGTGTATTATGAGTGTGTTTTCGTCGTTTTTAGTGTCGGCACTATTAGTCCAGTTGTGTGAGCCGGTAAGCACCAGAGGGTCTGAGCACTTGTTAGAAGCATCTACAATCAGAAACTTGTTGTGATAGATACCTGCAATGTTGTGTACTTTGTAACGAGAACTACCTAACCCTGACTCTAATATACCATGAGGCGAGTTTGTTTGAGATGCAATATCGTTAATACCAGCAACATACACCCCACTATTGTTTTTTGATACCATTTGCGATGCGTTAGTATTCAAAGTGAAAGTAGACATCCCGAAATACATATCTGTATTGGCTGAGTTTATGGCATTTAATATTTTATTATTCACACCGTCGGCTGGGCTGAAGTAGACCTCCACTTGTTTGCCATCGATAATAAAATTGTGATTGCCAAGGTCGGTTTTACTATCGCCAAATTTAGATAATGTCAGGTTTGGTGCAATACCAGTATCTCCCCACATCATGTTGAAGTGGTCCCTGTAAGCTTTTGCTAGGGGCTGGTGTTGTATCACTACAGAATTATTATAGTCTGTGTTGAACTGCTGGGTGTTCCAGTTAGACGAGCCGGTCCAAACAATCGCATCATCAGGGTTAGAGGACAATGCATCTATAACCATGAACTTGTTGTGCATGATGAAATAATCTGCACCAGGATCTGGGCTGCGCAGTTTGTTTATCGCACTATTCAACAGAGGGATACCTGTATTGTTGGAGCTGAAATCATATATCCATCTTACTCTCACTCCACGATTGTAAGCACTATTTACCGCTACAGCAATGGCCGGGAAAGATGATGTGTAATTATAAACTGCTATGTCAAGTGTATATTTAGCACGATTGATGTAAGCTACAATAGTATCTCCCATACAGTTATTGAGATACTGTGCATTTACGCCTTTGGATACAGAAGTATTCACGGGCTTGTTGAAGTAATACTTTATTTTGTTGGTGGCTTGCACCTTTGCAGATAGGAGTATTACAAGTATTAAGGTTAGTCTAGTCTTCATCACAATTTTCAAAATATACCTTATTAGAAATAATCGTTAACAAACGGGCTGCAATTTATGTAGTTTTTTTAAGATGTAGTGCTGGCGTAGGTTATATTTCCATTAAAATTTGTTTTGAATTTTCCATTTCTTGTAACGTTTAATCTAATGGTAACCAATAATTAATCTTACGCTTTTGCATATATGACATTTGGGTATTAACTTTGTTTGACTTGGCTACTTCATCTATGGATGACGAGTCATTTTATTGTATTAAATTTAAGCCTCAATAATAGATTATGAGTATTGGTAAGATAAGATTGTTTTCTGCTTGGTATGTGGTGGCATTTTTGATGTTAGCTACATCGGTTACACTGTGGGGTCAAACCCCTATCGCTCCCAATGCTTGGACCGGTAGTCCTGCGTCGGCAGCCGGTGCAAGTGGATTCACTACATTGCCAGCTACTACTACTCCTGGTGTTGCCACCGTTGCAGTGTCGCAGTGGAATAGAGGTGCTGTGACATTCAATGCGGCAGCTGCCTGCTACAATAGCCGCGACTGGGAAGTAGGGGGTACTCTTGCATCGGCTGTTGCGAATAATCGTTTTGTATCGTTTACTGTTACTAATTCTGCTACTACGCAGTTGCAGATCACACGTTTGTTTATAAGGTCTCAAGTAAGTGCTACTGGTCCACAAAAAGTAAGGGTACAATATACGTTGGGTGCCACCACCGCCAATTTTGGTGGCGAAGTCGCTACAGCGCATACTGCGACACCTGAAGACTGGACAATAACTGATGTAATATGTGTGCCACCTGGCCGAACCATTACTTTTCGTCTTTACGGATGGGCTGCTACTGGTGCAGCTGGTACACTTCGTATAAATGATGGTACCTCTATTTTTGCTTTTTTTGCTACACCGGTTACTGCTACTGCATCTAGTAATGCACCTATTTGCGAAGGCACACAACTTGATTTTACCACTACAGTATCTGGTGGTATACCCGGCTACACATACAGCTGGGCAGGGCCAGGTGGATTTACTAGTACGTTGCCCAATCCGTCGATAGTGAGCCCTACGCCTGCAGCTTCTGGTGTTTATACCGTTACTGTTACAGATGCTCTCTCCTGCAATACATCTACCACACCAGTCACAGCAAGTGTCACAGTCAATCCTACACCGGCTGCTATCACTGGTACCACACTAGTATGCCCCGGACTCACTACTACGCTCAGCAGCACTACTGCTGGCGGAACATGGTCTAGTGCCGACCCAGCTATTGCTACTGTGGCGGCTGGCACTGGGGTAGTTACAGGCGTATCGGCGGGTACAGTCGTTATTTCATACACGCTTTCTACATCTTGCTTCACTACAACAATAGTTACAGTAGATGTGCCACCAGCAGCACTTACTGGTGGTTTGTCTATTTGTGAAGGCTTGACCTCTTTGCTTAGTAGCGCTACTCCGTCTGGAGCATGGACCAGTAGTAATGTGGCTGTAGCAACTGTGAGCGCCGCAGGACTGGTGTTTGCTGTCGCTCCCGGCACTTCCACAATTACTTATACTATACCGTCTGGCTGCATAGCTACAGCAATAGTTACCGTTTATCCTTTTCCTGCGGCTATAACTGGGCCCACAGCAGTATGTGTAGCACAAGGCATAACGCTGTCCAATACAGCCGCTGGTGGCATATGGACCAGTAGCAACACTGGAGTAGCCACTGTAAATGCTGCGGGTGTAGTGACAGGAGTAGCTGCTGGTACAGCCAATATTACTTACACATTACCCGGCGGTTGTTTTTCTACCTATACCATAACAGTAAATCCATTACCTGCCGCTATTGGTGGTCCATCGGCTGTATGTGTGGGTGCTGTATCGACCTTTACCAATACTACCCCAGGCGGCACATGGAGCAGCAGTGATCTTATAGTGGCTACAATAGGTGCTGGTACTGGTGTGATGCTTCCCCTGTCGGCAGGCACTACAGTAGTCACTTACACTAACACTACTACTACTTGCTTCGTTACCCGTACTGTTACTGTCAATCCTTCTCCGGCAGCTATTACAGGTGCATCTGGTGTATGTTTGGGCACTTCAGTGACACTTTCTAGCACTACAAGTGGAGGCACATGGACCAGTAGCAATACTACTGTGGCTACTATAGGTGCTGCTACTGGTGTGGTGAATGGACTAGTAGTAGGTACTACAAATATTACTTACACTGTTACCTCTACTGGCTGCATAGCCACACGAGTACAAACTGTGCATCCACTGCCTTCAGCTATTACTGGGCCCGCTACAGTATGCCCGGGCCTTAGTATAACGTGGTCTTCATCGCCCGCAGGTGGCAATTGGACTAGTGCTAACACTACCATAGCCACTGCCGCACCTACTACTGGTGTTATTACTGGTGTAGCAGCAGGGCTAGTAAACATTACTTATACCTTGCCTACTGGCTGTATTGCAGTAAGGTCAGTGAGTGTAAATCCGGCTCCTCCGGCCATTATTACACCGTTAGGTGATACTACTTTTTGTCCTGGTGATTTTGTAGTGCTTAGTGCCAATACTGGCGCAGGACTTACTTATCAGTGGTATAGTGGTGCCACACCCATATCAGGTGCAGTAACTGCCACCTACATAGCTACTGTGAGTGGTAGCATCAGGGTGAGGGTATTCAACACATTGGGTTGTCCTACTTTTTCTGCACCTATGGCCATTCTAGCAGATGCTGTTACTGCTACTATAACTGCTGCAGGGGGTATTACTACAGCATGTGCCTCTACACCGGTTGTGCTCAATGCTACAGCAGGGGCGGGCTATACTTACCAATGGTTGCTAGGCGGTGTAGCTCTGCCAGGGGCTACCAGCGCTAGCCTTACTACTACTGCCAGTGGCAGTTATACAGTACGCATTACTAACACTACTGGTTGCTCAGATGTGTCTACTCCTACGGCTGTTACTCTAGTTCCCTCGCCTAGCGATGTAGTGACTATATCTGGTCCGCTTACTTTTTGCTTTGGCAATACTGTAACGCTCACTGTAGGTACAGGGGCTGGTTATACGTATCAGTGGTTTGATGTGGGTGGGGCTATTGCAGGTGCTACTAACAATATATTTACTGCTACTGGTAGTGGTGCATACTATGCTACCATTACAAATACCGATGGCTGTGTTGCAACTACTGCAATTACAAATGTGGTTGTAAATCCTGTACCCGATCCCACCATCACTCTTGGTGGTTCATCAGTGTTTTGTCTAGGCGGTGGTGTACTGTTAAGTGCATTCCCTGGTTTAACGTATCAGTGGTACAGAAATGGAGTGGCTATTATAGGTGCCAATTCAGCAACTTATGCTGCCACTGCAACTGGGGGCTATAGGGTAAGAATCACCAATCCGGCAACGGGCTGCACAAGTATGACAGCTGCTGATTCTGTGTTGACGCTAATTGACAATCCTTTGGCAATAGCGCTTACACCCGCGCGTTTCTGCTGGGGTGGTAGTGCCTTGCTATCTACTACTTTTGCAAGCTTGGGCAGTGGAGCTAGTTATCAGTGGTCATTCAATGGTACACCTATACCAGGTGCAACGAATGGTACTTACAGCGCACCCAATACTGGCGATTACAGATGCACCATCACTGTATCTGGTGTGGGAGGCTGCACTGTAGCTACCAATGATATTAGTGTAAACGAAGTGCCACTTCCAGACCCTATTATTACACAATCTGGTACATTATTGAGGGCGCAAACATTTTATACATCTTACCAATGGTATAAAAACCTGGTGGCTATAACGGGTGCCGACACACACACTATAGCACATACGGGTTCTGGAAGTTATAAAGTTAGGGTTACAGATACTAATGGTTGTCAATCAATGTCTGGCAGCTTTGTGCTTAATGGCGGCACCACAACTGTGAGCAATGCTACTACTCATAACATCAGTATCTACCCAAATCCTGCACTGGGTATAGTATACATACAAAGCGATGTAGTGGTAAATGCTGTGATAACAAGTATGGACGGCAGGGTAGTAATGCGCAAGGCAAATGCTACAACGGTAGATATAGCCGCTTTGGCTGATGGTGTGTACCTTATAACGTTGTATGACGACAACAACACTGCTATTAGAATAGAGAAACTGGTGAAGCAAAGTAACTAATAGGAGTATACAACTACAAGATAATTCTGAGCCTGCGCATCATATACTGTGCAGGCTCTTTCATTAGTAGTACAATGAGACCGATTCCTAGATTAGTTATTTTAAGGAAATTATAAATATTTTCCTCACGTTATTGCAAAACCAACCGTCTTCTATAGTATACCTTGACAATTTAAACCAATAGTTTATGAAACACCTTATTACATTTTGGCTGGCGCTATTGTCGCTGTCTGTGTTTAGCACACGTGCCGGTGCTTCAACTTCTATCACATCGCACTCTTATTATTTTTCTGCTAGTTGTGGCACTGTGTTTTTTTATATTGGTACAGCAGGGTGCACTACCAGCGACTCGCTCATGGCATATTTTGGCGATGGGACTGATGATATTTTTGTTGATTCCTGCAGTGGGTCTATTGGTATGGTCAATTTTACACACACCTACTTATCTAGTGGTAGCTACACTGTGAAGCTAGTTGCGTATTCTGGAACTTTGCCCGAAGATTCTGTAACATTCACTGTCAATATTAACTTTTGTAGGCAACTACCCATCAGTGTGTACAATGACCTGAACAGCAACTGTACGCACGATGTAACAGATGCCAATGTCAATGCACCCTCTATTATAAAAGTAGACTCTGCTGGTACTCCTATCGATACAGTAAGTATGCTATACGGTATGTATTACACAGCATATGGCCCTCCCGGCACGGTTTACACATTCAGGGTACTCACTCCGCCAGCGGGTATGGTGGCTACATGCCCATCTTCAGGCATCGTTACCAGTACTGTGCCAGCAGTAGGCGTTGCTGCTACTTTGCAGCAAATAGGATATGAATGTGTCACTACTGCCGATTATGACCTAAGCCTGAGTGCATCCTTCAGACCAGCAATAGCTGGAGGTGGTGCCAATGTGGCTAGTGTGGTAGTGTACAATTCCAATTGTGCAGGTACACCCACACCTGCAGTTTTGAAATTTGAATACAGTACTAAATATTCATTTGGATATGTTACTCCGGCTACACTTGCTTATACTGTTACTGGTACCAGCGTATCAGTAAGTTTGGGTACTATTACTCCTACGTCTCCCAGTTTAGTGAACATAAAACTAATTCCTGTATTGCCACTTACACTGGGCGATACTGCCAATACCCGATTCTCAGTAACACCTGTAACCGGAGATGTGGTGCCCACCAATAATGTAATAGTGCGTTGCGATACTGTAATAGGTGCGTATGACCCCAACCAGAAATCTGTAACACCTCCCGGGCCCATTTCGGCTGGCCAACACCTCGAGTACCTGCTGGAGTTTGAGAATCAAGGCAATGACACAGCATACAACATACACATATTAGATACGCTGTCTGACTATCTGGACATCAACACGCTACAGATGGTGGGTAGCACGCACGCAGTAAGCCTAATAAGGTACATAGGTGGTGGTAAAAACATACTCAAATTTGACTTCTCCGATATTAGACTGCCCGATAGCTCACATCACGATTATTGCAGGGGTTCTGTGGCTTTCTCTATCAATGCCAAAAGTACGCTAGCATTAGGTACTGTAATACCTAATAGGGTAGGTATCTACTTCGATACCAACCCTGCTATAATGACCAATACTGTTTATAGTAACATACCATTTCCTGCAGGTGTAGCTAATACCCGATTATCGGCAGTAGAACTCTACCCGAATCCTGTAAGTAACCTGCTGCACATTAGCACCGATGGTCAGTACAGCACCCTAACTATTTACAACATAGTAGGGCAAGTGGTAAGTACGATGGCTATACAAAAAAGTACTACTGCTATTGATGTGCAGAGCTATAGACCAGGTATGTATTATGCGACACTACGTGGCGTGAACGGTACTAAAACCGTTAAATTCGAAAAACAATAAGCTACTTGTAAGCATGTATTATTTGCAATGGGTTGACCTTACAGATGGTCAACCCATTTTCTTTTTCGCATTTTCGCATTGCTACGAATGAAATAGGTATTATAGACAGTGCTGCAATCAATATATTTGCGTTTTCATTCAAATACAACACTATACTTACCACAGTACATGGTAATGTAGCTGCAAACAATGTTTATCTAAATAATACAGTGCATGGCTGGTATAAGAATAGGGTGCTTAACACTACTTACTACACTTTTATTTGCTGGCAAGTCCTCATCTCAGACTATAGAAATCGGTTCTTGGAATGTTCTCAACATTAAGTACAATCACACCAAAAAGCTCAGTTTGTTTGGGGAAGGTCAATTGCGTTCACTGCAGTTGTATAATGAATTCCATTATCATGAATACAAAGGTGGTATCAACTATAAATTCTCAAAATCGATAACGCTCACCTTAGCAGCGGGTAGTTATCAAACGTACAGAGAGGGAGGGAATTTTGAGGTGCCTAAAAACAATGATGAGTTCAGGCTATGGCCGCAGATAACCCTATTTCAGGAAATAAATAAGATTAGAATTGAGCAACGATACAGAGCAGAAATGCGGTGGACTATTAACGGATATCGCAATCGTTTCAGGTATAGATTGGGTGCTAGCTACCCCTTTGGCAAAGAAATAAATGGCTATAAACCTTTTGCGGTTAGTGTGAGCAACGAATTGTTTTTTACGGATGTAGCACCCTATTTTGAGCGAAACAGAATACAGACGAATTTCAATTACAAAATCTCTAAGATCTCTACCATGCAATTAGGCTATTTGCATCAGTTTGATTACAAGATAAATGATGAAACTGGTCGAGACTTTATAGTGGTGGGTTATTTTAAGGAAATAAACAGAAAAATTCCTTCAAGAAAAGACCAATAAAATCAGTTGGGCGTTCATCGTCATATTGCCCCGTCTCACCACACAAAAAAAGCCCACCACTTGCGTGGCAGGCTTTTGAGTAGGTTGGTGTTGTATAATATTAGTTTACTGCAAACTTCACAGTAGTAGCGCTGTTGTTGCTGCTCATTCTAGCGAAGTACATGCCAGATGTAAGGTTAAGACCGTTTACAGTCAGTTGGTTTTCGCCAGCTGTTGCTTTTACATTCTGTGTGTGTACTGTGCGACCAGTGATATCATAGATGCTCAGGCTATAGTTGTTAGTTTCTTCTGTGCTGTATACAAACGATACTTTGTCAGAAGAAGCAGCGCCTATTACTTTAAGTTCGGTAGTAGGAGCGTTAGCTACATCAGCTACGCCTACAGAACCAGTCCAAGTAAGGTTAACATCGTCAATAGCAGTAACGGCACGTGAGCCAGAACCTGTAGAAGCTGTAAGCGCTACAATACGTATCCATACATTTGATGCTTTGTTGTCTAGTGCAGTACCAAAGTTAACTGTGATAGGATTGTTACTGAAAGTAAGGTTACCAGTAGTCATAGTACCAGTAGTAGTAGCAGGAGTGAATACATCAGTTGCACCCAGTGTGTTGCCTACGAAATAGTCAACTACCCATGTAGTAGTACGTGGAGCAGTGTAATCTAACGACTGCAATTTGAAAGAAAGATTGAATCCTGTACCACCCGAAGTTTTAGCTAGTTTCAGTACAAAAGCAGCACCTGGCTCCAAATTTGGGTTAGTTGGGTTAGTCTGAGAAACTTGTTTTACGCCCATTGCTCTATCAGTAACCAATTTCTGAGCATCGCAAGTCATAGATGCAGTGGCTACGTTGGCAGAAGCCAGATTTTTAAAACCACCACCATTCACATCAGAAGGACAGTTGATAGTATCGGCATATATACCGTAGTTAACACTTGTACTGAAAGATTTGATAGTTCCTACAGAAGAGGCAGTAGCCAAGCTATAAGTAGACCATCCAGTAGGCAATCCTGTGCCAATGCTGTTAAAGTTCTGCGTGTAAGGAGATGCAGTAATGTTCAGCTGTGCGTTAACGTTCATTGTAACGGCAGCAGCGGCGATAAGTAAAAGTGCTTTTTTCATAATTAATTGTTTTTTATTTTAAAAAGTCTTTGCAAAATTAAGCAATCCATGTTATTAAATCATTACCAAAAAATATGTGTAATGGTTATTTCTTAGTTCTCCAATTTTTAGGGGCAAGATCTTGCTTCAGTAAATTTAACGTCAGTAGTATCTCTCATCACAAACTGTGGAGTAGCGTAGTAGGTGGTGAAGATACCTGTAATTTTCCCTTTTCCGTTAGGGGTAGTAGCTGCCTGAAAGGTAGAATAGCTGCTATTATACATCGTCAGCGAGCCTGAAAACGGACAATCTGATATAGTACGGTTGGTGCTAGCGTTGGCATTAGAGTATAGTACATTGTTCGAGCCATTGGCAAACTGCATGTTTTCAAGCGTTACCAGTGTATTCAAATATCTACCTGGACTAGAGAACAAATCTGCTATGGTGACTACTTTTGGAGTTATAGTATTAGGGAAAGAACCACGAACAATGTAGGTGCTAATAAGCGAAGAAGGAATACCAGTAGTGCTACCAGAAGCGTCTATGCTATAGGTGATTTCTGGCAGACCTCTGTAGTTCACTAGATATAAACCTTTAAGCTTTACATATATTTTACGGCCTACTGGGTAGTCGCCATAAAGGTTAGTTCTGTCAAGCACCAGTGCAATTGCGCCTCCTAGTGTATCTTGTATGTACAGTTGTTTGTAGATATTGCCCGATCTGTCATCACCAATAACTATACCACTGATAGTTGTATCGCCAAGCACTCTACCTTTGTTGCTTTCCAGATACAGCGCACTTTCTGCTAGTGCACTTATAGGGGAATTGGTAGGTAGATTGGGGTCTATTTGGCTGCTTTCTGGTGGTGCATCAAAATCTTGCTTCACACATGAGTTCATACTCATTGCTCCGAGCGCACACAGTAACGTTGTTTTTAATAATTTCATTTTTTTCATTTTTTTAGAATCTTAAGCTAAGTGACACATAGTAGTTGGCACCAAACGCATAATCGTATTTATTAGGGAATCTGTTTACATTTCTCTGGTTGTAGTCGTAGCGTAGCTGCTCAAAGCCAGATACTTTGATGTCGGTTTTGTTTAGGGCATTTACTACACCCATATTCAGGTAGGCAGTGGTGCTGCGTTTTAAGTTCTTTACATACTTGTTGACTCTAAACGATTTACCAGCATTTAGGTCTATTGTAAATGCAGCTGGTAGTTTTTCCTGTGCTACAATGCTGTTCCATTTTTGACTGCCTTTCACTACTAGGTCTGTAGCTTCCTGTGTGCGACGATCGGGATTGATGTCTACATAGTTGCGGTCAGTGTAGTTAAAGTTCACGCGTCCAGTCCAGTAGTTTTTTGGACGATAGTTGATGGCAAAAGAATACACAGTTTGAGGACCAACAGGCAAGTAATAATCTTTGATATACACCTTACGCTCTATCGATGTTTGGTCAGGTTGGTTGTCGCGGTAGAATTTTACGTTAGGTCTATTGGTGTAAAAGGCCTGACCTACGGCTGCTATCGCATTTAGGCTCCAAACGTCGTTTATTTTCAAAGCACCCGAAAACTCAGTACCAATATTACGTGTGTTTACACCTGTCATTATATAGTTAACGAATGAAATAACTGCAGGGTCGTCATTGAAGAAGGTTTTGTTGATGGCAGCGTCTGTTACATCTGTAGCATAACCAGTAACACGCGCATAGATGCTGGGCGACTTGAATATATATCCAGCTTCTACTGTTTTAGATTTTTGTGTAGTAGCATTGTCTATTACAAAGTCGCGAGTGCGTGCAGAAATGTACGTATTGGTCACTTTTGGCGCTTCGGTAGACATGTCTGCATTTACATAAAGATTGTGTTGGTTATTGATCTTGTATAATATTCCACCTTTTGTTTTGTAAGTAAGGAAGTCGTTAGACTTGCTTTTGCCTAATGAATTATCGGGGAACAAACCATTTTGCATAAAGCCATTGCGGAAGAATGAAGTATATCCGCCGTTAGCAGCAGCAAAAAAGTCGAATTTGTTGGTGTTAATTACAGTTTGTCCCCAAATTTCACCTTCTTTGATATTCACATTGTAGTCATAACCATATTTATCGCCCTGACGAATAACCTGATTAGGGTTTTTAAGGTCATTTTGAGTGAAGTTAGGGTTGCTAATAGTTTGTTGAGATGCAAACTGATTGTAGTTCAAGAAAAACTCTCCACCCATCAAGTCTAGCATTTCTTTATAATACCTATCGTCTTGCGATACGAACCGTATACCACCATATAAGTTAACATTTTTGCTCAAAGAGTGTTCTATGTTGGTGTTGAAACTTATCTTTTTCATGTCATCTACACGGTTGCTCAGTGCATACAACGAACGTTTACCTGTTACCGTTTGCCCTGCTACACCACCTACATTTTCTATTGTCTCTATGTTGGTAGCGTTAGAAGAGTACATTCTGTCCCAGTTTACCTGAAGCAAATCTCTATTAGCCAATATTTGGTTTCTTACTGCATCGGCAGCGGCAGGCAATGGTTCGAAGAGATTGAGGTAGTAACTAGGTAGATTACGGTAATAATCTGGGGCAGGGTTGTAGGCATTGTAGAAGTCGATGGATGATATTTTATATTTACCAAATTCATAACCTACAGCAGTGTTCCAGCGCGTTCTGTCATTAGGCTCATAGGTATAATTCGCAATCATTACTGGCTGAAAAGAGTTTACTACTCTTGAGTTACGTTTTTCGCCATTCTGATATCCCCATGAAGGATTGTACTGGTTGTTATTGGCAAGCTGATACACTTCATCTATAGCGGTAAGGGATTGCCCCCTCTTGGTAGGAGCAGCAAAAGTTGTGAAGTTCAGTTGGCCTTTTTTGGTTACTTTACTTACAGCACCATAGAAGGAATAGCCATCGTAGAATGTACCAGGTACATAGCCTTCATTGGCCCAACGGCGAGAGGCAGATACTGACCATGCCCAGCCATCTTTGTTTAGTCCGCTGTTGTGAGTTACCATCAATCGGTTTCTGAAGTTACGGTTGGCATTCATGTGGCTGACGCTGGTTCCCTTGCGTTGATTAGCGGCAGTTGCATCGATGTAGTTGGTACCATTAGTGCTTCCGTATGCAAACTCAGATGGGAACAAACCGTAAGTAGTATTTCTGGAGCGCAATACATCATTTAGCCCCCCTAGCTGTCCGAAGGTTGCAAATCCACGCTCCAAATCTTGCATTTGTATACCGTTTACAAAGATGTCCATATTGTCAAGGCCACGAGGACGAAACCTGTACTGACCCAATACAAAACCAGAAATAAACAGAAATTGATCCTGGCTACGGAAGGACATACCTGTACCGTTTTGAGATCCAGAAGCAGAAACATCATCGTCCTGATTATCATTAACTTCCTCTACAGTAATAGTGGGAATGTACTGGTCAATGTGACCTGAATCACTTTTAGCAGTATCGCTTTTGGCTTCCTGACTGTAAATTTTAGGGGATGCAATAAGTAAGATACCCGTAACTAAAAGTACTTTTTGAAACATGTTATATTTATATTTTATCAACACTCCTCACAATTCATTATGGGCTGCAAAACTATGAACGACAGTTCTGTAAAACATTTTGATGGAGTTATGTAATAGTTAATTCGGCTTTAATTGACGGATATTTTATAATTTCTTGAGGTAAATTGCACCCAATTATAATAAATCGCCAAAAATAACTCATTTAGTGAAACGTACATTATTATTTACACTATTATTTACACTGACATCCTTTGTTTGTTCTGCCCAAAACAAATTCAAGGTACTTGCACTGGGTTTTTATAATGTTGAGAATTTTTTTGATACAATTGACGATCCTAACAAAAAGGATGATGACTTTACGCCCAATGGAAGTTACCATAATACACCAGAGGTATATGCGCAAAAGTTGTATAACATGACCAAGGTGTTCAGCCTTATGGGTACTGATCTTACACCAGACGGACCAGCCATAATAGGTATGGCAGAGCTAGAAAACGATAATGTGCTGAGAGATATAGTAGTGCAACCGTCCATCAAACACCGCAACTATAAATATGTGTGGCATCCCACCCCCGATGAAAGAGGTATAAGCACAGCTATGATATATAGCCCAAAGTACTTCAAAGTGCTCAACTCTCAGCCACTGCGTGTGCCACTGGAGCAGCTAGGACAAAAACGACCAACGAGGGATATATTGTTTGTGACTGGAATACTAGCAGGCGATACCATACATGTACTGGTAAATCACTGGCCATCTAAAAGTGGAGGTGAAGCTGCATCGGCACCTGGCCGCAGGCTAGCCGCCAGTGTAGGAAGGCACACTATAGATTCCCTTTTGGCTATCAACCCTAACGCCAAAATACTGTTGATGGGCGACCTTAACGACGACCCTATGAGTGAAGCGGTGATAGATGTATTGAAATGTACCGAAGACAAGGAAAGAATGAAAAACACTGAGCTGTACAACCCTTGGATAAAACTGTATAAAAAAGGAATAGGAACAGAAAGTTACAGAGGGGAATGGCATCTGATAGATCAAATGATTATCTCTTATGGTTTTGTAAAAAATCCTAATGACAAATGGAAATACCATAGTGCCAAAATCTTTAATGAAGACTTCTTAGTAAACAAAATAGGAAAAGACAAAGGGCTTCCTCATAGGTCTTATAGCATCAACCAATCTTGGGATAATGGATTTAGCGACCACTTTCCGGTAGTGATGTATATGGTAGAAAAATTATAATTTTGTAATTTGTTGCCATTCTAACCATTGATTAATCAATGGTCGGTAAACATTATGAGAAAGTTATAAAGTATAATTGGCTCATTTTTACCCTTATTTTTAGTCAGGAAATTAGTTCAGATTAACTTAACTTACAGTAACTGCTAAGAAAATATTGTTTCACGAATTTTGCATTTCAACAGTATAATAACAACCATGTCTACAAAAACGATTTATTCTTTTGTCAATTCGTTTATGGTTATTACTGCTTTCTTAGCAGTTTTTGCCACCTATCAAGCCCATTCCCAAACCACTATCAGCCCTACCACTTGGGGGGGCACTAACACTACCACAGCTGCTGGGCCAAGCAATTTTTCTCCTTTACCAGCTTCTACTTCACCTGGCGCAGCAGCCGTTGCCGTGTCACAATGGAACCGTGGTCCGGGTTTGAGCTATAATGCGGGTGCTAGTAGATATAATAGTACAAGTTGGTCTGTAGGGGCAGCAGGTGTAACTACCGCTTTTGCCAATGGCGACTACCTCACATTTACTGTAACCAACAATGCTACTACTCAGCTTAGAATAACAGGAGTGAATATTGGTACCGGACAAGCCAGTGGTACAGGGCCTAACACTTTTGGGTTGATGTACAGAATAGGTACTGGCTCTCTTATTACATTTACTTCATCTACAGGTGGTCCGTCGCCTACTTTTACTGGCACACCATTTACGTTGTGTGCTGGCGAAACTGTAGTATTCTATATGCCAGGGTGGGGGGGATCTGCTGCTGCTGGTACTTACAGTATTAATACCAACCCTACACTATCGGCACAGTTTATTACTGCTGTTAGTGCTACTGCAGGTAGTACGTCACCTGTTCCGGCGGGTACTCCTCTTACCTTTTCTTCTTCTGTTACTGGTGGTGTCACTCCCTATACTTACTCTTGGACAGGTCCTTTATCTTACACCGATGCTACACCAGCACCAGTTATAGCGGCACCTACTATCGGTGCTAGTGGTACTTATTCTTTAACAGTTACAGACGCATGGGGTTGTGCCGTGCAAACTACGACTTCAGTGACAGTTACGCCTGGCGTGTCATGCTCAGGTACGCCTAGTGGTGGTTCTGCGGCTTCTAGCCCTGCTGCAGCATGTGGTAGCGGCTCTTCAAGCATTTCTTTGTCAGGGTCAACAGTAGCGTCAGACATTACCTATCAATGGTACTCAGCAGCCGCTATTGCTGGTCCTTACACATTGATAAGTGGTGCTACTACTGCAGCTTATAGCACACCAGTTGTATCTGCTACTACTTATTATCGCTGCCAACTTACCTGTACTTCCTCTGGTTTTTCAGATATTTCTACTCCTGCTACTTTTACTATCAATCCGTTGCCTGTTATTACCGGAACTGGAGGTGATGTGTGTGCGGGTGGAAGCGGGCTTAGCATTACTGCGGGTGGTGCCGCTACATACACCTGGGCTCCAGCTACGGGTTTGTCAGCCACTACAGGTGCTACGGTTACTGCCAATCCTACGGTTAATACTACCTATACCATAACTGGTACAGATGCAGCTAGCTGTGTAAGTACACATACGGTTACTGTCAATTACAACCTTGTCCCATCTGCTATTACCATTGCCCCTTCTCCTGTTTCAGCATGTTTGGGTGGTGCGCCTGTTTTGGTTACTGCTACTGGTGGTACTGCTGGTCCTACTACGCTCAACTCTGGTAGTATTACTATTCCAGCCAGTATTGCAGCATTTGGCACCATAAGTAGGTCATTGGTAATGGCGGGTATTCCTGCTGGAGCAGTAATTACAGGTGCATCTGTCAATTTAATTAGTTTCGGATCACAGTATCAGGATGACTATGTAGTGAACATTACAGCACCCAATGGCAACCGTCTTAATCTTATTAATCAAAGAGGTTCTCATACCGCTACAGTCACTACATTGTTTGCTAATACTAACCTAAGTTCTGCAGGTGGACCTTCATTGGCTACTGGTTCAGGTACTTTTACTGGTACTTGGTCTGCAGATGCTGCTGCTGGGGTAGGGGCTGCACCATTTGCAGCCAATGTTACGAATTGGACAAGTCTTTACAGTATACCCAATGGTACTTGGACACTCTCCATATACAACAACACCGGTTTTACAAATGTTGTTGTACCTACCGCTCAGTGGTCTATTACACTCAACTATACTTACCAAGCTCCTACAACATGGTCTCCAGTTACTGATCTTTACACTGATGCTGCTGCAACTGTTCCATACACTGGTGGAGCTACAAATAGTGTGTATTTCAATCCTGCTACATTGTCCACAGGTACTTATACAGCCGTAGCCTCTATAGCTACCTGTACAAGTAGTGCAACTGTGGTAACTACTGTTAATCCTCTTCCTGCTGCTATTACTGGAACTACGGGTGTGTGTGTCGGCTTTACGACTACACTGTCAAATGCTACAGCGAGTGGTACTTGGAGTACAACCAGTGCCAATGCATCTGTTGATGCTGCTACCGGTATAGTAACTGGTATTTCTGCTGGCACGGCCGATATATCCTACATATTACCTACTGGTTGCTTTGTAACAACAATAGTTACAGTCAATGCCCTTCCTTCGGCTATAACAGGTACGCTTACAGTGTGTACCGGTAATACCCAGACATTATCCAATGCTGTAACGGGTGGTACATGGGCAAGTAGTACTACCAATGCTACGATAGATGCCACTACTGGTGTGGCTACTGGTGTGACCGTTGGTACATCTGATATTACTTACACATTACCTACAGGCTGTTATACCACTGCTATACTTACGGTTAATCTCACACCAGTGGCTACCACTGGTACTGCCAATGTTTGTATCGGATTTACTACTACACTTGCAAATGCTACTACTGGTGGTACCTGGAGTACAGCTAGTGCCAATGCATCTGTAGATGCAGCTACTGGAGTAGTTACTGGTATTGCCGCTGGCACTGCCGATATATCTTATATATTACCTACTGGTTGTTTTGTAACAACAACTGTTACTGTCAATGCGCTTCCATCAGCCATAACTGGTACACTTACTGTTTGTGCAGGTAGTACTCAGACATTATCTAATACTGTTACTGGTGGTACTTGGGCTAGTAGTTCGGCAAATGCTACCATAGATGCTACTTCCGGTGTTGCAACTGGTGTGACCGCTGGTACATCTGTAATCACCTATACATTGCCTACCGGTTGTTATGCTACCGATGTACTTACTGTTAATCCTTTGCCAGCAGGCATAACAGGTCTTGCTTCGGCGTGTGAGGCTGGTGGTACTACCGTCTTTTCTTCGGTTACCACAGGTGGTACATGGACCAGCAGTAATGCTAATGCAACTATTGATCCAACTACTGGTGTGGCTACTGGTGTAATGGCCGGTACATCAATCATCACTTATACTATTGCCACTGGTTGCACTGCTACTGCCATACTTACTATCCAGGCATTACCCGCTGCTATAAGTGGTGCATTGGGTGTTTGTGTGGGCAGCACCACTCCACTCACTAGTGCCACAACGGGCGGCACTTGGGCTAGCAGCAGCACCACAATAGCCATAATAAGCACATCTGGTCTAGCTACAGGTCTTGCCGCAGGTACTACTGTTATCACATACACTGGTAGTAATACTTGTATTACTAGTGCTGTAGTTACTGTTCATCCTTTACCAGCAGCAATTACAGGATTTACATCGTTGTGTGTAGCAGCCAATATAACGCTCGGCAATACCACAACAGGTGGTGCTTGGAGTAGTAGTAATACCAATGCAACAGTAGATGCAACAACCGGTGTTGTAACTGGAGCCATAGCTGGTACCTCTACTATTACTTATACATTAGGTACTGGTTGTTTTGTAACCTACAGCATAACCATTAATCCAATTCCAACTCCAATAACTGGTTCTGGTCAGGTGTGCGAAGGTTCATCTACAGCACTTAGTACTTCACCTACTGGTGGTGTATGGAATGCTTCTAGCATTAATGTAGCTGTAGGTGCATCAACAGGTACTGTAGCTGGTTTGTCAGCAGGTACTGCAGTGGTCACTTATACTTTACCAACTGCATGTGCTGCTACTACTATTGTAACAGTTAATCCTCAACCTACTGCTATTACAGGTGTTTCTTCTGTATGCGTGGGCGCTTCTATTAGTCAATCTTCATCACCTGCTGGTGGTGTGTGGTCTGCTAGCAATGCCAATGTAAATATCAACGCATCAACTGGTATTCTAACTGGTGTAACTACTGGCACATCTATTATCACTTACACCGTTGCTGGTATTTGTTTCTCCATCAAAACTATCACTATTAATCCGCTGCCAGCCGCCATTAGTGGCCCATCTGGTGTATGTGTGGGTAGCAACATAACACTCACCAATGCTACTACTGGAGGTACATGGGTGGCTAGCAATGTAAATGTTTCAATAGGATCAGCAACAGGTATTGTCACTGGAAACTCAGCAGGTACAACTGTTGTTACCTATACTATTCCTTCAGGTTGTTTTACTACAACAGTAATCACTGTTAACTCATTGCCAGGGTCTATTACAGGTAGTACCGGTGTATGTACAGGCCTTACTACTACTCTAAGCACATTAACAACAGGCGGTACATGGAGTAGCAGTTCTGCCAATGCTACTGTAGATGCCACCTCTGGTGTCGTAACGGGTGTCACAGTAGGTACTTCCATTATCTCATACACCCTAAGCACAGGCTGTGTGCAGTCGGTGGTGGTAACGGTCAATCTGATTCCAGCGGCAATAGGAGGTTCATTGCAGATATGCGAGGGTTATACGTCATTGCTCACTAACACCACTGGTGGTGGCACATGGAGTAGCAGTAATTTAGCTACAGTAAATATTGATGCAGCAGGGCTTGCTACTGGTATATCAGTAGGTACAGCTACTATTACTTATGCATTGGGTACAGGTTGTATAGTACTTGCACATGTTACTGTTAATCCGGTACCACTGGCTACTACAGGTACACTTACGGTGTGTCAGGGTAATACTACTGTGCTTTCGAATCCTACTACAGGTGGCTCATGGAGCAGTGCCGACCTATCTATTGCTACGGTAGATGCTTCTGGGATTGTAACAGGAGTATCAGCTGGTAGTGTTACCATATCGTACATTTTACCAACAGGTTGTTTTGCATTGGCTACAGTGACCGTAGACCCAATACCAGCTGCTATATCTGGTGGCACAGCAGTATGTGCTGGTTTTGCAACAACTTTATTTAGCTTGCCCACTGGTGGTACATGGAGCAGCACTGATACTGCTATCGCACGAGTAAATAGTACTACCGGTGTTTTATCGGGTGTTGTGGCTGGCAATACAACCATCACTTATACTTTACCTACGGGTTGTAGTATTACTACACTGGCGACAGTTAATCCTTTGCCTCCAGTGATAACTGGTACTGCTACCGTTTGTGAAGCAGGAACTACAATATTGTCAAATGGTATAGCTGGTGGTACATGGACATCTGCCAACCCAGCTTTAGCCACTATAAACTCCGTAACTGGTGTGGTAAGTGGTGTGACTGCCGGCACAGTTAGTGTGTCTTATACTATACCTACTGGTTGTTTTAATACTCGTATCGTTACTGTCAATCCCCTGCCAGCGCCTATTAGTGGTACTAGTGTAATATGCCAGGGACGTACTTCAACTTTGTCTACATCACCTGCTGGTGGCTTCTGGAACAGTGGAGCTACTGCTGTTGCTACCGTAATATCTGCTACAGGAAATGTGACAGGCATCACAGCTGGTACAGCAGAGATTACTTATACACTACCTACCGGATGTCTTGCCAGAAGGGTAGTGACCATCAATCCTGGTCCTAGTCCTATAGTAGGTAACCCGAATATTTGTTTGGGTAGTACAGTTACTTTTTCTGATACTGTATTAGGTGGTGTGTGGAGCACCACCACTCCAGCCGTGGCTACTGTAGGTACGTCTGGTGTTGTTACTGGATTCACATTAGGTACTTCTACAATTTCTTATACTTTGCCAGCCACAGGCTGCTATAGCTCTGTTGTAGTCACTGTGCAGCCTTTACCCAATGTATATGCAGTAGTAGGTGGTGGCACGTATTGTGCGGGTGGTACAGGTGCTACAATAGGCATGTCAAATTCTGAACCAGGTATTACTTACTCGCTTATGTTTGGCAGTTCTACTACGGCATTTGTATCGGGTACAGGAAGCCCTATCAGTTTTGGTCTGCATACCGCTGCTGGTGTTTACACAGTGCAAGCTACCAATGCTATTACTGCTTGTCGCAGAAATATGACAGGTAGCGCTACGGTAGTTATTCAACCATTATTGACCCCTAGTGTAGGTATATCTACAGCTCCGTCAGACACGCTATGCGCTGGTGAGTCTGTATTGCTAACCCCTTCGCCCGTTTTAGGTGGTACTGCGCCAGTGTATGACTGGAGTGTAAACGGAACATATGTGGCTACTGGGTCTACATATACATTTGTACCTGCTAACGGCGATGTGGTACGTGTAGGTATGACCAGCAATGCTGCTTGTCTGCTCATAGACACTGCCGTAGGTGCTCGCACACTTAGTGTGTTTGTGCCCGCTATGCCGGTGGTTACAACTGTTGTTTCTCCTTCAGATACTTCATGTGAGTTCTCTCCGGTCAACTTTACAGCTACTGCAGTTAATGGTGGTCCTACACCCTTATACTCATGGCTGGTAGATGGCACTGTTTCGGGTAGTGGTCCAGTGTTCAGCTATGCACCTGCTGATGCAGATGTGGTGGTTTGTAAACTCTACAGCAACTACAGATGTCGATTGGCAGACAGTGTTCTTAGTGCACCTATCAACATGACAGTGCTACCTATTCCTTCTCCAGCAGTTACTATTACTTCTAGTCCTTCATTAGCATTAGTGCCCGGTCAGAGTTTTACTCTTACGGCTACAGCTACTGATGCCGGTACCGCACCTGTTTATCAGTGGTTGAAGAATGGTGTACCAATAGTAGGTGCTACAACAGCTACATATACCACTACCGCAGTGATAGGTGTAACTGAATATACATGCAGAGTAACCAGCAGTGGATTTTGTGGCGGACTAACTTCATTCAACTTGGTGTACGTCAACGGATCACCTTCCAATAGTACACCTAATGTAGTTCTAGCTGAGGGTATAAGCCTGTCTCCAAATCCTAACAATGGTACATTTACTTTGTCGGGTTATATCGGAATAGTAGGTAATGGGGAAATGCACATTACCATCACCAACATGCTGGGACAAGTAGTGCATCAACAAAACCTATCTGTAACAAATGGTACCATCAATGCTGAGATAAACATGACCAATTCCCTCGCAAATGGTATGTATGTGCTCAATATGAACACAGGCACTAAAACAAGTACAATACACTTTACGGTAGGTAGGTAATAATTTTAATAGATTGCCATTAATATACGCCCTCGTCCATTAGCGCCGAGGGCGTTTTATTTATTAAAGTCTTCAAGAGCACTATGTTATTTGAGAATAGTCGTGCGCCGGCTATATAACTTGGTGTGCCGAGCCTAGGCACGTTTAAATCTGGAATTTTAAGGGGGAGTTTTAACCCAATATAGGAATGTGTAACTTTTTCTATAATTTCATAGAGTCGTGTAGTAAAATTTGATGCTCTTAAATCGAAAAATGATTACGCTTTTTGTATTAATATATCTTGGTATCAATGTAACTCATGGTATTTAGCAGCATAACATTCATATTCTACTTTTTACCGCTATTTTTTTTAATTTATTACCTCTCCGATAGTAGATATAAAAATGCTGTAATATTATTGGGTAGTATCTTTTTTTATGCGTGGGGTGCGCCCCTATTCATCTTCGTTATACTAGCCACCACCTTTCTCGATTATCAGTTAGTGGGGCTTATGTATCGCACACTCCACCGAAGCAACCGAACTATTTTATATATTACCTCGCTTGCGCTAAATCTGGGTTTACTCTTCTATTTCAAGTACAGTAACTTCTTCATTCACAACCTTAATAAAGTATTTACAGGCGTAGGAATAGATTCTATAAAATGGGCTGAAGTTATACTGCCTATCGGTATATCCTTTTACACCTTTGAGTCTATTACCTACGTTACTGACGTTTACAGACGTATTCACAAACCACTTACTAGTTTTGCTCATTATCAGTTGTATATCATTCTATTTCCCAAGCTTATAGCGGGTCCTATTATTCGCTATCACGATTTTGCACCACAGCTCATAGATCACATTGAGCAAGAAACCGTAGATAACAAATTGCTAGGATTGCAACGTTTTTTCTGGGGCTTGGGCAAAAAAGTACTGATAGCTAATGTGCTGGGTAATGCTGCCGACCAGATATTTGATTTGCCCTACGCTGAGCTCAGCACTGCCACTGCATGGCTAGGAGCAATTAGTTACACCTTCCAGATTTATTTCGATTTCTCTGGCTACTCAGATATGGCTATTGGGCTTGGGTTAATGATGGGGTTTCGTTTTCCAGAGAATTTCAATAATCCCTACACAGCACTTTCTATCACTGATTTCTGGCGCAGGTGGCACATTACATTAGGGGCATGGATGAGACAGTACCTCTACATACCATTGGGAGGCAACAGGGTGGATAATGCATGGCGGCTGTACTTTAATTTATGGTTGGTTTTCCTGGCTTCGGGTCTATGGCATGGTGCCGCATGGGGATTCATTATTTGGGGGGCTTTTCATGGATTCTTTCTTGTTCTTGAACGTTTGTTTTTGGGTAGGTTGTTACAACGCGCTGGTAAAGCAGCCGTACTCTACACCTTTACTGTAGTGGCGGTAGGCTGGGTATTTTTCCGGCTCGAGTATTTGCGACCCTCGTTGCAATACATACACTATATGTTTTCTTGGCAGTCTAACATTACTACTAGATGGGAACCAGACCCACAGTTTTGGACAATTCTAACGATAGCAGCATTTTTTTCATTCATCACGTTGTCCCGCTTCGGGCAGCGGCTACACAATGCGATTTACACTACGTCTAGAAACCCAACTATGCACTTATTGATGACCTCTGTTGCGTTGATACTTTGCATTTTGTCGGCAGCTAGTATTACTAATTCCTCCTTTAACCCTTTTATATACTTCAGATTTTAGTACATGCCCAACACTCGAAAGAAAATAATACTCGCCGTCTTCCTTATACTTTTGCTGTTGCCTTTTTTGCAACAGTCAATTCCTTTCGTATCATCCACCCCATTATTTGGTATTTATGACCAATCACCCGATGTAGTTTTTTCTTGGAAAGATTGGTTTTCAGGTGAGTATCAAGCCAAAAAGAATGACTACCTCAAAGAGCATATAGGCTTTAGAGCAGATCTGGTAAGACTAAAAAAGCAAATAGACTATTCTCTGTTCAATAATACCAATTCAACTCATGTTATTGCTGGTACTAATGGAGTATTGTACCAGAAGACGTACATTAATTCTTTTTATGGCGATGACTTTATGGGTAAAGACTCGATAAAAGAATGTGTAAGAAAACTCAAGGCTATCCAAGATACAATGGCTGCAATAGGTAAGACGCTCCTACTGGCCCATGCTCCCTGCAAAGCATATTATTATCCTAATGATTTTCCTAAAAACATGCGGCGAATTAAGCACAATAGTTCTAACTATGATGTATATGCCCAGTATGCAACTGCTGCTCATATCAATCAAATAGACTTTAATGCATGGTTTTGTGCACTTAAAGATACCTCTCACGAACTTCTATATTCTAAGCAAGGCATACACTGGACTTGGTATGGCGCATTGTTGGCTACAGATAGTATAGCTAAATATCTAGAGCGTAAACGGAATATAAAAATGATACATCCTGTTTGGGATGTAGTCACACACACCACCGATGCTATGTATACCGATGATGACATCGCCGCTACGCTCAATTTGGTATTTCCTGTTACTACCGAAACCTTTTGTTATCCCGTTTATAAGTATAAAGAAGAGGCCATAACAACCAAACCCAAAGTCATTATGGTGGGCGATAGTTTTGGGTGGACATTGATAGAAAACTATTTTCTGAAAGAAGCCACCAATAAATGGGAGTTTTGGTACTACTATCGGCAGCGCAGTGATCGACAAGATGACTATTCTGGTGTGCCGCTCACTGAGAAATACAAATATGAAGCACTTGATAGTACCGATTGTGTTTTGATACTCTACACCTCGCACAACTTGCACACATTGGGCTCCGGATTTATAAATCACACCTATGCTCATTACTTCTCTACCCCATAGTGTCTTTATTATTATCGCTGTAAGGTATTGTCATTGATAATTACCCTCTCAGATTTTTCTACTATTTCATGTATTATCTTGTCTAGTTCATTTGCTGCTTCGCCTAAAAGTTCTATTAGATTCTCTTTTGTAGTGTCATCTAGAGGTGGCATTTTTAGCATGTTTACCAAACCCATTAGTGACGTTAGTGGTCCTCTTACCTTATGCGACTGTATCCAAGCTATTTCGCTGAAGGTCTTATTCTGATTTTCAATTTTTATATTGCGTTCCACCACCTCTGTCATATCTAGCAGCGATCCCACAGCTCTCACTGGTTTGCCGTTTTTATCTCTCACTATTAGTCCACGGTGTTGCACATAGGTCACCTCACGGTTAGCTTTTAAATATCTGAAATCTGCATAAAATACCTTTTTAAGTGGGTTAGCCAGGGTCTCTTCTAGGTCTTTCAGTACTTGTTCTCTGTCTTCGGGATGTATATTGCCACTCCACAGGTAGTTGTCATACACGCTCAAGTCATACCCAAATATTGTAGCAAAACCATCTCCCCATATCGTCACGTCGCGCACAATATCCCAGTCTATCAGTGCCTCTCTCGATGCTTTCATCAAAAGCCTGTATCGTTCGTTACTTTCCTCAAGGTGTTGTTCTTTTTCTTTGCTTTCCGTCACATCTTGCACCACACCCTCTATAGCTATTGGCTTGTCGAAGCTATCTCTTATCAGTCGTATTTTCTGGTGTATCCATTTTGTTTTTCCATCGGGGGTAACTATACGATTGTCAAACTCATCTATTTCTTTGTCTGCAAAAGTAGTATTTATATCTGCACCCATTATCCATCTATCTTCTGGGTGATACATACTGGATATATTATCAAATGTGAGCTCAAATGTTTCTTCGCTCAACTCAAATATATTGTACACTTCCTTGCTCCAATGCACAGCATTTTTAACCAGATCATTGCTCCAGTAACCCAGCTTGGCTATCTCTTGCGCCGTAGTCAGGCGCATGTTGGCAAGGCTCAGTGCAGATTTTGCTTCTAGTTCTTCAGTTACATCTGTTGCCAGCACCAATTTTGCTTGCACCCCTTCATACATTATAGGGTTGCTCTGTATGTTCACTTTTATTATGGTGCCATCTTTTTTGGTGTGTCTGAAAACTTCTTTAAAGTTTTGATAAGGTGTTTCTTTTGGTCTTGTCAGTGCTGCCTGTAGCTGTTGTAGATCATCTGAAGGTCTTATTTGTTTGATGTTCATACCCAGAAACTCTTCTCGGCTGTACTGGTAGTTTCTTATAGCGGCTTGGTTTACATCCATAAATGCCAGTGTCTGTCGGTTATATATCCACATGGGTATGGGGCTGTAGTTGAATAGGTTTCTATATTTGTCATTTTCGCCCTCTTCGTTTATCGCCGATAACATGTGTTTTGTAATATCACTACTTATGGTCAGGTAGCCGTTTATAGCTCCCTTTTCATCTCTGCAGGCTACTAAATTTGTTTGCAGCCAAAACAGTACACCATTTTTGCTTGTAGCACATATTTCTCCTTGCCATTTTTTATTGTCATTCAGTATGCCACAGCGTCGGTCTTGTACTGGTTGGTCGGCGCATCTGGGATGCAGTATCTCGTACGATTTCCCTAACAGTGTGGCCGCAGTGTAGCCACTTACTTCACAAAACAATTCATTGCAGTAGGTTATAATCCCTTCTTTGTCTGTAGCAAGCAACAAAACGGTACTGTCAAGAATCTGTAACAATTCCCCAGTAGGCAAATTGTTGATAGGTACACCTCTTTGGTCTTTCAATAGGGTTGTTGCATAAGTAACAGGCAAATAAAGCGAATAACGTTCATAATATGTTATTTATTCGCCAAAATTCTAAAATTAGTTTCACTTTCTACCTTTAATAACAGCCAACTCTAAAGACTATTTTATGCGGCATACGCTACACATCGTTCGGTAAGGTATCTTTGCTATAGGTGCACAATGTTTCAAAACACAAACCACCCTTGTATAAAGATATGGAAATCATTATAATTTTATTGCTTATTTTACTCAATGGAGTATTCTCCATGAGTGAAATTGCTTTGATTTCTTCTCGCAAATTCAAGCTAGAGAACGCCGCCAAAAGAGGCAACAAAAACGCCCGTACTGCGCTTGACCTCGCCAACAACCCCAACAAATTCCTATCTACAGTGCAGATAGGTATCACTCTCATAGGTATACTTACCGGTATCTACAGTGGCGAGCAGATCACCCTAAACCTTACCGCCACCATTAAGCACATAGCTCCATTAGCACCCTATGCACATACCATAGCTGTGCTGGCTATTGTAGTCATAGTTACCTTTTTCTCCATAGTTTTTGGCGAGCTTATCCCAAAGCGCATCGGCCTCCTGTACCCCGAAACCATTGCCTCGCTCGTGGCACGCCCCATGAATGTTATCTCTAAGATCGCCGCACCATTCATATACCTCCTCACTGGCACCAACGATCTGTTTATGAAAGTCTTTGGCATCAAAGACAATATGGATGGCAGAGTATCTGAAGAGGAGATAAAAGCCATAGTGCAGCAAAGTGCCGAGGGTGGTGAGATACAGCAGATAGAACACAACATTGTAGAGCGCGTCTTTGCTCTCGGCGACCGCAAAGTCACAGAGCTTATGACTCACCGCACCGATATTATTTGGCTCGATGTACACAATACCCTCGATCAAGTACGCAACACTGCCAGCAAAGTGCTACACTCCATATATCCCGTAGCCAATGGTTCTATCGATAAGCTCATAGGCGTAGTTAACGTCAAAGAACTATTTGCCGCCAATATCGAAGCCACCTCCTTCGATCTCAGCAAATACGTCATCAAGCCACTTATTGTACACGACAATGAGGCAGCATACAGTGTACTGGAGAAATTCAGAGAAGCACGTTTTCACCTCGCAGTTATTGTGGACGAATACGGTTCTGTACTAGGCATCATCACCATGGACGATGTGCTCGATGCGCTCGTAGGCGACGTATCAGAGTACAACAACACCGAGTACAACATCATAAAACGCGACGATAATAGTTGGCTGGCAGATGCTCAGTATCCCTACTTCGAGCTGCTCAGATACTTTGGCTTCAAAGACGAAGACTCCGATGGCGACTACAACACCATAGCCGGCATGATACTAGATAAAATGGGCAAAATACCCCATCCCGGCGAAAAACTACTCTGGCACGACTTCGAGATAGAAATCGTAGACATGGACGGTATGCGCATAGACAAGCTCATCATCAAGCGGATAGAATAGCCGCTTACTCTATGTACTTAATCTCTCTTTTGCTCCCAGCTACACCACCTCCCTCATCGGGCATTGCATCGCGCTCTTGTCCGTGCGGAGCTATGATGGACGGGCTCGTGTGGTATTAGGTAAGCCGATTAAAGTCTGAACGCCTGTTGGGCAAAATTTTCTGGGTATAATATAGGCGGTCTTGTACTTCCCAGTATAGTTTTGTTGAGGGGCTTTTTCCCTACTTCCGTCATCATCATTATTAAGTTACTACCATCCATTTTCAATAAGTATACAAATCATTTTTACAGTGCCACCACTCCACATCATTATTATAAAATCTACTTCCATCGTCATACCACACACTATCTATTAAAAACGTAATTTGCACATAATGAAGTACGCTTTCTGTATCGCTTTTCTATTCATGTGGACCATATCTATGGCCCAGTCCGATACATCCCTATGGTTAGTGCCACGCATGTATTCCTACAAATTCATAAAACACGCTGACAACCACATCATCAACGACCACAAGCTCTATCCAGCTTTCGAAAAACTCTTCAACTCGCACAATCCTAAAGTAGGAGTGGTTAATATCATCCACATTGGCGACTCCCATCTGCAAGCCGATCTGATTACATCTGTTTTGCGAAACGGCTTCCAAAATCGTTTTGGTAATGCAGGTCGCGGTCTCTTGTTTCCACAACAACTCGCCAAATCTAATGCCCCGTCCGATATTGCGTCCTCATCCAATATCACTTGGAAATACAACCGTCTGGCACACCCTGAGATACCTACCGCCACTGGCATCACCGGCTTTGGTATACATACCACTCAGCCAAATGCTGTGGTCAGGATGAGCCTAAAACCCGTTGACAGTCTGCAGAACTACTTCAATCAGCTGAAGTTTTTCTTGGGTGCTAACGATAATTGTTATGAGCTAAAGACCGATGCTAACGCAGATCCCATCAAGCAAAATACTCGTTCTGGCACAGACACACCATCACTGGTCTTCGACCTTCCAGGTCTTACTTCCGGTTTTGAGCTGTCGGAATGTTCTCCCCGCCAGCCCGGCGACTCTTTCAGCTTTTATGGAGTATCCATGCTCCGCACCGATGCGCCCGGAGTAGTATACAATACTATTGGTGTCAATGGTGCCGAATACGACCAGTTCAACCGCAACTCCCTTTTCTGGCATCAACTACCCACCTTGCAAGGCGATCTCTTCATTGTGTCTATGGGCACCAACGAAGCCCAAAACCGTAGCTTCAACGAAGATAGTTTTACAGTAAAATGCAATACCTTCTTGGCACAGATCCGCACTGCTGCCCCCAATTGCCAGATACTCATCACTACACCACCAGTCTCTTTCTACAAGGGCAAAGCACCCAACAAAGTGCTCGACAAAGTCACCAATGCACTTATCCGTTTTTGCAAAACCAACGACCTTCCTTATTGGGATTTGTATCATATCAGCGGAGGCCTTGCCGGCAGTCTATCTTGGAAGAAAAACAAGCTCCTCGCCCGCGACCTCGTACATTTTCAGCACGAAGGTTACCGGTTGCAGGGGCAGTTGCTGCTCCATGCCCTCGCCTCGTCTTACAACGACTTTTTAAAACAACATATCAAGCAAATTACGACGGTGCCCAAATCAGTACCTAGAAAACCAACCCCAAAGCCAACAGTAAAGCCACCTACCCCCAAATCAGTAGACACCACCAGCAAGGTTCCACCACCACCGGTCACTGCACCTCCAAAAGTCCACAAAATCAAAGTACTGGAAGAGTATTAGTGTGAAAGCAAAAAGCTCACTTGCCAGTACTCAAAACTGTAGATAAATCGGCATCACAGGTGTAGCTGATTTCACTTGTGCATACACAAATACAAAGCCTATAAACACTACTACATACCCATACATGGGCATTCGCTCCAGTGTAGGTAGCACATATTTAGTGCCTACTTTCAGTGGCACAAAGTGCAGTGCAAAACCCAGCCCCATCATTAGCACTACCATTTTATAGTTTGCCCAAAAATCCCCCCATACACCCGGCGAAAAATTAGTGGCTATCTGCTTTAGCATCAGCATAGCAGTAGGCACATCTGTAGCCTTAAAAAACACCCAGCACAGACACACAAAGGCAAACGTCAACACCCCCGATGCCGCATTATACCAGGCAGTATTGTTCACCGCTGCCAGCCGCTCCTTGGTTTGCATTTCCCATATCCGGTGCAGCACTAGCCCAGCTCCATGCAGTGCGCCCCACACTATAAAGGTCCACTTAGCACCGTGCCAAAAACCACCCAGCAGCATGGTTATCATTAGGTTCAGCAGCATTCTTACTACCCCATTGCGGCTACCACCCAGCCAGAAAATATACAAATAATCCTTCAGCCAGCTCGATAGCGATATATGCCACCTTCCCCAAAATTCCTTCAAACTCAGGCTCTGATATGGCAACAAAAAGTTGGGCGGGATAGTTATACCCATCCACTTGGCTATACCTATCGCCACATCACTAAAGCCACTGAAGTCGCAATAA
The DNA here is from genome assembly GCA_027484425.1 of Sphingobacteriales bacterium. Taxonomy (GTDB): domain Bacteria; phylum Bacteroidota; class Bacteroidia; order Chitinophagales; family Chitinophagaceae; genus Nemorincola. The sequence continues at coordinate 35,407 of JAIXSZ010000050.1, forward strand.
ATAACTATAGCATACGCCAGCACTGCCACAAAACATTGCAGCCCGGGATACATACTCGGATTGTCAAACGTCACATTTACCAGATTCAGCGTCAGATAATCAGCTATTACCAGCTTCCTAAACAAGCCCGATACTATAAGATAGAAACCCGAAGCAAAGTCTTGCTGACTAACATAATACGGCTTGTAAAGCTGTGGTATAAAGTCTTTGGCACGCACTATTGGCCCCATCACCAGCTTCGGAAAGAAGGATAAAAACAACAGATAATTGACAAACCTTTTCTCTGGCTCAAACTCACCCCTGTATACATCTATCGTATAGCTCAGATTCTCAAACGTAAAAAACGATATGCCTACTGGCAACAGTATATGAAGCAACCCTATATGCCCACCGCCCACATCATTCAGCACGCCTATAAAGAAGTTGGTGTATTTGAAGTAAAACAGCATCCCCAGATTCACCGCCACACTGGCTGCCAGCAACCCCTTCTTTTGGCTCCCTGCAGTAGTTTTATAAATCTGATTAGAGAGCCAATAGTTAGCTACTGCCGAGAATATCACCAGCAGCACAAACGAGCCACTAGCCTTATAAAAGAAGTACAACGAGAATAGGCTCACTAGTATGCTTCGGCCATGTATCGCATTTCTGAAGGCATAGTACAGCGCCATAAACACGGCAAAGAAATAAACAAAAAAACCGTCATTGAACAACAGCGGGTTGTTCGGGTCGTAGCTTAACTGGTGCATCATACCAGCGATACTAAAGGTGGGCATTGCCGTATAGTTTGGGGGGTGGTAACGATTGTTTACTGCTTAGTGCTTTTGATTCTCAAACCTGCTGTAGTCGTTCATAAAGTCGTTATACAGCATCTTGCCCAGTCGCTCCGCACCCTGATGGTTGGGGTGTATATAGTCTTTGCGGGCCAGTGGTTGTTCCATATCCGCCCACTTCACTATAGTGCCATACCCGCCCATGCTCTCATACATGTTGTAGAAGGCCATGCCATTTTCAAATGCCAGATCTGCCTGTGTTTTTATCAGGCTGTCTATGCCCAGCGCCGTTCTCGCTGCCTCATCATACATAAATGCCCTGTCTGCCGTACTTATTATCAGAAACTCTGTGCGTGGCATAGCCTTGCGCAGTATAGGCAGCACCTTTTTCATCTGCTGGCGGTAGTAGGGGTAGCTTTTATCATCCGCTTTCCACAGCACGTTCACGCCATACTCCAGTATCACCAGGTCATAATACTGCTCTTCATCTATTTCCCTCAGGCAGGCAGTGTCTAGTTTTTTCAGTTCTATACCCGTTATACCTCTAAACGAGTAATTGTCCAGCACTACACCCTCCACCGGCTCAAAAGAGATACCATACACCGGCAACTGTTCACTCTCTATACCCACCATTATCTTCTGCTCCACACTACTATCCAGCACCACATGGTTGAAGTGTTTAGGAGCCGCCACACTACGGTTCACTCCATTTACACGCACGTTTACGTGGCCACCCGCATTGCCACATATCAGCGTCTTCACCAGCACTTGGCTTTTATCGGCCACAGTAGCATCCTGCATGGTCACTTCTCCATCATTGCTGTAAAACGAGAAGCCCGACAGATAAACCCGCACATCCGATTTAGATCTCAGATTTTCTTCCTTCCAGTTACCCGTCGTTTTAGCTTTTACCGTCGTGCGGTTGTCTGCCGATATCGACTTCATAGACACAAAGCCCACACCATACTCACCAAACTGTTGTTGCATCAACTTTCTGAATGTTTGGGTCAGCAGGTCTGCCTCTATTATGCTATCGCCCAGCCAGGCTATCCGCAGTTTTCTTCGTTTTCCTTTTTTCAGTTGTTGCAGCTTGCCCATAAAGTGGGGCAACCCCACTCGTGTGGTGTCAGCACTCGCATTTACCAATCTGTTGGGCACCGTATACACGTTTTTGTTACGCACACCCACAGGGCGCTCTGGGGTGGTGCTACCACTTGCTATCTGTCTGGTATTGGCTTGTGCAGTATCCAATAGCGCTGGTTCAGGTACAGGTTCCGTTTTTTCCTCTATCAATACCGCCGAAAGCAGGTTCACCTTGCCCAAATGCAGAAAGTCATTCTTGGCGAAGATGGAGTAAAACGAGTAAAACAGTAAAAATAGAGAGAATGTGATGGTGAAGACAAGAACCTGTCTATTATAATTCATATAGCGTCGGGCTGTCAAACCCTTTAACAAAGTTATGTATAAGCCAAGAAATCAAATGTGTTAAAGTTGATAAAAAATGAAAAATATTTTGCACCAGCCCATAATTATTCACCTGCACATGTACGGTAGATAAAACAGCTATTGTTCGCCTCTCATGGCATCCCATATACAGTTACTACAAGGCACCTCCGCGTATCACATCACTACCTTGCCGTCGCCCTTTACCCCCATTCATCTACCCACCTTTATCTACGACACAACCCTATAATCCACATCCCTCCCACTAGTGTACCACTATTGCTCTCCTGTTCGGCGTAGTCTCCGACTACGTCGTGGTGGTAGTCAATCTCCAGATTGACGAAACAAAAACTACACATACGACAAATGCACATTACCGTCGCAACTGTTGAAAAGTGCTTTTGCACTGCTGTAAATATAATCTTCCTCACGTTCTACCCATCCGGCTCTGACTGGGTTCTGGTAAATGTGTTCCATTTTTTGCCTGAAGAACTTTTCGCTTGTAATACTGACAGCGTGGTTCTCGTGTGTCCATACCTGGTACTTACTGTTTCTTTCGTGTTGAGATGCATTCCATTCAAAGCGGTGCAATAACCACTCTCTTCTACTTTCGGGTTCACTGACTATTGTATCCAGTATTCTGCGTGCAGTAAATTTCTTGAAATCCCTAATTGTGTTCGACAAATTTCCAGCCTTGCTTTGTGCTATCAGATGTACATGGTTAGTCATTACCACATATCCATACACTGAGAGTTGCTTTTCCTTTATGCAATAATTAAGGCTATCAACGATAATGTCACGGTAAGACTTACGTGTAAAGATATCTACCCAGTCTACAACCGTGAATGTAAGAAAATACATGCCATATTGGTCGTCGCTCTGGTAGCCTGTGCTCATTGTTGCAAGATAGCAACTTGTACTAATTCTTCATAGTGCCAGCATGCCGTCAATCTGGAGATTGACTACCACCATGACGTAGTCAGAGACTACGCCAAACTATATTTTTATTTTTTAAAGACTACGCCGAGCGGGGACGTCCCCCAACTATATTTATATTTTTTTTGACAGACTACGCAAAGCGGGAAAACAACCCCGTCAAGCTACAAACCAATAAAACTTTTTACAATTATTTTTCAGAATGTATACTATTTTGTATTTTTACTAATACTTTCTTCAAAATAAAAAAAATATTTTGCTTGATGAACAACTTCAGAAAAAAGCTATGAGACTAAAGTAATGCCCATACTAAAAAGGAAGTAATAGATATGGCATTACAAAACTTCGTAGCTTATCTGAAACGAAAAGACATGAAAAATCTCTTTGGTAATATAAAGTGGGTAGGTAATATAAATGAATAGCTATGAATAGTAAGATAATAGTGTTGTTGCTACTGCTTTCAGCAGTAGCAACAACAACTTATGGGCAGTATTTTAATAAGCTCCACGATGTAGACAGCATGTACGACTGGGGAGAAAATATTTTTTTGAATAATGATGGAAATTATTTCATTGTTGGTAGTTCTCAAAAAGGTATTACAACGAGATGGGATATTACAAATATGACAGTTTCGGCTGGAGGTAATATTATACTTGATAAAAATGTTCTTCAGTACCCTTTTACAGCTTTGGGTTACGGCGATGCAGGGTCTATTAAACATTTGTCTTCAGGCGGGTATATAGTTCCATTTACAATGCAAAATCCAAGTACAGCATTTGTTACTAGTGCAGCTGGGTTTATGAAATATGACGAAACAGGGGATGTTGTATATGTAAAGTTATATACAGACACATCAGCCACTTTTGACTTACTTTATAATTGTGCATTACTGCCAGATGGTGATTTTCTGGGAGGGGGGATAAGAAAATACGGCAACACGGCAACCACTTTTCCTGGATTGCTGGTGCGGACAGACAGCAATGCAGACACATTGTGGACACGAACTTACTGGAAAGAACCCACACAGCAAACGCGTATAAGAACTTTAATACCATTAGATGATGGGCGAATTGTAGTAGGGGCAGAAAGCAAATACACTTATTTTATAGGTTCAGTCCCTTTTTACCATCATACACCCTGGTTTCTGGTGCTGGATAGCTCAGGTAATATTTTAAAGGATACCCTTTATGGAACTAAGTATGGAGGGGGAGGGAATATATATAAAGACATTAATGGTGGTTACATACATTATGGCTGGATAGATACAGTGCCAGCACCTATTTTCGGAAGTAGTGATTTGCGTAATTTCCCACATTATATTGCTCATCTCGATACCAACTTTCGCATGGAGTGGATAACACGTTTTCCGCATGATGACTGCAACAGCCGTAGATCGCCCGGACAAATAAAACAACTACATGATGGCAACTTCCTGATACTGGGCGATGACTACTGCAATGGCTGCCTATGCGCCCCCGCCTACAGTGGCTGGGCGGCTAAGATAAGGCGCACAAATGGCGAAATAATGTGGAACAGAAATTATTGGACAGATACAGATCAGGTGGCTTATCTGCGTGATATGGTGGAACTGCCAGATGGAAATATGGTTTTCACTGGCTCTGCCTTTAATGATACCCTACCCTCGTGGCATGCCGGCAGGGATGTGTGGATATTTGGCACAGATAGTAATGGGTGTTATGTGCCTGACTGTCAGTCGCCAATTAAGGTTCCCGAAATTAATAGTGTTGGCAATAACGACCTAATACTATTCCCCAATCCTACTAATGGCAACGTTACTATAAAAGCTCCACACACCGGAGTATTGGTAATAGGCGATTTGCAAGGCAGGGTTATCGCAAACTATACACTTAAAGGTGGTAAAGCAGATATACAACTCCCAGCAGGCATAAGCGCAGGTATGTATATATGCAGGTATGTAAGTGATGAGGCAGGTAGCCTACCAGTAGTAGCAAGGCTAGTATATTCGCCATAATATGGTAAATAATTGTTCACTTTCTAGTTAATAAATGAATGCAATTCCGCCCGTTGTTCCAGTTGTTCCTTCGGGGTCAACTGGAACCGCCAATAAAAATCGTTCTCCCGAACGCCTTCACTTTCTAGCAGCTAATATAAATTTCTCCTAAGTCACTCCTACTCCTGTCAAAGATTCTCCAACTAAGCGTAGTATGCATTGATCCTCGGACAACAATAGTGGGAGACTTCCCCCAACTAAATTTATATTTTTTTTGACAGACTACGCAAAGCGGGGTTGCACACGTAAAACTGAAAAGTTGAATACCTAGTTTTTCACCACAATATTGAAATGAAGTTTCTGTAAAGTTCGAAGTTACTGTCCACCGTCACCATCGTTGCCTCTTCTTCGTAAGCCGTTGCTATTAAAAATCGGTCAAAAGGATCACGGTGATGATCGTGCAATGGAACTTTGGAATAACTAGATAGGTGCTTGTTTTGCAATTGAATAAATGTAAAATTATCTTTGATAGCTTGCTGGTGTATTTCTATAATATCAGATTTAAAGTCAGGCAATTTACCAATTTTCTGTTTTATTGCTATTTCATACAGACTCACCTGTGAAAATAAGATAATGTTTTCAGGATTCTGAATAATGTCTAGTACCCTGCTAGGTATTTTAGGATTATTTTCCTGAAACCATATCAAACAATGAGTATCTAACAAGTATGAATTGGGCATTACATATAATCTTTAAGGTCTTCTAATGGTTCATTAAAGTCGTCGGGAATAGAAACTTTTCCTTTCAATCCTCCGGGCATTCTTTTTTTTAAACTGTGTGTATCTGTTTCATCAGTCAAAAAAGTAATAATGACTTGAGTCCTTTTTTGTACAGGTGCATCCTCTTCCATTATTATATGACCTTGCTCGTAATACCCTTTTATGGTTGTAAGCATAGCGTTACTTTACTTTTTACAAAGATACTAATATCTCATCTCCAGTCTTGGTAGTTGGATAATGAAAATTTCCATCCCTTCAGCTCTCAGCGAGCCCGTTGTTCCAGTTGTTCCTTCGGGTCAACTGGAACTGTGTTGGTGATTTACAGGATATTCGGCGATTTTATGCTACTTATCAAATGCCCCAAGTAAAGACAAATACGCACGGGACTTTACCCCCCGGAGACACTTTAGATAAATTTGATACTTGTAAATTACGAGACACTGTCTCGTAATTTACAAGTACTCTTTGTTTCAGTTGTTCCGAAGGGTCAACTGGAACTGCCAATAAAAATCGTTCTCCCGAACGCCTTCACTTTCTAGCAGCTAAATGAATTTCCCCCTCTGTCTTGCTACCCCTGTCATAGATTCTCGCTCAGCCCTAATTACTGCAAGCCTCCGCCTGCGCAAACTAAAAATGTGGATATCTTAATCTCTGCCACCACTCCAATTCACCCATATTGGCGCGCTTTTTGCGGCATCAGTAGAGCTTATTCTATTCAAGCAGTACCCCACAAACCCCCAATCATTATGTCAGTACATAGCATCCCAATTCATTACAATAAATATTGCTACATCCACCTACGTTTGCAGTATATTACTCCAAACCCAACCGGAAAATGCATGCAAACCGGAAAAGTGAATAGTATTGACAATCAATGAGTTAAGCGTCAAAACCCATGAAAACACCGGCAAATAATCGGCAATACCGGAAATTAACAATAAATCAAATATGACAACAAAACCCATCCACCCAGCAATCTAATTGAGGAAAATCACTAAATCCTATATATCATGTTCCAAACAAAAAACCACCGGCAACTGCATGCAAACTGGAAAAGTGAATAGTATTGATAATCAACAAGTTAAGTGTCAAAACCCATGAAAACACCTATTAGTAGCCATAGCTTTTTAGCGAAGGCTACGGCAATAAACCGGAAATTAACAATAAACACAATATGACAACAATACCTACCCACCCAGCAATCTACTTGAGGAAAATCACTAAATCCTATATATCATGTTCCAGACAAAAAACCACCGGCAACTGCATGTAAACCGGAAAAGTGAATAGTATTGATAATCAATGAGTTAAGTGTCAAAACACATGAAAACACCGGAAACAAACCGGAAATTAACAATAAACCAAATATGACAACAAAACCTAGCCACCCAGCAATCTACTTGAGAAAAATCACTAAATCCTATATGTCATGTTCCAGACAAAAAACCACCGGCAACTGCATGCGAACCGGAAAAGTGAATAGTATTGATAATCAATGAGTTAACCGTCAAAACCCATGAAAACACCGGCAAATTATCGGCAATACCGGAAATTAAAAACAAACCCAATATGAACCCAAAAGCACAGCACCCACGCAACCCAAATCATCAGAATCAAAAGAATCAGATAAATCAATAGTTCAGACAACAAGCACCGGCAACTGCATGTAAACCGGAAAAGTGAATAGTATTGATAATCAATGAGTTAAGCGTCAAAACCCATGAAAACACCGGCAAATTATCGGCAAAAACCTTTTAGTAGCCATAGCTTTTTAGCGACGGCTACAGAAATTAAAAACTAACCCAATATGAACCCAAAAACACTGCACCCACGCAACCCAAATCATCAGAATCAAAAGAATCAGATAAATCAATGGTTCAGACAAAAAACTACCGGCAACTGCATGTAAACCGGAAAAGTGAATATCATTGATAATCAATGACTTATCTATCAAAACGCATGAATCTACCGGCAACTAACCGGCAATACAGGAAACCGCAACTAAATAATATATTTACATTATCCCCTAGTTTATAAACAAGCAACAAATCGTCATCGGAATATGCAAATTGTAACAGACATACTACAAATACTGAAGCATGCACAACAGAATGCACTTCGTAGTGTCAACAAAGCCATGCTGGAAGCCTATTGGCATATTGGCAGAAGAATTATTGAAGAGGAGCAGCAAGGTAGTAACAGAGCAGCATACGGAAAAGCACAAATGAAAAACCTTTCAGCCAGGCTAAATAAAGAATTTGGTAAAGGGTTCTCAGTTGATAACCTGGAAAACATGCGCCGATTTTACATAACCTATCCTTCATTTCATATCGAAGCTGACAAAATAGGTGCAACATCAATACCTGAAAAAGTAATTTCCGAAACACCGTCTCGGATTTTTCAAATTCCTGATTTTCAGTTGAGTTGGTCTCATTATCTCTTGCTAATGAGAATAGATGATGAAAAGGAGAGATCTTTTTACGAAATAGAAGCAACAAAAAATAATTGGAGCCTACGAGAACTAAAAAGACAATACGATAGCGCACTATTTATCAGACTTGCGCTTAGTAAAGACAAGGATGGTATTAAGAATTTAGCAGCTCAAGGGCAAATAATACAATCGCCTACTGACGCTATTAAAGATCCTTACATACTTGAATTTCTCAATCTTCCAGAGCATAACCTCTATTCTGAAAATGAATTAGAAAACGAGCTGATAGATAAGTTAGAGCATTTTCTGCTAGAATTAGGTACTGGATATACTTTTGTAGCCAGACAAAAAAGAATAACTATAGATGAAGAGCATTTTTATATCGATCTGGTCTTTTACAACAGATTGTTGAGATGTTTTGTAGTTATAGATCTTAAAATTGGAAAACTAAAGCATCAAGACTTAGGACAATTACAAATGTATGTCAACTATTACGATCGTTTTGTCAAAACAGCCGATGAAAATAAAACAATTGGTATTGTACTTTGTAGAGACAAAAACGAAACCCTTATAGAAATAACCCTACCGGAAGACAATAAACAAATTTTTGCCAGTCGTTACAAAACTATTTTACCTGATAAAGAAGAGTTGAAAAAATTAATTGCTAATAAATAAAATCCAACAACAACACACCTTCTAAATACTAGCATACTTATTATTAAATCCGAAAGATTACCACACCACCCAACCGAAAAATGATCACAAACCAGCAAAAGTGAATACCATTGATAATCAACCATTTACGTACCAAAACCCATGAAATCACCGGCAACAAACCGGCAAAATCATAAACTTAAAAACTCCAAAAATCTTAGTTATGTTAACCCCTATCACTTCATTGCTTCTTTCTCCTTTTGCAGCGCAAAGAGTTCATCGCGTAGGCGGGCAGCCTCCATGAAGTCAAGGTCTTTGGCTGCCTTTTCCATGGCTTTTTTGGTTTGTGTCAGCAGTTTTTCTACTTGTGCTATGGTGCGGTAGGCTACAGTGGGCTCAGCAGCCAGGGGTAGGGTAGCACCATCGGGCACCGCATAGGGGCTGTTTTCGTTATAGCCCTTTATCTCCAGCACAGACCCTTGCAGCATTATGTCCTCTATAGATTTGGTAATCGTTTTAGGCACTATACCATTGGCAGTGTTGTGGCGTATTTGTTTCTCTCTGCGGCGGTCAGTTTCATCTATGGTGCGGCGCATGCTGTCCGTCATTTTGTCGGCATAGAATATCACTAGTCCGTTTACATTTCGGGCAGCCCTACCGGCTATCTGGGTCAGCGAGCGTTCATCCCTCAAGAAGCCCTCTTTGTCGGCATCCAGTATTGCCACCAGCGATACCTCGGGTAGGTCTAGCCCCTCGCGCAGTAGGTTTACCCCTACCAGCACATCTATTACCCCTAGGCGCAGGTCGCGCAGTATCTCTACCCGCTCTAGCGTATCTACCTCTGAGTGTATATATTTTGATTTAATGTTTATGCGTTTCAGGTACTTATCCATTTCTTCTGCCATGCGTTTGGTGAGGGTAGTTACCAGCACCCTGCCACCACTCTTCACCCGCTTGTCTATCTCGTCTAGCAGGTCATCTACCTGATTGATGCTGGGGCGCACCTCTATGGGCGGCTCTATGAGCCCCGTAGGCCGCACAATCTGCTCTATAAACACCCCTCCACATTTCTCCAGTTCATACTTGCCCGGTGTAGCACTCACAAACACCACCTGCGACACCAGACTCTCAAACTCATAAAAGTTGAGCGGTCTATTATCGAGCGCAGATGGCAACCTAAACCCATAGTCTACCAGATTCATCTTTCTGGACCTATCACCACCATACATACCGCTTATCTGGGGTATGGTCACATGGCTTTCGTCTATCACCAGCAGGTAGTCGTCGGGGAAGTAGTCGAGCAGGCAGAAGGGGCGTGTGCCCGGTTTGCGCCTGTCCAGGAATCGCGAGTAGTTTTCTATGCCGCTACAGTAGCCTAGCTCCTGTATCATTTCCAGGTCATAGCTCACCCGCTCCTTTATGCGCTGCGCCTCTATGTGCTTGCCTATACTCTTAAAGTAGGCCTCCTGAGCAGTCATTTCGTCCTGTATTTCCCGCATTATTTGCCCCATTTGTCCGCTGGGTGCCACATAGAGGTTGGCAGGGAAAATAGCCGCATTATCCAGCACGCTTATTCGCTTGGCAGTATCTATCTCAAAGCTCTCTATCTCCTCTATTTCATCGCCAAAGAAGGTAATGCGGTAGCCATAATCTACATAAGGTAGGTTGATATCTACAGTGTCACCATTTACCCTGAATGTACCCCTCGTAAACTCACCCTGACTTCTGTTGTACAGTGCACTCACTAGCCTATGCAGGAAGTGATTTCGCCCTATATTATCTCCCTTCTTAAAGCGGATGATACCAGCAGCATAATCGGTTGGATTACCGATACCATATATACAAGATACCGATGCCACAACTATGATGTCTGAGCGTCCACTCAGCAAGCTGGTAGTAGCCCTTAGTCTTAGCTTCTCCAGCTCTTCGTTTATAGACAGGTCTTTTTCAATGTACGTATTAGATACGGGCAAGTAAGCCTCTGGCTGGTAGTAATCGTAGTATGATACAAAGTACTCCACCGCATTGTCAGGAAAGAAGTTGCGGAGCTCGCCATATAGCTGCGCCACTAGCGTTTTGTTGTGGGTCAATACCAGTGTGGGGCGTTGTGTTTGTTGCACCACATTCGCCATTGTAAAGGTCTTCCCTGAGCCCGTTACCCCTAGTAGTGTCTGGTATCGTTCTCCCTCATTTACGCCTTCTACCAGTTGCCGAATGGCTTCTGGCTGGTCGCCTGCCGGCTGGTACGGGCTGTTTATCTTGAATTCCATAGCTGCTTGTGGTGTACCCAAAATTAGCAAGTTAATTCCACCTAAGGCATACCTATTTTATACTAGTAGTTTGCCAGCTCTGGCGCATAAATAGTCACTTGTTTACATTAAGCAGATACTATCAGCGACCGCATGGATATGGACCCCATATCAAAACGGTCATTGAAATAGGTGATTTTCTCGTTTTTCTGTTGCAGCCCTAGTATGTAGAACACCGGTAACAGGTGGTCGTAAGTAGGGTGTGCCATACGAGCCGTACTACCCAGCAGCTGTTGGTAATTCATTGCAGATGTATGGTCGCCTTTGTCTATCCACTCTGTAAATCGGGTGTCAAATTCCCTAGCCCAATCGAATACCTTATTACTACTCCCGCTGAAGTCTAGCATTCCCAGATTGTGTACTATATTGCCACTGCCTATTATCAGCACACCTTTATCGCGTAGTTTGTTGAGTTCTTTACCTATATGGTAGTGGTAGGCTGGTGGCTGATCGTAATCTAAACTTAGCTGAAAAACTGGGATATCGGCAGCAGGGTACATAGGCAGCAGTACACTCCATGTGCCATGGTCTAGCCCCCAGCTATCGTCCGATAGTAAGTGCGTATGGCTCACCATTTTCATGGTAAGTGCTGCATACTCGGGTGAGCCTGGTGCCGGGTATTGCTGGTCAAAGAGTTTTTTAGGAAATCCACCAAAGTCGTGAATGGTACGTGGGCGTGCCATACCTGTAACCTTAGTGCCCTTTGTGAGCCAGTGTGCGGATATAGATAATATGGCAGTGGGGTGGGGTAGTTTTTTGCCCATGTCGTGCCAGCTTTTGCTGTATATGTTGTCTTCAATAGCATTCATAGGGCTACCATGACCTACAAACATTGCTGGCATACGCGGTGTTGCCGGCAACTGTGCACCTAAACGAGCTAAAGCTGAAAGTGTAGACATACCTGTGATTTGTGCTATGGCCAACAGACCACCTGCTTTGAGTAATGAGCGTCTTTCCATTTGGAAATGTTTGAGACTAATACGATAGCTAACTGCTACTACAAATATACGTGTATATACATGTACATAATAGAATTGCATTGTTAAATAAAATAAGTGGTGCTGTAATTGGATAGTTGAAGCATGATAAAACCACGATTAGTGTGTGTAAAAGCTTAATTTTATAAGTTGTAGTCTATGTATAAAAAGCCAGTTATTATAATACTCCTTTTGTCGTGTCTCAGCTGTGTAGATGCTGTTGCACAACGCCACCGTGAGCGCAGGCAATGGGAGGCTACTGAGGGCGGGCTGGTATACAAGGTATTACAATGTATGCAACGCAGAGATACGGCAGCTTATTTTGATCTGTTTCCGCCATTTGATACGCTGTGGAGTATGGTGAATAGAAATACAGACAATAGCCCAGAGGCTCAGCAAGAGCTTAGTAACCTGAAACAACACCCACAGATATTGGTAGAGTTTGATCCACTTTACAATAGGAGCATCATTGGTGGATTTGCTCATGTATTAGCTAAAGGAGAAGACTCTGGAGTGCAATGGAGTAGCGTAGTAATGGCGCGATACGAGCTACATAGGCAAGAACCTAACCAAAGTATGATAGGTTATAGTCGTATTGTTCCAGAGCGTTTTGCAGGATATGTGTTTGTACAAGATGAGTTTAATAGAGTGACCTATTGTATAAGAATAGCTGAGATACAAAAAATAAAAGGTCAGTTTTTTGGTGGGCAGTTGCTGAATGTGCTGAAAGCAAAAAATGTAGATGAATTTGTGCGTAAAGAAGAGATGGAACAAGACTACCTGCGCTGGCTAGCAGCTCACCCCGACACCGCGACTGTAGTAGCTACAAAAGACTCGACCGATGTAGCAGACACAGCCGCTGGCGAAAACCCCCTGCTAATGCACCGTGAAGAAGGGACAGATGATGATGGTGATAAGAGAGAAGAGGTAGTAGATAGGCGTTATTATGAGGGCATGATGGATAATGAGATACCCATTAAAATGTATATTCGATATATGCGAATAATACCTGGTAAACCCCAACAATATGACGGATTGTACAAGCTAGGAGACTCAAAAAAATACCTGAAACTAGAGATAACTGTAACACCCGAGGGTAAGTGGGTGATAGAAGATGAGTCGGCAGTGGGTGTGATGGAGCTGGCGCTAAAAGGGCGTAACTATTTGGGGGGCTGGAGTAATGCTGATGAAAACGGGTTTGATGTAATAATGACCCAAACCGGAACCCCAAAAGGCAAAGTAGAAATACTGGATAAGATATTAGATAGAGGCGCCAACCCAAGGGTAGATGAAAGTATATTTGATGAGGATAATGATGGTGGTAAGGGCAAGAAACGTAAAAAGAACAATAAAGAAAAGGAAGCGAAAGATAAAAAGCAAGATAAGACAACTGAAAAAGAACCCACTAAGGAAAGTGAAAAGGAGGCAGAAAAACCTTCGAAGAGTGATACCAAAAGTGTAAAAGTGAAACGAAAAAGATCAGCAGACAGTGTAAATAAGGAATAAGCTGGTGCAAAGGAGATTTAATTGCAAATTACCCCTAAAAAAATTACTTTTTGGCAAAGTGGAGGTAAATGTTTCTTTCCCGAAAATAAATTTGCTTAGATTTGATTCTTATTTCTAAAAATTGCTCCAAGTTATGAAGTCATTTTTACTCACCGCTGCCATGTTAGTGGCGTTTGCGGGCGGTATGTTTGCACAAAATCTGCCCCCAGAATACAACTGGGAGATAGGTGTAAATGGCGGCTACAGTGCTATAACCAGGCCAGTTGGGCCACCGGCAGTGTATAGCGGGTCTCGTACTAATATTGTAAAAGATTTCTCACTACGTGCTACCTATTATTTCAACTGGCGCTGGATGATGTCTTTGGATATTGGTACAAGGCGTTGGGAATCATTTGGGCAGTGGGAACTGGAAGGAAAATTTGGCAAAAGGCTGAAACCAGTAGATGTAAACTTCTTGCTGGCTGATCAGGCAACAACACAGTCTGTGCAGATGAACCATGTCATACCTTTCTATACACAGTTTCGTGATTTCAATCGTGCAAACCTTTACTTTGGTGTAATGGCAGGACTGGTGAACACCATCAACGATGGTTCACGCTCTTATGATAAATATAATGACGGTGTAGACTCAGGTTATACATACGTATCTGGCTATCATTACAGTGCTGGAAGAGGTTATACTTTGGGTTTGCAGACAGGATTTATTTATTATATAGTGCCCCGTTTAGGTGTGACTGCCGAGTTGGCAATACGCTACGCAGATGTAAGGACTAATGATCAGAATTTTGCAGAAGTAAACAACAGATATCAATTATTGCACTTTCCGCAAACGGTAGGTGTACGTTGGCGCTTTTAAAACTATTTAGAAAAAGTGATTTATTCCCCGAAGTCCCTGGATTTCGGGGAATTTTTATGTAAGCTTTTTGATAATATTAGTTGTAGTGCCAGAAAAATATGTCGGAGGAATGTATTGTTATTAAAAAGTACCGCCTGACATATACACCCATAGTTCATTTCCCCTAACAACTGAGGCATAAGTATATAGTTTATAGCCCTCGCCCGATGTGTTTCTGCCATTTGCTGGATCGAAGCGGAACTTATGTTTTGGACAAACAATACGCCCTTGCGCATCTAGCCAACCACTACAAAGTGGTACACCTGCGTGAGGACAATTGGCAGCAAAAGCATGCAATTTTTCTTTTTGTTTGAGAATGCCTATTTGTTTACCAGCAATGGATACCTCTTTCAGTTCATTTTCGTTAAGGCTACTCCACGTTTCGTTTTCGATTCTGTACCAGTCAAAACCTGGCTTTTGTATCACCCCATTATCCATTGTCAAATACTTGATAGCTGTAATTGCTGCAAGCTAAGATAATACACTTCTCCTCCCAAAAAATCATACATAACCATGCTCTAATCTTCAGCAACCAAAAAAAATCACTACTTTCATTGCCTGTTTTCAGATGTACATTTATGGCTAAGAAACAACCTGCTCGCAATCCCCAACCTGCAAAGGCAGCTGCTCCTGTAGCTTCTGCTAAACCGGTGTCAGCTCCCGCAACATCAGGATTTAAGTTATCACTGCAACTCAAACTGGCGTTGATATTAGGAGTTATTACTTTTATCATTTACGCCAATACGCTTCAGAATGGTTTTGTGCTGGACGACTCGATGGTGTATTCTAAGAACACCATAGTGACTAAAGGTTTTGATGGTATTACAGAGTTGTTGCAGACGCCGAGGCTCAAAGGATTTGGATATCTTAAGAATGAAAACTACCGTCCACTTTCGCTAGTTATGTTTGCGATAGAGGTTGGGTTTTTTGGGGTCAATGCCACTGCGGGTCATTTTTTCAATATTCTATTTTTTGCCATCAGTGTCATTCTGTTGTTTTTCTTTTTGCATAAACTCTTTGATAATCGTAAACCAGTTGTGGCATTTATAGCAGCATTATTGTTTGCGGTACACCCTGTACACACAGAGGTAGTGTCTAACATCAAAAGTCTTGATGAGATATTCTGTTTTATGTTTGCCTTTTTGTCGCTCAATGTCTTGGTGGGTTATATGAAGACGGGGAAGGCGTGGCAGTTGCTGGTGGGTATGCTGGCTATGTTCCTTTCATTTTTGTCTAAGGAAACTGTGGTTACTTTTTTAGGTGTTATTCCTCTAGTATTCTTTTTCTATATCACTCAGGAAAAGCTAGAAGCTACAACTGAAGATGCATATGAGCCAAACCTACTTGCACGCATTACGAAGTTTATAAAGGAAAATGTGAGGGCAGTATATATGACATTGGGCGCCATTGTTGTAACTGGTATATACTTATTTATCAGGCACAGCATACTCAGTGACTATGGTGCCAGTACTACTGCTATTGAGTTTATAGACAATGCACTGGTTGGTGCGCCCAGTCTTGCCAGCCGAATAGCTACTGCATTATACACCCTTGGTATGTATGTGAAACTGCTCATCATTCCTCATCCACTTATCAACGATTATGGCTTCAGGAGTATTCCCTATATGAAGTTTGGTAATGTGTGGGTATTACTGAGCCTAATTACATATGTAGGTGTAGGAGCAACAGGTATCTATCGATTAATTAAGTTTCGCAAAGATTATTGGGCGTTTGGTATACTGTTTTATATGGCTACAATAGCGCTGTTTTCAAATATCTTTTTCCTGATGGGCTCAGCAATGGGTGAGCGTTTTCTGTTTTTTGCATCAGCTGGGTTTTGTTTGCTGGCGGCACTAGCCATAGAGAAGTGGATATTGAAGGCAGATATAAGCTTTGAGTCGTTCACTAAAAACAAGTTGGCATTAGGTGTGCTGGTGCCAGTATGTTTGTTGTTTTCCTATTGGACCTATGCTCGTAATGCCGAATGGAAAGATAACTCTACGTTGTTTAAAACTGACCTAGCCAAGTCACCAGAAAATGGACGGCTCAATTATTATGTAGGCAATGAGTTGGTAGAAAATGTGTATCCCGCTACACAAGACACTAACCAGAAAAAACAGGTGATAGCAGAGGGTATCGCCTGTCTGAAAAAAGCGATTGAGATTTTCCCTAAGTATACAGATGCATATACTGAGTTGGGAACTGCTTACTTAAATATATTGAAATACGATTCTGCCGAAATAAACTTTAAGATTGCCATATCACAAAGTCCATACCAGTCCATAGCGGCCAACAATCTGGGTACCGTATTTTTGCGCACTAATCGTATACCGGAGGCTATACAGTATTACAGGCTTGCGATAAAGATAAAGGCCGATTTTGTGCAGGCATACTGCAATTTGGGTAGTTGTTATGCTCGAGCACAGCAGTTCGACTCGGCTATTTATGTGCTCAGTCAGTGTTTGTCTATAGACCCCAACTATTCTGAAGCGTATATGCAGATAGGTTTGGCGTATTACTTTACCAATAAGTATACAGAAGCGGAGCCCTACTTCAAAAAAGCAATGCAAATGAATCCTACAGATATGAATGCCGCCAATAATCTGGGGGCAGTATATCTCAACTCTGGCAGATACCAGCAAGCGGTTGATATCTTCAAACAGCTGGTAGCAGCCAATCCTGGCTATGTGAATGGTTATTCTAATTTGGGACATTGCTACTACCAAATGAAACAATATCAAGCCACAATAGAGGCAATATCTAAGTCGCTGAGTCTTGACCCAGGTAATGTAAAAGATATACCGTATCTCGCGTTATCTTACAAGGCACTGGGTAATATGGCTGAAGCTGCCCGTTATGAGGCCATAGCCCGTCAATACTATCCTGAATTCAAGATGTAGTAAAGAGGAGCCTATATTTTATTTGGGGAATACAGCTGGTAGTCTAGGGCTTTTGTAGGCGGGTATATGCAGTGGTTGTTGGTCGGCAGTGCATATATAGTCGTTGGTGGCGCGCTTAAAGAATATTTTATTGCTAGTCAGAAGAAGTGCACCATATTGTTGTTCTTGCCCTTTGTAAATGTACCCAATGTTTTGGGGAGAGTTTTCGAATAATATTTTTACAATTTCGGTTAGTGTTTTGTCTTTTACACCACTTTCTTTAAGTGACGGTATGTCGTTCTGTGACAACTGAGTATTGGGGCGTGGATGAAGCGTTTTAGGTTTAAGGTCACCCGGTATCATACTTACTGATGAGTTAGACGATGGCACTTCTTTGCCTGGTATATACATTGCGTTGACACCTGTTTCGGCATTCTCTATCGCAGTGGAAGGTGTTATGGTTGTGGTCTTATTTTCTTTAGCAGTGGTTGGCTCGTTTTGGGTTTTAGTAGTAGTTGCTACTTTTTCTACAGGTTTAGGTGCGTCGATTTCAGTTTCTTTTTTGGATTCTTTCTTCACCTCTTTATCAGATTCATCATCTGGCTCAGGATCTGGTGTCGAAGGTTTACTTTCGGTAGTCTTTGACGTTGTAGTGTCTATATTTTTTTCGGTTTTGTTACCGCTTTGAAATTTGGGTGGATTGTTGTTTGGTTTGTTGTGAAAAAACATTATATATACAACAACTGCAACAGTGAGTAGTAATATAACTAGCAATGCAATGAGTAGTTTCTTCTTTTTGGGCATACCTTCAGTATCATTGGCCGATGGCTGATGAATGTGCTCCAACAAGATATTGGTGTACCTGAAGAGTCGATTATATTCCTTTACCCTATAGGTGGTTTCTTGTTTATTCCATCCGGTTTCGGGTATAGGTTCATCCCAAAGGTCAAATGGTTTATAGGGGTCATCATCGTCTTCTGTAAGATAGCTGTCGCTGCTTTTGGGCAGGTAAGCCTGATGAGCAGCATCTATAACAGGCTCAGTTGCTACAGGAGCAGCAGTAAGTGGCGTATAGCTACTGGTAGCACTGTAATCTGCAGATGTCTCTGATGTATTTGCAGAGGTTGCAAGTGTAGTATCTTCATTAAAAGTAGCAGGCTTATATACTCCTTTTTTGGTTCGTACTACAGCTGTTTTGAGTGCTTCCTGCTTGCGGCTACAGAAGGTTTGCCAGTCTTGTATCTCTAGTATTTCCTCTTGCTTCACAAAGTCAGCTACGTTACTGTCTGTGCTAAAGTAAAGGGTAGTAGTATCTGTATGATATTTTTGAGCCTCTTCGAAAAACTGCAGTAGTTGTTCATCCAAACTAGCATTTGTGGTAGCGTCAGGGAGTACCAGATAGTTCTTTTGAGGGTCGACGTAAGGTGTAAAGAAGGGTGTTTTGCTGATAGGTATGGCATTAGCACGAGCCGCTACAAATTCTGAAGGCTCTGTTACCGCTATATCTTTGACGGTAGCAACATTAATAGTATTATCTTTCAGGTATTCGTTGTTGCTAAGTATACTTTTGTGTAGTTCTTTGAGCGATTGGTAGATATAGTCTGCATCTGTAAAG
Source organism: Sphingobacteriales bacterium (assembly GCA_027484425.1). GTDB lineage: Bacteria > Bacteroidota > Bacteroidia > Chitinophagales > Chitinophagaceae > Nemorincola. Next base: position 54,573 of record JAIXSZ010000050.1, read on the forward strand.
CTATCTTGTAGCACTATACACGCACCTATAAAAGTGCCAAAACGCTCTGTATTGAGTTCACGGGCGTAGGTATAGATGCAAAAACAAACAGTGTATACACCATCAATAATTTCTCTCTTAACGGAGTAGAGGTCGGCTCCAGGATAGAACTCTATTGCAAATTCGTTGAGGTCTAAGCTGTTTACAAATCGGACATTGGAATAGAACTCCTGCTGGTATCCGTGAGGATCACCAAAAGTGCCAAATACTCCCAATCCAATCCGGTTATTCATTTATTGCCTTCTCCTTAAAAACCGCTAAAATAGTTTACTATTATTATAGTTTTTTGAATTAATCGTTTTATTTGGTTATGCTTTTGCTAATGGTGGTTGCAGTTAGCATTACTACCATTATAAAAGTCAATTAAGGGGCAAATTTAGGTTTTTCTAGGTTTCTTTTTGGCTGCGGGGAATAATACATTGTTGAGTATCAATCGGTAACCGGGTGATGAAGGGTGAAGGCTAAGCTCTGTAACTGGGTCGTGTATCATATGCTGATAGTCTTCGGGGTCGTGTCCACCGTAGAATGTCCACGTGCCTTTGCCGTATTCGCCATGTATATATTTTGCTTCGTTTGCTGGTTTAAAGTCGCCCATAACCAATACACCAGATTTAAGAACATCTTTTCTGAAAGAGGTAGTTTGTCCCATAAATCCTTTGATAGTGGTGGTGTGATTTTGGCACAACATAGCAGGTACTGGGTCGAATTTGGCTGAGAAGGTAAACAAAGTGAAGTAGTCGATATTCATAGGGATAGCAGTGCGGTATTCTGTATTATCAATAGTAGAATACTCGTAGTGCATAGGGCTCTTAATTAATGTAAAGTCTTTAAAGGCAAAGGTTTTGGAGAAGTCCAGCTTTTCTTGTGATTGTGGATCCATCGCATCACCGTCAAACATAAATTCACATATATCGGTGCTTTCTGCTGCCAGTGCTATGTCATAGCTATCGGTTGCAGAGCACATAGCAAATAGGTAACCACCGCCAGCAGTGAAATCTCTGATTTTTTTGGCTATTGCCAGCTTCAGCTGAGAAACTTTTTTGAAGCCATGTTTGGCTGCCATGTCTTCAGCTGTTTTTTGCTCTTTCTGATACCACTGTTCGTGCTTGAAACTTGCCCAAAACTTACCGTATTGCCCAGTGAAATCTTCGTGATGTAAATGCAACCAGTCGTACTTGGCAAGGTCATCTTTCAGTAGTTCGTCATCATACACCTTATCAAATGGTATTTCGGCATAGGTGAGTACAAGTGTCACTGCATCATCCCAAGGTAGTTTGTTGGGTGGGGTGTATACTGCTATTTTGGGCGCTTTTTCTAGTTTTATTACGTCTCCGTTGAAGTCGGGGTCTAGTACTTTATTTACTACTCCGCTATATTCTGCATCGCTCATTACCTCATAGCTCACACCACGCAGTTTACACATACGTTCTATGCCATCTAGCTGCTCCATGGCAAAACTGCCTCCTTTATAGTTGAGCAGCCAGTCGATAGTGATACCTCCCTTGAGTGCTGCATAGGCTACACCATATGCCTTAAGGTGGGCTGCCTGCCCATCGGAGTCCATAGGTATGAAGATTTTTGCTGCATAAACCTGTGTGTGTAAGAGCAGAGAAAGTAATGCAGTGGAAAATCCAATATTCAGTTTTGTGAAAATACTATGTTTCATAAACGATGTAAATTACCGAATATAGCCATACTTATACCGAAGTAATTACATTTTTAACAAGAGGCTAAGAACATATATTTATGTCAAGGGTACATTAAGCAGCTATTGTATTTTCAACTCCACCCTTCTGTTGGCTGCTCTGCCAGCTTCGGTGTCATTATTTAGCAGAGGCATAGATGCAGCATAGCCCTTAGTTATCAGCCTGTCAGGTGCTATGCCTGCATTGCGCAGCCATTCTATTACAGCATCAGCTCTGCGCTCAGATAGTTCTTGGTTATTGTCACTTTCGCCCATGTTATCTGTATGCCCAGCCACCAGCAGCTTCACGTGTTGGTGTAGCCGCATGTAGGCGGTCAGTTGTTGTAGTACTGCATAACTATGAGGATATATTTCAGTACTTCCTGTTTCAAAGTTGATGGTATATGATGATAATGATGGGCTGGTAGTAGTGTTGAAATTATCTTTTTGGGTCATATTTGTTCCTGGTTTGGTATTGCTTGTAGCCAGTCTTACGCTACGAATACTTACACTCCCTTTGCTGCTTATATTGAACGTTAAGGGATTAAACTGACTGCCATCGTATACATTTCTTACTCCATTCTCGCCATACTTACCTAGCCCCCATGCTTCATGGCCATCAATAAAGATTTTCAGATACGCATCAGATATTTCCACACCTATACAGTGCCATTCAGTTGGTTTGTATGTAAGATACCTGTAGGCATTGCGATAGGTAGTATTGTACTTATTGTCAGAAAAGCCCACTCCTTGCCACAAAGTAGTAATCCATTTGGACGAAAACTCTATGGTGTGTTTATATCCTCGTGCATCAGGAAACGACAACAATAATGAAGACGAATCATGGTTGGTTGCACTATACTCGCACTCAAAAGTAATGTAGCGGTGTGTGGTAACAGGCGGAGTAGTGATATCAGGAATTAGTTTATTATCATAGCCAGACTGAAGACGCAATACCGTTGTACCATCAGGCATACGCACTATAGTGCCGGGCAACTGAGTAAAATTGTTTTCAAGCTCAATAACGGGTAGACCTACAGAAAAATCGAATGCAAAACGGGTAAACGGAGCTGGTGTAAAGGTAGCTACCTGATTACTGGCACTGGTAGCTAGCTGAGCAGTAGCAGAGGCACACAACAATATACAGATAGCCAGCACATAGCAATACCTGATGAGTAAGATCTGAGCAACTTTGCACCAATAGCAGGTATAGTTCATAACGTCAATTACACTAAAATAGAAAATATTAGTATTCATTGTAGCTTTTTGTAGTCGCTTACCGCATGCAAAGCATCTAAATATATATTTTCTTGCTTCGTTTTAGGAATGTCGAGATGTATAAAAGCCCTACTTTTGCAAAAATTTCAAAGTAGCTGAATGCGTAGTTGGTGGTGGAAAATAGCATGTGTTGTGCTGGTACTGTATACTATAATAGGTGGTATGCTAATGCCTGTGCCCCGCTTAGATATATTGAACGAGACCATTCGTAACCTATATTACCATGTACCTATGTGGTTTGGTATGATAGTATTGTTTGCTGTTGCATTTGGGTATTCTGTGCTCTATCTACGTAGTGGAGACCTGCGTCACGACCTATATGCGGTATCATTTACCAATACGGGTATTTTCTTTAGTGTGTTGGGAATGCTTACAGGAATGGAGTGGGCACAATACACGTGGGGGGCAGCATGGAGCAACGACCCCAAACAGCTATGCACTGCAATTTTGATGCTCATATATTTCGCCTATAGCATATTGCGCAGTGGCTTACGCGACGAAGAAAAGCGTGCCAAAATAGGGGCTGTTTATAATGTGTTTGCCTTTGCTATGGTGGTGCCATTGATATTTGTAATACCCCGAATGGTAGATTCTTTGCATCCGGGTAATGGTGGAAATCCTGCTTTTGCCAAGTATGACCTTGATAGTAATATGCGTATGGTATTTTGGCCAGCTAATGTAGGGTGGATATTGTTGGGCGTATGGATAGCGACACTACAAACCCGACTAGCACTGGTAAAGTATAAACGTGAGAGTATTTTGTAAACGAATAATAATATACTACAGAATGACAAAAGTATTTTTGACTACAGTTTTATTGCTTCTTATGTCTGCTACTGGGGTGATGGCACAGACAGAAATGGCAGATGTAATGCGTGCTGATGGTAAAATATACGTTGTTGTTGTTGTATTAGCAACTATATTTGCGGGAATTTTTGCGTACTTGATACATTTAGACCGCAAAATATCTAACATAGAAAAGGAAAATAACATTAATTAACTCACTCAAAAAAACTAAAAAGTGGAAAACACAAATGCGCAGGGCGCTCATTACAGCTTTTTCCAGGGTGTAGAACGCAACTTTGATAAAGCTGCAAAATTCACCCGTTTCGAGCCAGGTATCCTACAACAGATTAAAGTATGTAACTCTGTTTACAGCATGAAGTTTCCGGTACGTATCGGCGACACTGTAGAAGTGATAGAGGCATACCGCGTACAACACTCACATCACAAATTGCCATGTAAAGGTGGTATCCGTTACAGCATGGATGTGAATCAGGACGAAGTAATGGCCCTTGCTGCACTTATGACCTACAAATGTGCTATCGTTAACGTACCGTTTGGTGGTGCAAAAGGTGGTATCAAAATCAATCCTAAGAATTATTCAGTTTTCGAACTGGAAAAAATCACTCGTCGTTATGCAAGTGAGCTAGTGAAGAAAAACTTCATAGGCCCTGGTATCGACGTACCTGCACCAGACTACGGTACAGGTGGCCGCGAAATGAGCTGGATAGTAGATACTTATGCCTCGCTGAAGCCAGGTGAAGTAGATGCACTAGCTTGTATCACTGGTAAGCCTGTAACACAGGGTGGTGTACGCGGACGTACAGAAGCTACTGGTTTGGGTGTATACTATGGTATCCGTGAGGTATGTAATACTGCCGAGGACATGAAAAAACTAGGTTTGCCAGTAGGTATAGAAGGCAAACGTGTAATAGTTCAGGGTTTGGGTAACGTGGGTTATCACGCTGCCAAATTCTTCTACGACAATGGCGCTATAATAGTAGGTTTGGCAGAATACGAAGGTGGTATCTATGACGAAAAAGGTCTGGATATATACAAAGTAGTAGAGTTCCGTAAGTCTACTGGTTCTATATTGAACTACCCGGGTGCTACTAGCATGAAAAACAGCAGCGACACACTGGAGCAACCATGCGACATATTGATACCAGCTGCACTGGAAAACGTGATAAACGCTAGTAATGCTGCTCGTATACAAGCTAAAATCATAGGAGAAGGTGCAAATGGTCCTTTGACTCCTGATGCTGATGAAATACTGAACAAAAAAGGCGTGATAGTAGTACCAGACATGTACCTGAATGCAGGTGGTGTTACGGTTTCTTACTTCGAATGGTTGAAAAACCTGAGTCACGTACGTTTTGGCCGTATGGATAAACGCTTCAGCGAAAACCAGAACTCAACTATCTTAAGTACTGTAGAAGGTCTTACTGGTAAGCGTGTATCTGATATTGAGCGTAAGCAATTACTACATGGTCCTGATGAGGTTGATCTGGTATATTCTGGTTTGGAAGATACTATGATCGGGTCTTATCACGAGATTCGTGAGGCGTTGCTAAGCCTTGACAACTCAGTAGATATGCGTACTGCTGCGTTCACAGTAGCTATCAACAAAGTAGGTGTATCTTACGAAGAACTGGGTATATTCCCATAGTATTCAGTAGTATCAATATTTGATTATAAAAGGGATGGGCTGCAAAACTTTGCAGCACATCCCTTTTATAATTTCCGTGAGCAATAATCTATCTCAGAATAGACAAATATTTCTCCAAGGATTCCTTTACGACTTCAGCAATCAATAAAATAAAATCAGTTTTGTCATTTTGAGTCTGAGCTTTTTCTAACGCCGAATAGTAATTTATTCTTACGGCTGAATCACCTTTTATATTTGCAATCGGATATCCCTGCTGCAATAGAATCAAATTCATTACTAATCTTGCTGTTCTGCCATTTCCGTCAATAAATGGATGGATAGTTACTAGCCGCTCATGCATTTCTGCCGCAAGAATAACTGTATGTAAGGTGTCTTTGTGTTGACTATAAAAAATAAAATAATCTTCCATAAGCTTGGCCACGAGGTAAGGTTGTGGCGGTAAATAGGTGCTGCCAGATATCATAACAGGCAAATTTCGGTATACACCTGCATTCTCCCTGTCAATGCTTTTCAATACAATTGCATGTATCTGCTTTAAGTCGAACTCTGTCAGTGCTGCCTTGTTTTGTGAGAGCTGCTTGATATAGTCAATCGCCTCTTTATGATTAATCGCTTCAAGATGCTCTTTTAGTGGCTTCCCGCTTATAGTCAATCCCTTTTCTATTACAAGTTGTGTTTCTTGTAGTGTGAGTGTGTTTCCTTCTATTCTGTTGCTTTCATACGTATACTCAATAGCTAATGCTTCCTGAATTTTTTTATTTTCCAGGTTTCTATATTGGTTTAGTTCGTCCTTTAAGTTGGTTATAGTTTCTAGTATGGTTGTATCTGATAGCATTAGCACAAGCTGTGTTATAATTAGAAAATGTCCAAATCAATCTTCAAGATTACAGGTGATACTATAAAATAGCAATGTAGTTATTGTAAAGATACGCCCTATTGTCATCTTGAAAATACATACGACACAAATGCAAATCACTCTAGTCTTCATTAACTTTGAAAAACTATGCTAACTGTAAACTTTTCACCCTTTCCGGTTCTCAAAACTGAACGACTCATACTCCGCAAAACCGAAATGACCGATGCGCCGGCAATGTTTGTGCAACGTAGCGACCCAAGGATAATGAAATATCTGGACAGAAAACCGTGTGAGACGGTGGAGGAAGCAGCGGCGTTTATAAGAATGATAACCGATAATCTAGATAACAACAATGGTATATCATGGGCTATCACTACCCACGATAGTGATGAGATGATAGGCTCCATTGCCATTTGGCGTATAGTAAAAGAGCATTACAGGGGAGAGTTGGGTTATGTGTTGCTGCCAGAATATCAGGGAAAGGGTATGATGTATGAGGCTTTAAACGCTGTGATAGCATATGGATTTACCGATATGGGGCTACATAGTCTTGAAGCCAACATAAACCCTGATAACGCAGCATCCCAGAAAGTGCTGGAGCGACATGGATTTGTAAGGGAGGCTTACTTTAGAGAGAATTACTACAGTAATGGGAAGTTCCTTGATTCTGCTATTTATTCATTGGTTACCCCGCATAAATAAAAATAAAAATTACTGGTTGGGGTAGTTGTTTATTGAAATGAAAACTAGCTTACCAAATTGTTGCAGATACTGATATATCCCGGTTTCAAATCCCGAATATATTTCCTATTTTGCAGTCTGTATATTTTAACTAAAATACTTCAATATGTATTTGAATGGTACAAAGTGCGCAGCCCTTGCATTGAGTTGCCTTTTGTCTTTTTCGGTGATGGCAAAAAACACTATACCCTCTGTAGGGCAAGGTGTGCAAAAACCGTTGACGTTTATAGAAAACAATGGTCAGATTACAGACAATAATGGTACTATACTGAATGATATAGCCTTCAAAATGTCGACCCCAGGTATGAATTTGTATGTGGGTAAGGGTGAGTTGCACTACCAGTTCAGAAAGCTGGAAGATGCTACTGGTGCTAATCCTACGATGAAGACCTACCGCATGGATGTGAAACTGCTGGGAGCTAACACGAACGCACAAGTAATAACTAGCGATAAACAGGCCTATTACGAAAAGTACTATAACCAGCATACTGCTGCAGCTGGAATAACAGCCGCCGCCTACAATAAGATTACCTACAAGGAAGTATATCCAGGTATAGACTGGGTACTTTATGTAAAGGGTGACAATGTGGAGTATGACTTTGTGGTGCGCCCAGGAGCCGATGCCAGCCTAATAAAACTACAATATGGCGGTGCTACTAATCTGAGCTTGACAGCGGATGGTGGCATAGCTGCAACAACCCCAATGGGTAAGGTGCAAGAGAAAAAGCCATTTGCTTATGAAAATGCTACAGGTAAAGAAGTGGCTGCCAACTTTAAACTGCAAGGAAACATAGTAAGTTTTGAGACTGCAAAAAGTAATGGAACATTGACAATTGACCCTTTCATATTGTGGAGTACTTATTTTGGTGGTGTAAATGAAGATGTAGCTACCGCGGTGAAGATTAGTGGCGGTGGTAACGCCTACGTGGGTGGTTATACATCTAGTGCAGGGTTGGGATTCGGTGGTGCATTTGATGTGACGTTTAATGCTGTTTTTGATGCGTTTATAACAAAATATGATGCAGCTGGTGTGTTACAGTTCTCTGCCTATTTTGGTGGTACTGGTAATGATAGAGGTACTTGCTTGGCGATAAATGCTGCTGGCACTGGTATATTTTTGGGTGGTGTAACCAACTCAACAGGTTTGTCTACAGCAGGTGCTTATCGCACTGCCTTAAGTGGACCTACCGATGGTTTCCTGCTGCGTGTAGATAACAACGGTAATCGTATTTGGTCTACCTATTATGGTGGCCCAGCTGGTGGAGGCGGAACAGGTAATGATGCAGTAAATGGAGTAGCTGTAGATGCTGCCAACAACATATACATTACTGGACGCACAGAAAGCGCCTCGCTGATAGCAACTGCTGGTGTATACCAAACAGCACTAAGTGGAACTGCTGACGCTTTCATAGCTAAATTCAATGGGGCATCTGCCACTGGCGCGAACATTTTTTCTACTTATTATGGCGGTACCGGTATAGATGAAGGTGCAGGTATAACTGTAGATGGCTCTAACAATCCGGTGATAACTGGCCAGACAAACAGTATCATAAGTATTGCATCGACCGGTGCCTACCAAACTGCATTGAGTGGTGCTAATGATGCGTTTGTAGCAAAATTGAATAATACAGCTACAGGCAGACTTTGGGGTACTTATTTTGGAGGTACAGGATCAGAACAGGGTACAGAAGCTATATGCAACACTACTAATGGCGCTGTAGGAGTTATAGGATATACTAGCAGTACTAGTGGCATAGCTACAGCCAATGCTCATCAGACATCTTACGGTGGTGGCGTGCAGGATGCGTTTGTAGCCTACTTTACCACAGCGGGTGCTGTGGCTTGGAGCACGTACTATGGTGGTTCTGGATTGGACTACGGAGAAAGTATATGTCTGGACCCATCACGCAATCTGGTTATTGCAGGTGGTACTTTCAGCACAAATGGCATAGCAACAGCAGGTAGTTTGCAGCCTGTTATAGGAGGTAACTATGATGCTTACGTAGCCAAGTTTACACAGTTGGGTCAGCGTATGTGGGGTACTTACTTTGGTAATGCGTTGTACGATTATGGTTTTGGTGTAGCATGCGATAATGGTGGGCAGATATTGCTGGCAGGACATACTACCAGCACAGCTGGTATATCTACCGTTGGTGCTGCACAGGCTGCCTATGGTGGTGGTACTTATGATGGTTTCCTTACTAAATTCCGCGCAGATACTTTTGCCCTGATAGTACAACCATTTACAGATACGTTGGTATGTGCTGGTGGTCAGTTGAGGGTGAACTATCAAGTCAATTTCAACTATCAGCCGGGTAATGTTTTTTCTGTTCAGCTGTCTGATATCACTGGTAGTTTTGCTGCACCAGTTGTAATAGGAACACTCACATCATCTGCTAGTGGCAACATACTGTGCACTATACCTGCAGGTACTACATTGGGTACAGGTTATAGAATACGTTTGGTAGCCAGCAATCCTGCTTATACATCTGTAGATAATTTCCTGAATATAACAGTGGTGAGCGGTCTGCCTGCTGTGACAGTAGGAGCTAATACCCCTTTATGTATAGGAAATACATTGTTTTTGACAACAACTGCTACTTGGTCTATATCTTCTTATGCATGGGCGGGTCCTGCGTCTTACACGTCGGCGCTACAGAACCCTACAAGAGCGACTGTAACGTTGGCACATTCAGGTACTTACTCTGTAACAACAACACATAATGGTTGCCCAACTGCTACTGCTACTATAAATGTAGTAGTCAATGACTTTACACCACCCGCACCCGTGGCCTTTGCTAGTGCACTGAACTGTAATGGCGGTACTTTATATCTATATGCAGATACTGCGTCAACTTTACCTGGTAACTACTCATGGAGTGGGCCTTCGGGATTTACTTCAAATGTACAATCGCCAGTTATATCACCAGTTTCGTCGGCCAATGCAGGTAACTACTTTGTTGTAGATACAGTGGACGGTTGTCCTTCTGCTGCTACATTAGTAACAGTAACCATTACGCCTAACACACCCGTGTCGCTCAGTATCAATGTGAGCCCAAATGATACAATATGTGGTGGAACGATGGTAAACTTTAGTACTGTGGCTACAAACCCAGGTGTAACTCCAGCGTATCAATGGATGATAGGTAGTATGCCTGTAGTGGGTGCTTTTTCGCCTACATGGTCGTCATCTACCCTTACAGATGGTGCAGAAGTAAGTTGCGTACTTAATAGTAATGCACTTTGTCCGTTACCAGCTAGCGCTACTAGTAATACCATAAAAATGAATGTTATCACTAATGAACTGATGGTTTACATTTTTGCCAACCCGGGTGTGTCTGTAAATCCTGGAGATAGTATCACCTTTACATCAACCGTATATAATGCTGGTGTAGGAGCTACTTACCAATGGCAGCTGAATGGTGGTGATATATTTGGTGCGACAAATAGTACCTACACTAAGCTGAATGTAACTCGTTATGACACGGTTTCGTTGGTAGTGACATCAGTAATGACATGTACGACACCGTCCATCAAACAGAGTAACAAACTGACTATTCGTCCAAACACATCTGTTGCAGACATGTCCTCTTTAATGTATGACATCTCTTTATTCCCGAATCCTAATGATGGTAACTTTACTATAAGTGGCGATTTACAAGGTTTAGGTAGTGAGGTGTTGTCGGTGGCTGTCATTAATCCGTTGGGCCAGGTTGTGTATACCAAAGACGCAACGCTAGTAGCAGGTGCGCTCAATGAAAAAATAAATACTGGTAATCTTCCATCTGGAATATATATGCTGCAAATAGCTGCTGAAGGTAGGAGCAAAACACTCCGCTTCTCTGTGCAACATTAAAACAGCACTAGTTCTCACATGCATGTAGTCCTCTGCAATAGCAGGGGACTATTTTTTTGAAGGTAGGTGCTTGTGATGATGTAGGTGTCAATTGTTAGATTTGGTTTACTTTTATAGTCTTAATTATCAGCATGAGAAAAATTGGCGTAGCACTGTGGGTATTGATAGCAACAATAGCAGTTAGCTCTTGCAGTAAAAAAGAATCGAATACGCAGAGTGCTTGCTGCACGACAGCATACCTTTCATCGTTGATAATACCGTATGATACCACCGGAATTACAGATGTGTTTTCGGCTGATATTGTCATAGACTCATCGCTGAGTGCGAATAGAGGTAGTGTTGTATACTATGCTGCATTAAGAACGCTAGGAGATAGTGCGCAAGTAACCGTGAATGGAAAGCGGCTAGTGGGTAGCGATGGTTTGCTAAATGGCAGTGATAGTTATGAGCAAGATACTACTGGTATGGAGTTTAAAGTGTCGTGGATACTAAAGGGTAGGGCAGACATAGCCTATGCCAACTTTGAGCCGTTCCCGTACAGTACGATATTGATACCAGATACGGTGTCGGATTCATTCAACAATATTTACTATTTCTATGATGCCAATACTCCGAACTCAGACATTTCTATGCTGGAAATAGCATTGCCTGTGAGCGACGATAGCCTTACCACATTTAGGTATTACGCAGCCAACAATGGTGGCAACATAGCCATACCCAAGGAGGTGATACAATTATTCTCAAAAAAACATGTACGCTTATCACTTAGTGCATTCAGCAGCAATACACTTGTGGCAGCCACCGGTAAATACTTGTTCATAAAAAGGTACACGCAGACTAAGTATGTGTGGGTGAAATAAGCCTTTTTACAAGTACCTGCCTGTATAACTTTCCTTTACTAGTTTTAGTCCGCCAGGTGGGCCTTCGTATAGCAGTTTGCCGCCAGCACTACCACCTTCGGGACCCAGATCTATAACATGATCGGCACACTTTATGACGTCGGTATTGTGCTCCACTACAAGTATAGAATGACCCTGATCTATAAGTGCATCAAAAGACTGTAACAACTTGCGTATGTCGTGTATATGTAGCCCTGTAGTAGGCTCATCGAATATGAAAAGTACTTTGTCTTTCATTCGACCTCTGCCTAGGAATGATGCCAGCTTGACCCGCTGTGCCTCGCCACCACTCAGGGTGTCACTACTCTGTCCTAGTTTTACGTATCCCAGCCCTACATCGCTCAATGGCTTGAGCGCATTGGCTAGTTTCTTTTCTTCCTCAAAGAAAGTGATGGCCTCGTCTACACTCATTTCTAGTACATCAAACACGCTTTTGGTGCGGTAGGTTACTTCCAGCACTTCGTCTTTAAAACGTTTGCCTTTGCAAGACTCGCATAATAAATGTACATCAGCCAAAAACTGCATTTCTACCACTACTTCACCTTCACCCTTGCAGGTATCGCACCTACCACCATCTGTGTTGAAAGAAAAGTGTTTTTCTTCAAATCCTCTGATTTTTGATAGTTGTTGTTTAGCATATAGTTTACGTATCTCGTCGTATGCCTTTACGTAAGTGACAGGATTGCTGCGAGAAGACTTGCCAATGGGGTTTTGGTCTACCTGCTCTACTAGGGTTATATTATCTAGGTCCCCAGTTAGGCTTTTGAATATGCCAGGTCTGTCGGCGCTTTCGCCATAATGTTTTTGCAGGGCGGGGTAAAGGGTTTGTTTTATCAATGTGGTTTTGCCACTACCGCTCACTCCAGTTACTACACACAACACATTTAGAGGTATACTTACGTCAATGTTTTTGAGGTTATTCTGTCGGCAGCCTTCTATGCGTATCCAGCCAGTAGGCTTGCGCCTGATGGCTGGTAAAGGGATGCTCATAACGCCGCTCAGATACTTGCCGGTAAGGCTTTTTTCGTTTTTTATAAGCTCGTCATACGGACCTACAGCCACTACTTCGCCACCGAGGTGGCTGGCCAGTGGCCCCATGTCTATAATGTAGTCAGCCTGGCGCATCATCATATCGTCGTGCTCTACCACTACGACGGTATTACCGAGGTCACGGAGTGTTTTTAGCACACCTATTAGTCGTTCAGTGTCGCGGCTATGCAGCCCTATGCTGGGTTCGTCTAGTATGTATAACGAATCAGTAAGGTTGCTGCCCAGAAACTTGGTAAGCTGTATTCGTTGACTCTCTCCGCCCGATAGTGTATTGGCGAGACGACTAAGTGTGAGGTACCCTAAGCCTACATCTAGCAGGGTTTTCATGCGTTGGTTTACCTCTGTAAGTATGCGTTTGGCTATAGTGGCATCGTGCGGGGAAAGCGTGATGTTTTTGAGCCACTCATATAGCTTATCGGTAGGCATAAACATGAGGTCTGCAATGGTAGCGCCATTTACTTTTACATATAGGGCTTCTTTGCGTAGACGAGTACCCTTGCACACCATACAAGAAGTCCGGCCCCTGTAACGGGCCTGCATGACCCTGTATTGTATTTTGTAGAGGTTTTGCTCTACCATACTAAAGAAGTCGTTGATGCCACTAACATTATTGTTGCCTTCCCATAGTAGGGTGTATTCTGCTTCTGTGAGGTCAGCAATAGGTTTGTGAATAGGGAAGTTATATTTGGCAGCAGAGCGAATAAAATCGTGCTGCCATTCTATCATTTTTTCTCCTCGCCAGCATGCTACTGCACCTTCATAAAGGCTTAGGTGTTTATTGGGGATTACCAGCCCTTCATCTATACCTAGTACCTGCCCAAAGCCTTCGCATTTGGGGCAGGCACCGTAAGGATTGTTGAAAGAGAACATATTAGGGGTAGGCTCATCGAACAGCATGTTGTCTGCCTCAAACCTATTATTAAAGGTGTGTATTTTACCTCCATTCGTTTCTACCAAACATTCTCCTTCACTCTCATAAAAAGCAGTTTGAATGCTGTCTGCCAACCGGTGCAGGTCATCTTCGTCAAATGATTCTTTAACTACTATTCGGTCTATGAGCAGATTGGCATTGCAGGTGCCAATGTCTACTGTGCCATCCAGCACATCTTCAATACGGATGGGTTTTTCATCGGCATCTGGAACGTATATTCTGCTGAACCCTTTTTGCATCAAAATGTTCAACTCTTCTTGTACGGTGCGCTGATAGCGAGGCACGAGCGGAACAATGAACTGCACTTTAGTGCCTTTGGGTAAGGTTTGTACAAACTCCACAACATCGGTGACGGTATCTTTTTTTACTTCTCTACCGCTGATGGGCGAATATGTTTTGCCAATGCGTGCAAACAGTAGCCTGAGGTAATCGTATATCTCCGTCATGCTACCTACGGTGCTGCGTGGTGTTCGAGTTGTAACTTTTTGCTCTATGGCTATGGCAGGGCATATACCCCTAATGTAGTCTACATCGGGCTTATCCATACGCATAAGGAACTGGCGTGCATAGGCACTAAGACTTTCGGCATACCTGCGTTGCCCTTCGGCAAAAAGGGTATCCATAGTGAGGGAAGACTTGCCACTACCACTTACACCTGTTACTACCACTAGTTTGTTGCGAGGAATGGCTACATCTACATTTTTGAGGTTGTGCATACGTGCACCCTTAATAAAAATAGCATCGTCGCCTACATCATATATTTCAGTAGCAGCAGCATCTTGTACTACTATTTCGGTTTTTTTTGATTTTGTAGTTTTTGTCTTACCCACAGTACTTGCCGCACTTTTTGTTTTCTTCTCTGCCATAAATCCGCTGTATGTCGTCGAATAGACGAACAGTTACAAATTTAGGTGGATTATTGGTATGGTTGAATGAATTGTATGTCTTGCAGGCTGTGTATGGCTCCTAATATTCTCGGTACACTCTTCATCTCACACATAAAGGCTATTTTTGCAGAAACTATTTGGTTATGAAATATACATCTGGATTACTGTACGTTGTATGCTGCGCAACAGTGTTGTCATCTTGTGGCGGCGAACAACCCAAAACTGAACAACCCACTGAAGCTGCGTCTCCAGCCGCTGTACGTCAATCGCCTAGTTTGTCGGCAGTTACCACTTCGCCAGAGTTTCCGGGGGCTACATTGTCTATCGCCAACGTAAAAGCGGAAAAAGTGGGTAATGATTCGGCAAAAGTGAGCTTCAGTTTTGATGTGAAGAATTATGAGCTGAAAATGCAAACTTCTGACAATGCTAATAAACTATGTAACAATTCAGCTCAGGGGCAGCACATTCATTTTATACTAGATAACGCACCCTACAAAGCGCTATACGAACCAGCCAATACCATTACCCTGGCTAACGGTACTGAACATTACTTGATGGCTTTTTTGTCAAGGTCTTATCATGAGTCGATAAAAAGCAAGGGTGCTGCATTGGTTTATCACTTCAAGATAGATGAAAAAGGTAAACTGGTGAAGCTAGATGAACCTAAAACTCCAATGTTGTTTTACAGCAGACCCAAGGGCGACTACATTGGTACAGATACCGCTAATCTATTGCTTGATTATTATGTGTGGAATTGTGACTTGGCAGCAGATGGGTATAAGGTAAAAGCTACCCTGCAACCTGCAGGAGGAGTACCAGTGCCATCAGTATCGTTTACTTTTGACAAGTGGGAGCCAAAGTTTATAAATAACCTATCTACCGGTAAAAGTAAATTGGAGCTGGTATTGACTGATAAGGACGGTAAGCAAGTAGAAGGGCCAAGCACTAGTGTAACAAGGGAGTTTAACCTGGCTGCAGGTGAACCAATGAAGTAGTGTAGGATAAGAACTGACATAAAAAAACGGGTTGCTTTAATGAAAGAAGCAGCCCGTTTTTATTTAATATTAGAGTTGAAAACGATTAGTATTCTACCTTACACTGTATAGTTTGCCCTGTGCCTTTCATTTCTTCTGTTCTGGATAGCTGATGGTCATTGCATAGTTTTTGTGCTTTATTATTTGATACCCTGCCCAGATCTTTGTTTTCGTATAATGGAGTAACGCCACCATAGCCTATTTTGCAAGCACATATATAATCATTCTTGCCACATGAGCTGAAAATGGTCATTACTATCAAGGCAAACAATGTAACTTTTGTTAATTTCATAGATATAATATTATAAAACGCCTTCCAAAAATACGTGCATTTATTTGAATATAGCCAAAAATCGTGCCGATTAGTGAGTGGAATTTGTGTCAGAGTTAGTTGATTGTATCCATTTTTCGATTTCTGGCTGATTTAGGGTATTGTAGTTTGATTTTGCTACTACCCAGCCATTGTTTATCCATAAAATTTGTGGAAACATACCGCCCGTATAATCTAGGAAAGGGTCTCTGTGTAGGCGCATGTAGAGAATATTTCCCGAATTGGTGTATTTCCAAAAGTCGGTAAGGTCGCTGGCTATGCCCCCTATGATCATAAAGAAAGGTAGTGAGGGGTTGTGTTTTTTCATGATACTCATTTTGCGGGCAGCTATACGGCAATGCTCGCATGACGGGCTCAAGAAAGCAATAATGTACTTTCCTTTACTGAGGTCAAAAGCTGGCTTGTCTGGATATGGAACTCTGAGAGCTGCAGTATCGTCCTTTATTGGGTTATATAAAGGCGCAAGTTCTAATCGGAACTTATCTTTTTTGACCCAAGACGGCTTGCCTGAACTGATGGGGAATAGTATTAGCGGTAATACTGTGCCTGCAAAGAGGAGGAGCAAAGAGAGATGATTTGTCCATTTGAAGGTAAGCTGCGTGTGCCACCTAATGAGGATGGCAACAAAAGCCAACAACATAGCATTTTTTATTAGTGACGCGGACGGGGTCATCCATATATAATCGCCAAAGCAGCCACAATTGACTTCATTGCCTGCTGTAGCCCACAACCACATAAGATATATACTAAACAGCACTAGCAACGCAAACGCCAACTTTAGTACTAGCTTGTTTTTACCAAACAGATGCAGCACTATAAGTGCGCCCAGTGCAGTTTCTAGGCCTATCATCAGCCGAGCAAATATAGAAGCGATAAACCATGGTAAATGTAGCTGCTCTACAATGGTGTATTCAAAGGGCTGTATTGGTAAAACTTTGGTGTAGGCAGAATAAAGAAACATGCCACCAGTAGCGAACGAAATAATAATAAGTAAAACCCTACGGAGGATGCGCATAATAAATGCTGCAAATGTAACGAATGAAAGGATGGTATATCTATCGAGTGAGCAAGGTTACAGTTTTTTGGAGGTCCAGCCTAGTTTGCTGAATAGTTTGCGACGAAGTAAAAAGTAGTCCCACACGATACTGCGCGGGTAAATTCCTTCTTCGTTGCGAGTGGTAATCATTTTTTTGTATTCTTTTCGGCGGGCAAGCCATTTACCCATATCCTTGTAACAATGCATGTGAGCCTTTATTATGACTATCGTCTGCTTTAGATTGCCCGTTAGCAATAGCCTAAGCCCAGCAATGCCATCAAGCACTAACCGCAGCGGGAAAAGCCAAAATAGTTTGCTGCCCTTTTCGTTTTTTATGAGCAGTATCAGATTGTTGCGGAAGTTGTAATACAGTTTTTGGGAGCTACCGTAGCTGATGACACTGCCACCTACGTGGTATACGAGTGAAGAGCCAACATAACCTATTTTATAGCCCGCATTTTTCAGTCGCCAGCATAGGTCTACTTCTTCCATGTGTGCGTAGAGGTCGCTATCTAGTCCGCCAGCTTTATGATAAAGTTCTGAGCGCACCATAAAACAACCGCCCGATGCCCAGAATACTTCGACGTCGTCATTATACTGACCGTTGTCTTTTTCTATATCGAAAAAAATACGACCACGGCAAAATAGGTATCCATACTTGTCTATGTATCCGCCACCTGCTCCTGCATATTCAAACATCTCTCGCTCGCGCCAATAGCGTATTTTGGGTTGGCAGGCAGCTAACATGGTATTACTCTCCATTGCTGAATGTAGTGGAGGGAACCAACCTTCAGTAACCTCAAAATCGGCACTGAGTAGGATAAAGTATTTTGCCTTAATTTGTTTAAGAGCTTCGTAGTAGCCATTTGCAAAGCCATGATTTTCGGCTATGCGGAGTGTTTTGACTGAAGGGAAATTGGTGGTTATGTATGGCAATAACTCGTCGGTAGATGCATTATCAACCAGCACCACATCGTAACCGGTGTGTGCTTCAGCAACTATTAGAGGCAAAAAAAGTTCATGCCACTTAGCGCCGTTGTAGCTGAGAATCACAACGGCTGTATCCTGTTGGCATAATATCATGATAAGCTAAGGGTCTCCTTTCGGGTTTATTTATACTTTGGATCGTACAAAGTATTGTCAGGCACCTTAATGTCGTTGTTTTTTTGATATTTATGTTCCCACAGGTTGTAGCAACCCGACCAAGCAAATATAAATATACCAAAGAAAGACAGGAGGAACAAAAAACGCGACTTGTTGGGCTTATTCAGCTCAATGTCATTGGGGTTGTCTATTTCTGTACCGTAATTATTATGTTGCGTATCCATGAATTGTTAAAAGTTTCCTTCGCAAAAATAATAGTAATTCCTTCAAAATCATAATATTTTTACGGTCCATTCGTTATCAATGGGCAATATATTATGCGGCAATACCTCAATTGGAAAACTTACCTGGCAATCATTGCCCTAATTATAGTCAGTGCATCGCTTTTTTACACAAGCAGGCTAGCTGGCGAACTGGCCGTAGAAGAGAAAAAAAAGGTAGAGGACATAGCTGCTGCACTGAAAATACTCTCAGACCCTAACAATACTAAAGACTTAGAAACTGCTGTGGCCATCAACACCATGGCACAAAACAAAAACATACCCTTGATAATAGCAGATGAAAAGGATAATATCAAAGACAAAATAAACATAGATAGTAGTAGTGCGTTAGGAGTTCCCAACTTTGCCATGCAGCAATTGAAAAAGTATAAATCGTTGCATGAACCTATAGAGGTGGACTATGGTACTGGTAAGGACTATGTATATTATGGAGAGTCTTACTTACTTACACAACTTAGATACTTTCCGTATGTGCAGCTGGCAATTATCGTACTTTTTCTTACTGTTGTGCTGCTGGCTTTAAATGCGGCCCATCGCAGCTTGCAAAATCAGGTTTGGGTGGGATTATCTAAAGAAACTGCACATCAATTGGGTACACCGCTTAGCTCGATTGAGGCATGGCTAGAGCTGTTGCGTGACGATGAAGCTAACCTAGAGGCAGTAACAGAAATGCAAAAAGATCTGGACAGACTAAAGCTGGTAGCAGATAGGTTTGGAAAGGTGGGGAGTACACCTAAACTAGAAGAAGAGAATCTGATAGACAGGCTGAAGAACATAGTTGATTATATGCAAAAACGCAGCCCTATGAAAGTGCAAATCTCACTAAATACTGTTACTGAAGAAGTGCCTGTGAACATAAGTGGGCCACTTTTTGACTGGGTTATGGAAAACCTGATTAGGAATGCACTAGATGCTATGGGTGGACAGGGGAGTATAAACATCAATGTGATTAATCAGCCTCAACAGGTATTAATAGATGTGCAAGATACAGGTAAAGGCATACCAGCGCATCAAGTGAAAGATGTATTCAGGCCAGGATTTACTACCAAAAAAAGAGGATGGGGGTTGGGGCTATCATTAGCCAGACGCATTATAGCAAAATACCATCATGGATCTATTTTTGTGAGGAGTAGTGAGGTAGGTAAGGGTACGACTTTCAGGATTATACTGCGTAGGTAATGTGTTTGTAATAATATAATGTGTACGAATAGATATTATTAACTCATACTCATAGAATATCTTCACAATAGTTTCTGTATTTGGCATAACTACCTACTGAAAATTCGATTAATTTTGTGGCAAATAAAACTTTCAATGCAGAAAACTAATGCTGCTATAACCGCTGTCGGCGGATACGTACCTGACTACATTCTTACCAATGCAGAGTTGGAAACAATGATGGAAACTACTGACGAATGGATTCAGTCGAGAACAGGTATACGTGAGCGTCGTATACTAAAGGGCGAAGGAAAAGGAAGTAGCGATATGGCGGTAGCTGCAGTAAATAATTTGCTACAGAAAAAGGGTATTGACCCTAAAGAGATAGAAATGGTGATTTGTGCTACCACTACACCAGATATGCAGTTTCCGGCAACGGCAAACGTAATATGTGACAAAGTGGGCATGACCAATGCTTGGGGCTATGACCTCAATGCTGCGTGCAGTGGGTTTATATTTGCACTTACAGTAGGAGCGCAGTTTATAGAAACAGGTAGACATAACAAGGTGCTTGTGATAGGGGTAGATAAAATGAGCTCTATCATGAACTATGAAGACCGTAAAACCTCAATCATCTTTGGAGATGGAGCGGGAGCGGTGCTGCTGGAGCCCAATAATGAAGGTTATGGTTTGGTAGACTCCATACTGCGCACCGACGGTAGTGGTAGAGTATTTCTGCATCAGAAAGCAGGTGGCTCAGTAAAGCCAGCCACCATAGAGACAGTAATGAACAAAGAACACTATGTGTATCAGGAAGGACAGGCGGTGTTTAAGTTTGCAGTGAAAAATATGGCAGATGTAGCTGCAGAGATAATGGAGCGCAACAATTTAACAGCAGAAACTGTGAATTGGTTAGTACCGCATCAGGCCAATAAACGTATAATAACTGCTACCGCAGACCGCATGAACCTAGCGCCAGAGAAGGTAATGGTGAACATTGAGCGTTTTGGTAATACTACAAACGGCACATTGCCACTATGCCTATGGGAATGGGAGAGCAAGCTGCGTAAGGGCGATAATATAGTATTGGCAGCTTTTGGTGGTGGTTTCACTTGGGGATCTACCTACATTCGCTGGGCATATGACGGAAACTAATTTTTGTAACCATCTTTGAATACTGTTGTGAGGTAATGATTTTTTACTAAATTTGCACCTACAAGGTCGGATGGCCGAGTGGCTAGGCTCAGCTCTGCAAAAGCTGCTACAGCGGTTCGAATCCGCTTTCGACCTCACATAACAATCCCCTGATTCATTCGATTCGGGGGATTTGTTGTTTTATAGACTTTTTTCTTTTGTTTTTGCTATTCTCCTTGTCTACGAAGGAATGACATAGGTCATTTTTTAAGGTGTTTTTTGCTATCATCCATTAACGGTTTGTGCGCGATTTTTGGGAAAAATTAGCTTTGAAAATTCTAATTCTTAACGGTAACAATAAGCGGGAGAGCTTATGTGGTGCAATATGTAAGGCATATAGAGACGGAGCCATAGAGGGAGGTAATGATGTGACACTAGTCAATGTTGCTGAGTTGAAATTCGACCCTATTTTGCACGAAGGTTATCTCGCCGTTCAGGAAATGGAGCCTGATCTGAAAGATTTTCAGCAAAAGCTATTATGGGCAGATCATTTTGTGGTTGTTTACCCTACATGGTGGGGAGGTTTGCCGGCTTTGTTAAAAGGACTATTCGACCGCAGTTTTTATTCTGGTTTTGCCTATAAGTATCACGATAAAGGACCAATGTGGGATAAATTACTGAATGGAAGAAGTGCACATGTTATTACAACGATGGATGCTCCGTTTTTGTGGTATTTTTTGTTTTACAGGTCAGCAGGCACAAATCTGATAAAAAATGCCATCTTGAAATTTTGTGGTTTTAGCCCAGTTAAGACAAGTTATGTAACCAGAGTGCGATTTAAGACTGAGCGGCAATTGTCTGCTGAGATTAATAAAATCAAAGTTCGTGCGAAAAATATTAATAGATAGACTAAGTAGTTAAGGCTAGTTATTGCTTTTAGGATTGTTTTTCAGACTGAAAGACTAAACAATTAAGGTGCTTTGGCCCAGAGAAAGACAGAATAAAGTCCGGAATAAAAATGAATCAAAAACTGCGAACAATATTTTAGTTTTTATGCTGCTTTAAGAACTATTATTGTTAAGGGTCCTTCACAGACATATTGAATCAGATATTTGCTAATTAATCTACAGTGGTGGCTTGTATTGCTAAAAACTTCTTTCATTTATCGGTAAATGATAAAGATCAAGGGTTGTCACCTGCAGATACTGTACCTTACGTGAATAATGCACGAATATAGATGCTGACTCCTAACAAGATTGTAGCCCAAGTAATAGGTGCAGGAAAAGAATACAAAGCTGGCGACACAGTAATCACTGCATTGAAGGCAAGCTCTGTAGATCTTCGATCTGGCGAGCTTACACTAATTATAGGTCCCTCTGGCTCGGGCAAAACGACTTTGTTGTCGCTTTTGGGTTGTGTCATTTATCCTAGTTTTGGAGAGGTGTGGATAGACGGGATAAAAGTTAATGAACTGAGCGAAAAAAGTTTGGCAGAAATACGGCTTAAAAAAATTGGTTTTGTCTTTCAGAAGTTCAATCTTATTGCGCCACTTACCGCACTCGAAAATGTGATGATGCCACTAATATTGCAGGGCGTTGGAGAAAAGCAAGCGAAAATAAAAGCTACTGCGGCGCTGGAAAAAGTGGGCATGGGCGACCGAATGAAAAACCTTAGCAACGACCTGAGTGGTGGTCAGCAACAAAGGGTGGCTATAGCCAGAGCATTAGTTACAGACCCCGAAATGATGCTCTGTGATGAACCTACCGCATCGCTGGATATAAAAAGTGTAGCTATAGTAATGAATGAACTGAAACTATTGGCTACTCAAGGCAAGGCTGTGGCTGTAGTGACACACGATACCCGTCTTACGCCTTTTGCAGATCGTATCATTTATGTAATAGATGGTGGCATATCTGATAAGCCGATGGAAGAAGAGAAAGCTCAAAAATAAAAATTGAATTATGAAACCAATCATCAACGTGCTAATACTATTGTCAATACTTAGTTCTTGTACCAGTAATGACAGTAAAAACAGTGCTGCTGTCAATAATGAGAATATTCAGGTTGATGTAACACAGGTAGTGGGTATTGGCAAAATAGAGCCAGAAATGGAAATCACACAATTGTCGTCTCCGGTGAGCGGCATAGTGCAGGTAATACTGAAACAGGAAAATGATACCGTGACAGTGGGCACACCCATACTGGAACTGGATCATAGGCTAGAAGATGTGAAACTGCAACAATTATTATCAGAAATAAACACTCAAACCCAACAGATAAAGGTTGATGAAGCTACCGTAACTGAATATGAAGCTAAATACACTAACGCACTAATGGCAGTGCAGCGGCAAGAACGATTGCTGACTAAAGGTGCCGAAACACAACAGGCTGTAGATGATGCTACGGCTAATCTAAAGACGCTTCAGTCAAATCTCAATCGCGCAAGTGCTACAGTAGCTGTTTCGAACAGCAGGATGTACGAAACAAAAACACGCTTACGGCTGGCCGAGGTGGAGCGAAACCAAAAAATAGTAAAATCGCCTGTGTCAGGTAAAATACTGGAGATCAATACACTTGTAGGTAGCTCTGTAGATACGCGCGATGCGATTGTGCAAATAAGCCCGCTAGGTAAAACTATTGCAGTGTGCGAAATAGATGAACTATATGCCAACAAAGTAATGGTGGGACAAAATGCCTGGATACGATATGTAGGCTCGCAGGATACATTATCTACTGGGGTGGTATATCAGGCCTTATCATTTCTTAAAAAGAAATCGTTATTCACTGACCAGTCGGGCGAAAAGGAAGATCGTAGGGTTAGAACCATTAAGATAATGTTGCATCAACCCGACGGATTATTGCTAAATGCAAGAGTAGAATGTGTAGTAGATATATCTGGCAACCTTAAAAAATGATACGATGTTAAAAGTAGCATGGAAGTTTATCAGGTTCGACAAAGCAAAGAGTATAGGGGTGATAGTAGGGATATTGATAAGCACATTTTTGATCGGGCAACAATTGGGTGTTTTTTTCTTTCTCTCTGGTCTTATGGGGGCATTAGCAACAGATGTGAAAGCCGATATATGGGTAGTTGATAGCAAAACAAATGATGTAAATCAACTAGGGAGAATTGATGTAAGAAACCTCCGGGCAGTGCAGGGTATAGACGGAGTAAAAGAAGCATTCCCAATACTTATATCAGGTGCTTCATGCAACTATGAAAACGGCACTAGCGGGGCTATTACACTAATAGGTGTAGATGCAAATCAGTTGAATTCAGTATTGCTGCCCAGCAAAATAAATGAAGGTAAAACAGCAGATTTGCAAACAGATGGTGCAGTGAGTGGGGAGTACTATGAAAAGAAAAATCTGGGTGGAAAAATAGACGTTGGTACAGACTTTGAGATCAATGGTAAACGAGCTTTTTTCGCAGTGCAGACGAAGGGTTTTCGTGGTTTTGGAAGTAGTTTTTGCGTCACCACTATTGAGCGAGCAAGATACTATTCTAATCAGCCTTTAAGTACAATCAGTGCAGTATTGGTAAACGTGCAGCCGGGTGCTAACACAGCCGAGGTAGTGGCAAACATTAATACCACTGTTAGGGGAGTGAAGGCTTGGCCGGCCCAGCAGTTGGCTGCGTCGTCTGTAAAGAAAATATTGTCGAGTAGCGGCATAGCACTAAGCACAGGTACACTCATAATATTTGCACTAATAGCAGGTTTCTTTATCATTGGGCTAACCATGTATTCATCTGCATTGGACAGGCTCAAAGACTATGGTACATTAAAAGCAATAGGTGCTGGCAATGCATACATTACCCGTCTCATACTTACACAAGCCTTACTGTTTTCTGTCGTTGGTTTTCTTGTGGGACTTGCGTTGTTAGAGGGTTTTCGACAGGGAGTAGCCAATTCAGGTTTGATATTCTCGTTTTCACCTTTGATGTTGCTTGGCATGTTTACTACTATAGGGCTGATATCACTAAGTGGGGCATCTTTTGCTCTAAGCAGAATAAGAAGTGTGGAGCCAGCAGCGGTGTTTAGGTGATTTTTCTAAAACGATTATTTTATGAACAAAGTACCTTCTTTTATGTTTACTGTCAGGCTTCATTTCTGTTGGGCTATTGCTATCGTGCTGCTGTTGGCTGCTTCTAGTGCAGCAAGTGGGCAAGCTATAGTTAGTCTGTCGCAGGCGATAAACAGTGCTTTCTCAAACAGGAAGAATATACAAGCAGGCAAATCTGATCAGATTATTCGTCAACTACAAACTGCTGCTTTGTATCGGAGATATTGGCCGCAAGTAAATGCAGAATATACTTACCTCTATAACCCTATTCTGCAAACGTCTATTTTGCCAATAGGGGTTTTTAATCCAGCGTATCCAGCCGATGCCACCAAGAGTATTCAGTTCGGGACTACATGGTCGCAGGCGGCAGGTGTTACGGTTAATCAGCCAATATTAGACTTGTCTATCAACAGACAAATCAATGAATCGAAATTACAAGAGCGAATAGCTGCCGCTACACAAGCACAAACAGAATATGAACTAGCGTATACAGTTGCTCAGGTTTATTTCGACATCTACTTGCAGCAATCTAAGATACAATCGGCCATCGCAGATACTAACCGGACATTGCTCAGTTATCAATTATTGCAAAATGAGTTTGAACAAAAACGGTTGCTAAAGTCTGCACTCAATAAAGGAAAGATCAATCATAACAATGCAGTGCAAATCTTCAGAAATGCAGTTTCTAAATTGATAGAGGATAAAGTGTATTTGCTTTTTTTGATAGGGCAAAACGATATTGCATATTCAGATGTTATAGTAGATACTAGCTTTATGAGTAGTAGTAAACTTGTGACTACTACTACTGATCCATTAGTAAACAACATACCTGAGTTGCGAGAGCTGGAACTAAAAGGCGAAATGGCTAGGGTGCAAACTGCCACAGAGAAGGCTAAGTACACGCCCACCGTAAGTATGAAGGGATATTTAGGCGCCAATCAATTCACTAACAACTTCGACCCAATAGCTGCTAATTCATGGTTTGGTCTTAGTTATGTAGGTCTGAATGTAAAGTATCCGCTACTCTTCGGGGAGGATAAACACAGAAAAATACAACAATACAAAGTACAAGCTACACAGTATGCACAACAAAAAGAGGATAAAGCTGCACAGTACTATAAAGATGCCCTCACCGCAAAAATAAAAGTAGAGTTGGCATTGACTGCGCTAAAAACGCAGCAAGATAATCTTGCACTTAGTGTCGAGACTATTGCCATTCTGCAGTTGCGTGTAGCTGAGGGGCAAGAATCTGCTTCAAGTCTTAATATAGAAGAGGCAGATTTGCAAAAACTAAATGCTGATTATGAAAGTAGTAAAATGCAATACTGGCTGTCTTTTCTCAATTATCTAAAAGCATCAGGAACATTGGAGATACTGTGGAAACAGTAACACACTATATGAATAGCTGCTAAAATTTTATTTCGCTGCTGTTAGTAGCTTGCAAGTATGTTATATTTGTGAGCTATGAGTCTGGCACCCGATATCGAAATATTTTACCCAACTGGCAGAGCAGAGTGGCGTGAGTGGTTACATCAGCATCACAATACGCACCCATCTATATGGCTGCAGTATTATAAGAAAAATGCTCTTATTGTGGGTTTCATCATATTAAGACCTTTATTCTAGGCAGGATAAGGACAGGCATTAAATATTGGATCTGATCGTTTAATAACGCTATAAAAATGACTAATTATCAGAACACGCTCCGTTTGTTGTGATATTTATCTTGATTCCTAAAGTATCATAGGACGGAAAACCTACATTGTTCAATGCATCTACAGATCCTGCGTAGGTTTTATTTACAGTTTTTCGATCTTCCCAATCAATCTGAATCTCTTTTTCCATCACTCGTTTATTGGCTGCCAAAATCTCGATCTTTTCACCGGTAGCATTGTTTAATAGTTGCACAGAAAGATAGTCCCAAAATAATTTGCAGTCCTGTCTTACAACAAGTATTTCAAAGTCTGCATTTGGAGACCGTATTTTGCTCAATATTGTTTCGGAACATTTTAATGCTCTATCTTTTGATGTATAGTTTAAAGCCTCTTTAAAACTCGCGAAAAGCCATAGTGAAACTATAGACAGAATAGAAGCTACAACAATTAAAAGTGTTTTGGGTGTTAATTTCCCTTTAGGCTTGTTCCCTGTCATGAACTATAATTATGTAATAATGCATATTCGAAAACCATCAATGTAAATACCACTACAATTTTCCCCCAATCGTCCCCTAAAAGTACATGCAAAGACAGCAAATCCTTTGTAAAAATATAGACCATACATGTCCTGTCTTGCCAACATAATCTGCTCATTATGCTTGGTCCAAAGTGGGTGATAATGAGCAACACGTTAGGGCATACAAAGTCTGAATTATAAAAAAGTATCATCAAGATAAAAAATTGCGGCACACCTAAACAATTAAATTCGAACCAACGCAAGCACGCATTTTATAAAATATAGCTTCACTATCAGTTGTATATTTGAGCATTGGGTGCAATGTATGATAGATAGTTTTGTAATGAAAAATAGTAATTTAGTTCAGGATGCTTTATTGGGTGTGGCTATTGGTGATGCACTCGGTGTTCCGGTAGAGTTCATACCACGTAGCGTACGAGATACTGACCCTGTAACTGGGATGCGTGAAATGGGCTCTCATAAACAACTTGCTGGTACTTGGTCTGATGATACTTCACTTACTCTTTGCCTAGCTGAAATGCTTTGTGGTCCTTACAGCCTTACAGCTTTAGCCGGGTATTTTATCAACTGGAAGGAGCATGGATTTAATACTGCTCACGGATATGTTTTCGATATAGGTATAGCTACATCGGCAGCAATACACAATCTCTATTCTGGTTATGATCCAATACTTGCGGGCGGTACAGACGAAAACAGTAATGGAAATGGTTCTCTGATGCGCATATTACCTCTTGTTTTCTTTATCAAAGATAAGCCAATAGAGCAGCGTTTTAGAATTGCACAAGAGGTATCTTCTCTCACACATCGTCATATAAGGTCTGTTGTAGCATGTTTTATTTATCTGGAGTATGCTCGCTTACTTATCGGCGGAAATGATAAAATGACAGCCTATGAGTTGATGAAGAAAAATGTACTTAGTTTTTTATCGGAGAGTGATGTATGTCCTTATGAAGAGTTAACTAAGTTTCATAGAATATTAGAAATAAATGTTGGCAATTATGACCTTTGCAGACTTTGTGATGCTACTGTAGATGAAATATATTCAAGTGGTTATGTTATTAATACACTTGAGGCAAGTTTGTGGTGCCTATTGCATAGTAATAGTTTCAGTGAAGCAGTGCTAAAGGCAGTAAATCTGGGAGAGGACACAGATACAACAGGAGCAGTAACAGGAGGACTTGCAGGTTTGCTGTATGGAACAACGGATATACCTACAGACTGGCTTGAGGTACTAGCTAAGCGTCGTGAAATTGAAGATCTGGCAGCAAAAATGACTCAACAAATGGCGCTTTGATATTTTTTTGTAATAAAGTGTATTTATGACGGGAGGGAGTTATATGAATTATGCCAATAATAAACGCAATGCTGTACTAATAGAATTGAAAACCATAGAACCTCATCAAGAAGATGTAGAAGATTTATTAATAGGAAATTGTAGTTACTATTGATGTATTGAAGTGAACGATAGGCAATAAAAAGCCCAAAAGTATTTATGAAAATTTGTGAGCTATAAGTATGGCACCCGATATCGAAATATTTTACCCAACTGGCAGGGCAGAGTGGCGTGAGTGGTTACGTCAGCATCACAATACGCACCAGTCTATATGGCTGCTATATTATAAGAAAAACGCCAACAAACCAACCATTTCTTACACGCATGCTGTAGACGAAGCATTGTGCTATGGCTGGATAGACAGTAAAGTAAAATCAGTAGATGAATACTCCTACCTACAGTTTTTTTGCCGCAGAAAACCAGATAGTGTGTGGTCGAGGGTAAACAAAGAAAAAGTACAACAGCTCATAGATGCTGGCTTAATGGCTGATGCAGGAAGGGCTGTGATAGAGATAGCCAAAGCCAATGGCTCATGGACCATACTAGATGATGCTGAGGCATTAATAACCCCGCCCGACCTTGAAGTTGCACTAGCATCATATCCGCTAGCAGCCTCGTTTTTTCACAACCTTAGCCGCACCGATAAACGGAATATATTGCAATGGATTGTCTTAGCGAAAAAAGCAGAAACCCGAGCACGGCGCATAGCTGAAGTAGCAGCACTAGCGCAGCACCAACGGAAGCCATCACAGTTTTGATAAGGATGTTTTATTTAAACTTTGCTAGTAGGCTTCACTATACTTATCCCACTAAAAATAGCTTGAAAACCCTGCCTGAAAACCCGCGGTGCGCTGGGCAGGATTGCCCAGCAGGTCGGTTTGCAGGTTGTAGCGATAGTTGAGTCTTATTACAGTTTGTCCTCCGGGACGCCAGCTTAACGCAGGCACTACACTCACAAAGTGGTCGGCAATATTGCCACCCGTTTGTGCAAATGTGCCTACGTTCCAGTCAACATACTCTAGGCGGCAGGCTATGTTTATCACAGACTCATCAAAGCCCAGTACTGGCTTGCTGTATACTGGCTGCACTATGTCTGCAAAGCCACCATGCTGGCGACGGCCATACTGCTCGCTATAGGTAGGTGGCACATCGGTACTCACCCATGCCCATTCGCCTGTGATAAAGGTATTACTACCTGGTATCGTAGTGTTGGCATCTACTGCTACCACACTTACGCTGCGACGTTTGTCTAGCACAAAGCCATCTTGCTCAAATTTGTTGTACACGCCACCCATGTAAGACACGCCCAGCTCCGCTATTTTGCGGTGGCGCACAGCGCCCTTTGCCGTTATCATGGGTACGCCATTATAACTCTCCTCAAATCTATCTCTGTTCAGTTTGGTAGCAGGCAGAAAGGTGCGTCCATTAGTATTGTCTATTATCCGGTTGTCAAATCCATTGGTAGCGTATACTTCATATGCTAGTACCCAGTCTTTTTTATACTGCTTGCCATAGACCCCAAAACCTACATTGCTCCACGTAGCTGGCAGCATAGATACAGCCGATGTAGGACGGTCGACAAACTCCCATTTAGGGCCATCGTGGTTTTGATTGAAGGCGCCTATTGGGTTCATGATGATACCTCCTCTGAGGTTCAGCATAGGGTGAAACTCCATATCCACCGCTGCAAACTCTATGTTGATCTCCTTTGTACCATCTTCAAATTCCAGCTCCGACAAAAACTTCAGTCTTTTTCCTATACCTGATGATACAAATAAGGTCATTCGCTGCATCTGAAACTGATGCCCCTCAGTTATACCCTCTGTGCCCAAGTGCTGCCAGTTGGCCTCTGCATAGCCCCCTAGTGCTACAGGTAGTTTGCCCATGCTCAGAAACGGTCTGTTGTACACAGCATCCATGTTCAGTTGCATGTCATTTTTGGTGGCAGGTTTGCGACGCAGCAGGGTGCTGTCGATCTGGGCATAAGCAGTGCAAGTGAGGCACAGTAGTAAGCATAGTATACTTCGCATTAGGTTTGTTTTCTCAGGTCTATCAATAATTGTCCGTTGGTTACTGTTACCGGAAAAGTGCGCAGGGGCTCCTTTGCCGGCGATTGGGTTACCTTACCCCACTTGTCAAATTCGCTGCCATGTGCCGCACAGGTCAGTTGGTCGCACGATGCTTGCAGTTCTACACCTTGATGCGTACACCGCATTAGCAATGCGCTATACTGCCCATTGCCCAGGTTATACACACATACAGGGTATTGCAGGTCATCATGTCGCACTATGATGTAGGGGCGTTGAGTGTTTTTATCTGTTACAAACTCATTAGGGTCGATGAGTATGCCATTTTCATTGCGGGTGCCCTTGGTATACTTAGTGCTTACACAACTTTGTAGCACCGATGCGCCTATTGCCATGCCCATGCAGGCTATACATCCATTTCTGATAAATTCTTTACGATTCATAATCCTTAGAGGCTTTCCAGAAAAGTAAGCATTTTTTTCTTGTCACTTTCAGGCAGTGCATTGTATTTATTACGGCTGTTAGTAGCCTCGCCTCCATGTAACATTATGGCATCGTGTATGCTGTGTGCTCTGCCATCGTGTAGTAGAAAGTAACTACCCCCTTGCGAGTTTTTAGACAGTCCCAGTCCCCATAGTGCGGGTGTGCGCCACTCGGCAGTTGTTGCAGTGCCTTCTGTGTAGCCATCGTCTAGTCCGGGTCCCATGTCGTGCATCAACATATCTGTATATGGGTAAAAGGTCTGATTGCTAAGCGGCGCAATGGATGAATATCCGGTTTTTAATTCTGGCTTGTGGCATTTAGCACAGTCGGATTGTACAAATAGTTGTTTACCCGATACTACATCTGGGTGGGTAGGGTTGCGCTGTATGGGTGCCTTTAGTGTTTGTAGGTAAAACACCACATCGTTAAGCGTTTGGGTGCTTACTTCAGGGTCTATTTCCAGTCCAGTGTAGGTGTCTATGGGCTCATATAGCGACGATATACCCATATCCTGGTTATAGGCATTGGCAGTTTGTTGCATTAGGTTATGAGCGCCCGCTTTTTTGCCAAATCTGCCTATACACTTACCATTCGCGGTCACTGCGCCATCTGCTAGTTGGATGTATTTTTTGATAGGTATCCAGTTTACAACGCCGCTTATCCCATCACCATTAGCATCTGTAGGGTCGGTCATAGATAGCAGGTCTTGGTCGGTTACTGCCTCCAGGTAGCCCACTCCGGTATTGGCGGGAGGCATCAGTCGGGTGAATGTGGCACCTTCAGGTAGTTTTTCGGGTTCAAAGCCAGGCAGCGCTCTGTGTTGAAGTTGGGGTGCGCCCTTCATCAAGAATTTATTGCCAGTGCTGTCTGTTTGCCCAAAGCGTGTAAGTGTAGAGAAGGGATGCCCTTTGCCATCGCCTGCATGACAACTACCACACGATGTGGATACAAATATTGGTCCCAAACCGGTTTGGCTGGTAAAAATCTCGTCATTAAACGCTACATCACCTCGAAGAAATATAATATTCTGAGCAGGTGTCAGTCCCTCCACTGGGCCATCTAGTATGTTTTCATTGGCAGGGGCAGATGGTTGTACTTTTTTGCAGGAGCTAACAATAGCATAGCCAGCCAGCCCCAATAGCAAAAAAACAGTGATACGCTTCATTATTAAAATATTGCACAGCAAAGATATAAAATTAGGCAAGACTAAAAATATTATTTTGTGATTGCTTATTTTTGTGTTCTGCTTATTTATGTATGCAGTAATGGTGGGTGTACATGAAATGGACTAAATTGCATTATGAAAACTTTGAAGACACTACTGATATTTATAATTACTGCAGGTAGTATTTCGGTATCTGCCCAAACTGCAACTAAACCTACTCAGCCCGAGTATCCGGGTGGGTTGCCCGCTATCGAGGCATTTCTTACGCAGCAGCTCATGTACCCTGAGCAGGCACACAAACAAGGTGTAGAGGGAAGAGTAGTAGTAGGGTTTATGATCAATGAACAAGGCAGGGTGGTGAGTCCTAAAATAGTAAAAAGCATACACCCAGCACTGGACAGTGAGGCAGTTCGTGTGGTGCAACTTATGCCTCGCTGGAAACCCGGTATGAAGGATAAAAAACCAATTGTAGCACCAGTGGTTCTGCCTATAGTTTTTGAGCTTACGGGTAAGGCTGCCAAGTGATACTGTTATAATATTGTCAATATTGCTGGTCTGTCATTCTGTTTTCGTTATTTTGCACCTATTATAGCACACTTATGACTATTTCTAAAGAAGTAAGAATCGGTCTCCTGGTAGCAATAGCGGGGGTGATTTTTTTTGCTGGTTTTTCTTTTTTGAAAGGATCAGATGTTTTCTCCAGTGAAAGTGAGTTTTACTGTTACTATCCTACAGTTGATGGTTTGCAGAAATCATCTATAGTTCAAGTCAAAGGTATCAACATAGGTCAGGTGGCTGATATGGAGCTGGCTGGTGAGAAAGGCGTTAAAGTCATACTGTCTATACACAACAGTGTTAAGATACCCGAAGGAACTATAGCTAACCTAGCCTCGTCAGACCTTCTGGGAACAAAAGTAATAAGACTGGATATGGGCAAAGGGCCGGCTACAATGCCTGCCAAATCTGTACTGGAATCTAAAAAAGATGGCAGTATGGTAGATAAACTATCGGGCGAGCTTACCCCTAGGCTTGAAGAATTGAAAGGAACAATAATAGCGTTCAACCAAGCACTCAATAATGTAAATGCTCTGGTAGGCGATGAAAACCAAAAAGCCATTACAGGAGCTATACAGTCGCTCAAAGCTACCTCTGATAATTTGGCTCACCTATCAGCTGCGATAGACAAAGAAAGCGGGCAAATAAGCAGCATATTACGCAACGCCAATAGCGTAACAGCTAACCTTGCTAAAAGCAACGACACCGTGCAGCGCATACTGTCAAACACCAGCCGCATAACCGGCCAACTGGCAAATGCACCTATACAGAAAACCCTTGCAGACCTGCAAAAAACGACTGCTCAGCTACAGAGCATAATGGATAAAATCAACAATAATCAGGGGTCGCTAGGTATGTTCATCAACAATAAAGATGCCTACAACAATCTGAATAATTCACTGAAATCTATCACCAATCTCACCGATGACCTCAAGGCAAGGCCCAGTAGGTACATCAATGTTAGTGTCTTCGGAGGTAAGAAGAAAGACTAATGCCTGTGTTAGATACTACATTCCGGCTGATGCGCTTTGGTGTGGCCCTATTAGTGTTCATGGCATTGCAAGTACAGGCGCAAGCTCAGCAACCACAAGCCGATACTGCCAACAAAATAAGAGTAGTCATTGCTAACTCTGGCGTGTTTGAATACTTCAAAACAGATAGCGGCTCTTACAACAAGTTTGTGACAGATGTGGTGCTGTATCAGGGCACAGATACATTGTATTGCGATAGCCTATACCAATTTATAGAAAGCAAAAAGCTAGAGGCATTTGGCGCCGTACGTGTAGCACAAATGGGTGGTACAGAGGCTACTTGTAGTTATCTGCGCTACACATCTGACAAAAGAGTAGCCTACATGACCGGCGATGTAACCCTTACCGATGGTAAAAACAGACTATGGTGCGAGGAGCTCACCTACGACCTAGCTTCTAAAACCGGCAACTATAATCGCCACGGTACATTACAGAGCGATAGCACTACCGTTACTAGCACATCGGGGGTGTATAATGTGAATACACACGAGTCTAGGTTTATAGGCAATGTAGTGGTTACAGACCCTCAGTACAAAATAACATCTAAGGAACTAGGCTACAATACGGAGACCAAAATGCAGACCTTCTACGACTACTCAGTAGTGACCAGCGATAGCGGCAGGTCGGTACTGTCTACCCGTAAGGGGACCTACGATACCAAGAATGTAATAGCAAGGTTTACGGGGCATTCGTCTATCTGGAATGACGGACAGTACATAGAGGCAGACTCTATGCACTATGACAAAACGAGTGGATATGGATTTGCGATAGGTAATGTAATATCTATAGATACCACCCAGCATGCTACTATATACTGTGGTCGTGCCGACTATTTTAGAAAAAAGAGAGTACTATGGGCTATACTAAAGCCTGTAGTGGAGCTAGCTACTGGCAAGGATACCTTCTATATGCGTGCCGATACCTTCTACTCAGCACCCATGATACGGGTGCCGGGCAAGGCATTTGTGATGCCGGTAGATACTGCTGGTATTATAAAAGATAGTACACAAGTGTCAAGTGTTAGTACTGTACCTGTAGATAGTGCAAGGGTGCCAGCAGTTAGGGTGAGTACAGATCTCATAAGTGACAATCAGAAAGGGAAAAGCAGAAAAAAGAAACCAGCTGTAGACACGGTGGCTATAGCAGTGCCCGAGGTAGTGACTGTGCCAGATAGCATGTGGGCAATACCTGTGGCCAAGTATAGGATGGAAGATTTTGTGAGAGATACAGCACAGCATAGTGTAGTGATAAAGGCAACCGAACAACCCAAACGGACTAAGAAAAAACAAGAAAGACAACTACCAGCAGATACCACCACTAATACTGCTGCTGCAGACACTACTGCGCCTATATTCTTCAGCGGATATCATCACGTTAAGATATTCTCAGACTCTATGCAGGCACTGTGCGATAGTGTTTGTTTCACTCGCTCAGACTCGGTGGTGCGTATGATATACAACCCCATAGCGTGGTCGAGAGGTAGTCAGATAACAGGCGATACTATACTGATGCAGCTAGATAGTAATAGTGTGCGGTGCATGTATGTGCCCGACAATTCGTTTGTGGTGTCGAGATCGGGGCCAGAGCAAGCACAGCTATACGATCAGGTGCAGGGCAAAACACTTACTGCATTCTTCAGAGATAATACGGTGAGTAAAATGATAGTGACACCAGATGCTGAATCTATTTATTTTTCAAAAGATGATGCTGGTGCTTATCTGGGGGTAAATGAAGCCAAAAGTGTGCTGATGCATGTCTATTTTGGCGACCAGAAAATAAGCAAAATAAAGTTTGTGAAAGATGTGCAACAAACTATGTCGCCGCTAGAAAAAGTAGATATCCCCAATCTTCGCCTCAGCAGATTTAAGTGGTTATATGAAAGCAGACCAAAATCAAAAGCAGAATTATTTGAGTAAATACCTGTAAAAAGCATTGTGCTATAATGCGCCAAAAGTGGGTATAAAATGGTAGTTTTGGCGGCATTAAGAAAAATATAAAGTGTTTTTTGCGGCACTCCTGTTGCTGCTATTTGTACAATGCATCCATAGTAACCTCGTTCTGAAATAGACCCGGAAAGCCTTTTGAGTTCTTGGCCCCATGAGTGGATATCAAGGTAAGTAGTAGTGTTTTTCGGGTGGCCGTGGCATCGCTGAATGTTTGTAATTTGGTTTGTAATTCCTTGGCATAGCGGTGGGTGATTTCATATTTTCCGGTAGTGAATTTCATTTCACATACATTGATACACATGTCTTGGCGGTCTATGAGTAGGTCTATTTGTGCTCCTTGTATATCTTTTGCTGGTCTATGCCGCCACACAGATACCTCTGTATGTACCCCTGCTATACCTAGTGCTTTTTTTAGTTGATTTACGTGTTTCATGCATATGCTTTCAAACACTATTCCACTCCAGCTTTTCCATGCAGCACTTGTAGCCAGACGAATCCATGTGCCTGCGCCACCGTATCGTTTATTTTCTATAAACTTCACATAAAACCTAGAGTATTCATCAGTGAGTTTATATACAATGTCTTTGGCTGTGCGGTTGAATGGAATGTAGGGAGTAATGAAGCCCGATTCGGTGAGTTCGTCAAGTATTTTGGTAGCTCTGCCGCCAGTGGTTAGTTTGCTGGTGTTAATGATTTCGGTACGTGTGAGCCCTATACCTTTTTGGGCTAGAGTTTTCACAATATCCATGTGGTGTGTAGCATCTTCAAACAGAGAGAGGAATAGATTCTTGAACTCATCGTGTAGTAGTCCGTCTTTTGAGAAGCAAATCTTGTCTATAGCCTGAGTGGCACTTTCGCCGGGCTCTATTTCTTTCAGGTATTGGGGTATACCACCCATAGCCATGTAGAGTTGCAGTATCTGGTGTCTGTCCAGGTTTACTTTTCTGTATTTCAGGAATGCTTCTGTTTCGTTGAGGGTAAAGGGTAGTAGTCTTAGTCGTCTTGTTACCCTGTTATGTAGTCCTCCTCTGTTGTTTATGACCCGCTGTATCATCCATGCCGCAGCCGATCCACATATCACTACAGTAAGGTTGTTTTGTTTTGATGCCCAGGTATTCCAGAAGTGCCCAAAGGCCTGCATGAAGCCGGAGCGTGGTGTATGCAGCCACGGAAATTCGTCTATAAATATTACTCTTCTGCGTTTTTTGATAAGGGGTGTAAGGTGAGCAATAAGCATACTGAAAGCCGCCATCCAGGTAGTAGGTTGTGGCAGTGCCTTAGAGGCGCCAGCGGCTGTAAGTGCAATGCTGAAATTCTCTAACTGCTGCTTTAGTGTTGCATTGTGTATCCCCGACAATTCAAACGCCATTTGCCTGCGAAACACATTGCGTATCAGATATGTTTTGCCCACTCTCCGGCGGCCATACACAGCTACAAGTTCAGGTTCGCCAGACTGCAGTATGCCAGTCAAAAGTTTTATTTCATCCGTTCTGCCTACTATGTTGTCCATATGGAGGGATAATTATAATGCGCCAAAACTACTAAAAAATATAGAGTTTTGGCGCATTACATAATTCTTATAATGCGCCAAAACTACTATTAAAAGTATAGTTTTGGCGCGTTATAAAAACAAGGAACGCAGTATTTAAAGGTGTTTCAGCGTTTTTTATTGGTGCAAATAGGGAGAAAAATATGTGGTATTATGGATGCCTAAAATGCAGTAAAGTAAGAAGGGAATGTAGTAGTAATGGGTGCCACGTCAGTTGATGCCAGCTATAATAGTAGCTATCTGCTCAAAGGCTGCTTCGTTTTTCAGTACATAGTTATCGGCACCTTTTATGAGCGATTCCAGCGAGTTGCCGTGTGCGTCTTGGCTAGATAACATAATAACGTAGATACTACTGTTGTGTGCCTTGATGGCAGCCATTATCTGTGCGCCATTAGCAGCCTCTGGGTTTTCAGAGTTCAGGTTGTAGTCTAGTATTATTACATCGGGGTCTTCGGTTATGTTTTCCATACACTCTTCGCCGGTGGTGAAGGTCATCACCTCATGGTCTACCCGGCGTGTCAGGTAGTCTTCCAGCGCCATAGACAGCATTTCATTGTCATCTACTATAAATATTTTCTTTTCAAGTGCCATACTTGTGTTTTATATACTTAAAAGTATGATTTTGATTATCAAATACAAACAAATAGCGCGGAAAATGCAATGATAAATTTTGGGAGTTGTGGGTAGGTAAGTAAAAGTGCGCAACAAATAGGAATGTTGTTTGTAGCAGCGGTACTATGCGCTGGTGTTGTACAGTTGTATTGGTGGTATACGTAGTAGCCTATAAATGGCTGAAGTAGCTATTCGGGAGTTGATTATTTGGGTGTTATGAAGGATATGCTTACATTCGTTTAATCCTTATGTTTCGCTCGGTTAGTAGTGTTTGTGTAAAAATATTTTTGTGATAAACTCTTCTATTTAGAATAGTTTAGGAAATGCTGCGATATATATTGATGAAAGGGGGAGAAGAATTTATTACTGTTTAATTATTTTAAGACTATTACAATGAAACCTATTCTGCTTGTATTTGTATGCTTGTTGTCTCTGAGTGTGAAATCTCAAATAATCACCACATTTGCTGGTAATGGTACCAGCAGTGGGGTAGTAGGTGATGGTGGGCCTGCTACAAATGCCTCAATAAATGGTCCAAATGGTGGTGCTTTCGATAAATTCGGCAATTATTACGTGGCTGATGTATTGGGACATAAAGTTAGAAGGGTCAGTCCTTTAGGTATAATTGAAACTATTGCTGGTACCGGAGTTTCAGGGTATAACGGGGACGGTATTCCTGCTACCTCTGCTTTGTTAAGTAATCCTACTGCAATAGCAATAGATGCAGCGGGGAATATATATATTGATGATTTAAATAACTACAGAGTTAGGAAAATTATCTATAGTTCTGGCGTAATTACAACAATTACTGGAACAGGAGTGAGTGGATATAATGGTGATAACATATCAGCTACTTCAGCAAATTTGGGAGGAATTCAAGATATATGCATTGATGTTATTGGTAATTTATATATTGCTGATCAGGTTAATTTTAGAGTCAGAAAGATAGATACAGCAGGTGTTATATCGACTGTTGCAGGAAATGGAACATTAAGTGCAACAGGTACCGGTGATGGTGGTTTTGCAACTAATGCTACATTTAATTGGATAGCAGGATTATCTATTGATAATGATGGTAATTTATACATAGCTGATATGAATTCAGCAAAAGTGAGGAAAGTTGACACGTCAGGAATAATTTCTACAATAGCTGGAAATGGTTCTTTTACATACACAGTTGATGGTATTCCTGCAACTAACGCTCAAATTAATCCAGTTAGACTCACATTCGATAGGGCGAAAAATTTAGTTATTGCAGATAAATACAACAGTAGGATACTGAGGATAGACGATGATGGAATTATACATACTATTGCTGGTAATGGAGTGAGTGGTTATAGTGGTGATGGAGGACCTGCAACGGCAGCATCTATTAACTATCCAGCTGGTTTGGTGTACGACACATGCGGTAATTTATACATTGCAGAGTCTGCAAACAGGCGTGTAAGAAAGGTGTCTTTTAATCCTAGTTGTCTTCCCTTGGGCGTGCAAGAGATGAGTACAAATTATGTGGGGGAGGTGTTGCTTTACCCCAACCCTGCCATTGGCGAAATTACTGTAGAAGGTAGTGGTGTTACCAAAGTGGCTTTGTGCAATGTATTGGGGCAATTAGTGTATGAACAGGCGTATAAAAAGGCGAATAAAGTAACGGTGGATATAACCCACCATCCCCCAGGAGTGTATATGGTGCGTGTAAATGATGTATGGGTGGGTAAGGTGGTGAAGGAGTAATGGCAAATGCTACATGCAGGGCTAAGTGCGTTTGCCGCTGATGTGTTTTGTTTGTGTACCCGCGGTTATTCGGTGATAGTGCTAGGTGGGTAGTAAAATATATTATGGCACAAAAAGAAAGTGGCTGCTCAGGAAATATAGATTTCAGAGGCAGCCACTTTTGTGTGTATATCAATGTAGTTTTTTACCACTCCATGCCTGGGTAGGTACGCTGCATGTGTTGCATTTCTGCCAGTATGTAGCCCAGGTGCTCAGTATGGCGGCCTTCCTTGCCTCCTTGTTGCATCCAGCTACCAGCGGGTGGCATGCTTAGTGTGGCTTCTTGCAGTATCTCTGCTATCCTAGCCGTCCATAGGGGCAGTATCTCTGCCAGATTCACCCCTACGCCAGTACTTGCAGCTTCATTGTCTGCATCATTCATCACAAACTGCTCTCCGGTATACTGCCACAGTTCATTTATAGCTTGTTGCATACGGTTGTGGCTTTCGTCGGTGCCATCGCCCAGCCTCACTACCCATTCGCTGCTCCAGCGCAGGTGGTAGGTTACTTCTTTCAGGGATTTTTCGGCTATAGCAGCCAGTGTGCTATCACTGCTGTTTTTGAGGTGGGTGAAGAAATAGTAATTGAACGTGTCATAATAGAACGCACGAGCTACCGTAAATGCCCAGTCTATATTGGGTTGTTCTAGCAGCAGCAGGTTTCTGTAGTCCCAGCCATCGCGCAGATAGGCTATGTCGTCTTCTGTTAGTTCTTTGCCAGCTTCAGTAAGTTGCTGAATGGCCACAGACGAAAAGCTGTTTTTCTTTTCTTCGGCAGTTGCGGCATTGTATTGCGCAGCCGCATATTGGCACAGGCTGCGAGCACGCCCCAGATGGTCTAGTGCAGTATTGGTGAGGGCTATATCTTGTTCCAGTATGGGGCCATGGCCACACCACTCACTCAGTCTGTGACCTATAATCAATGCGTCGTCGGCAAGACGGAGCGTATAAGCTAAGTTCATTATTGTAGTATTTATAGTAAACAGTGTGCCTCACCGGGTAAGACGAGGCACACTGTTTACATCAATTCATTATTGTACGGATACCGCTGGGTATTACATATACTTCACTTCGTCGGGCAGATTGTAAAACGTAGGATGGCGGTATATTTTATCACTTGCGGGGTCGTACATAGAGTCGGCTTCGCCAGGGTCTGATGCCTGTATGTGCTTACTCTCTACCACCCATATGCTTACACCTTCCATGCGGCGGGTGTATACATCGCGTGCGTTTTCTATAGCCATTTGTGCATCTGCAGCATGCAGGCTACCTGCGTGTTTGTGGTCCAGACCCGCCTTGCTGCGTATGAATACTTCCCACAGAGGCCATTCGTTTTTACTATTATTCAGTTTGTCGTTGGTCATTATTGGTATTGCTGGTTATTGTATTCTTTTTTTCACAGAAGCGCTTATGCAGCTTTTACTTCGCTCTGGCGTGCTTTGCGTTTTTCGGCATGTGCCATAGCAGCATCGCGCACCCATTTGCCTTCATCCCATGCTTTGCGGCGAGCTTCTATGCGTTGTTTGTTGCACGGACCATTACCTTTCACCACATTATAAAACTCCGACCAGTTTATTTTCCCGAAGTCATAGTGTCCACGCTCTTCATTCCACTTTATGTCTTTGTCGGGCATTTCCAGACCCAGAACACGTGCCTGCTCCACCGTAACATCTACAAACTTCTGGCGCAGTTCATCATTCGTGAAACGCTTAATGCGCCAGCGTACACTCTGCTCTGTGTTGGGGCTTTCAGCATCTGGCGGTCCAAACATCATAAGCGATGGCCACCACCAGCGGTTGAATGCATCCTGAGCCAGTTTGCGCTGTATTTCTGTGCCTTTAGACAGGGTAAGCATTATCTCAAACCCTTGGCGCTGATGGAAGCTTTCTTCCTTACACACACGCACCATGGCACGGGCATAAGGTCCGTAAGAAGTGCGGCATAGTGGCACCTGGTTCATAATAGCAGCACCATCTACCAGCCAGCCTATAGCACCCATATCTGCCCAGGTAAGGGTAGGGTAGTTGAATATGGAAGAATATTTGGCCTTGCCCGTATGTAGTTGGTTATACATTTCATCTCTGCTGATGCCCAGTGTTTC
Source organism: Sphingobacteriales bacterium (assembly GCA_027484425.1). Taxonomy (GTDB): domain Bacteria; phylum Bacteroidota; class Bacteroidia; order Chitinophagales; family Chitinophagaceae; genus Nemorincola. Next base: position 96,153 of record JAIXSZ010000050.1, read on the forward strand.
TGCGGCACTGTAGAGGTATAAGCCATGTCCGGCTTCGTCTTGCACCTTGGCAAGCAATACTGCCTTTCGGCGTAGCGATGGGGCTCTGGTTATCCAGTTGCCCTCCGGCAGCATACCTATTATTTCGCTGTGTGCGTGTTGTGATATCTGCCTGATAAGCGTTTTCCGGTAATCATCCGGCATCCAATCCTTCGGCTCTATCGTCACGTCTCTGTCTATCAGGCTATCAAAATGTTCCTGAAATGAATGTACACTCATCTGTATTATGATTTTCAACTACAAATATAAGGTAAATGCAGTATCGGTGGTACTGTATTAACAGTGTTATAAGTTGTAGCTATTGTGTTATTTGTAAATAATTATTGTGTTTTCAGGTTGCAGATAGTGGTTTAAAATGTAGTGCCACAATGGGGTCTGCTACAGCACACCGATAATTGTACGATATTTGTAACTCACATACCCTCATGATAAGCGTACTAATAGTAGAAGATGATATAACCTTTAGCCAACTTTTGGAGCAATTTCTCCTCAGGCATGGCTATGACGTTACTGTAGCCCACAATGTAAAGACAGGCAAGGCTAGCTTGCTCACCAAAAAATTTGATTTGGCATTGCTAGACTATAGGCTGCCCGATGGGCTAGGTATGGATTTGCTGACTATACTGCACAGCAACTACAAACATACCGCACCTATCATCATGACTAGTTTTCATGATGTGCGTATAGCTGTCAAAACCATTCGCTCTGGTGCATACGACTACATTACCAAGCCTGTAAACCATGACGAGCTGCTGCTGATAATACAAGAAGCACTCAGCAAAAAAGATGCGATGACAGCACCTGTTGTCAAAGCCCCTAAGTTTATAGAGGGTACCAGCGTGGTATCGCAGCAGCTACATGAGTATATAAAGCTGGTAGCACCTACCGATTTTTCGGTCATCATACAGGGCGACAGTGGCACCGGTAAGGAACTGGCAGCTAGGAGCATTCATAACTTCAGTAAGCGGAGCAGCAAGGCATTTGTGGCACTAGACTGTGGTGCCCTTTCAGCTGACCTTGCAGGTAGTGAGCTGTTTGGACATGTAAAAGGTGCTTTTACCGGAGCCTTGCAGCAAAAGGTGGGTCAGTTTGAGGCAGCTGATGGAGGTACTATATTTTTGGATGAGGTAGGTAACCTGAGCTACGAGATACAGGTGAAACTGCTAAGGGCACTACAGGAGCGGGTGATACAACCCGTTGGCAGTAACAAGCAGATAAACATAGATGTACGCATTATAGCTGCAACTAACGAAAATTTGCTCAATGCTGTAAAAAACGGAAAATTCAGAGATGACCTTTATCACCGGCTCAATGAGTTTAAGATTCAGGTTCCTTCGCTACATGAGCGACGGGAAGACATCATGTTGTTTGTAGACTACTTCATAAAACAAACCAATGCTGAGTTAGGCAAAAAGATAAGAGGAATTTCTAAGGATGTGGAGTTGTTGTTTATGAGGTATGACTGGCCGGGCAATCTGCGTGAGTTGAGAAACATTGTAAAACGTGCTGTGCTGCTTACTACCACCGACGAAATATCTGTTGCTGCCCTCCCCAATGAGATGCTACTAGCTGTGCAGCGCGAGATGATGCAGCCACCCGCTATGCAAAGCACAAATAGTGAAAGAGATTTAATAATTAATGCGCTGGAAGAGACCCAATACAACAAATCTAAAGCCGCAAAGCTGCTGAATATAGATAGGACAACACTTTACTATAAAATGTCGAAGTATAATATAGGATAGTAAAGCGATAGCAATAAACATTGCTTATTGCTATCGCTTTTATGTTTGTTAGTCGTTTAGTTTTATAACGTCATTATCATCTTCGCCCATCAGGAATGTTGCGGCATCGTTTTTCTTTTCTATTACTTTATCCATCCACAACAGTAATGCGGGCAGCAAAGTAAGGTTAGTAACCATAGCCAGCAGCAGTGTAATAGAGGTGAGGTAACCTAAGGATTTGGTGCCGTCAAACTCCGATAACATAAATACGCCAAAACCAGCTATCAGAATCAGCGAAGTGTAAATTATACTTAGCCCAGTGTCGTGTATGGTGCGGTGTACCGTATCGGCTATGCTATCGTCGTGGCGGGCAAGTTCTTGTTTGAAATTGACCAGAAAACGAATAGTAACATCGATAGTAATACCTAGTGCCACACTGAACACGAGTACAGTAGAAGGCTTGATGCGAATGCCCACCCAGCCCATAAGCCCTGCTGTAATAAGAAGCGGTACAATATTGACTATGATAGAGATAAGCAAAATGCGCCAAGACCTGAACAATGCTACCATACAACCAAATATGATGAGGAAGGCAAGAATAAGGCTATCTCTAAGGCTATCTACTATAAACTTGCTACCCTCCAAAAAGGTGATGCTGGTGCCGGTAAAGGTGATCTGATACTTAGTGCTGTCGAATATCTGGTACACTTTAGGGCGAATAGAATTGAGCAAAGCAGGTAGCTTACGCGAGCCCACATCTGCCATACCTACGCTGATACGTGCCTTTTGTTTGTTACTGTCTATAAACGACAACAGCAGTTTGCTGAAAAGGCTGTTTTTAGTAGTATCGTTTTTGGCAGATAAATAGGGTTGAAGGAATGCTGCTCCAAAATCGCCAGGTACTGCAAAATAGGAGGTATCGCCACCAAAATATTGCTGTGAAGCAAACTTAACTCCGTTAGTAATAGACAAGGGTTTACCAATCTCAGGGTAAGTCTCAAGCACAGCACATAATTCATCCATCTTGCGTATTACCCCCAGACCTGATATTACACCTCGCTTTTTGCGTGTATCAATCACTATCTCTAATGGCATTACACCTTTAAAGTTCTTTTCAAAAAACTTTAGGTCAACAGATACTTTGTCTTCTTTAGGTAGGTCATCTACTATATGAGCATCATTGCGAAGTTTTGTAAGGCCCCATACCGACAATGCACATACTAAGATGGTGAAACCGTAAATGGTCATTCTGTGCTCAAACACCCAATTGGTGATACGGGTAAGCAGTTTGTTTACCCAACCACTTTCCAGATAGCTAGTGTGTTTTACATTCGGTGGTGGTAGGAAACTGAAAAAAGCAGGTATAAACACCAGTGATATAAAAAATAGTGCTATAATATTGATGCCAGCTACTAGCCCGAATTCCTTGAGCAATACACTCTTTGTAAAAAAGAACACGCCAAACCCTATAGCAGCAGTAAGATTGGTGAAGAACGTAACAATGCCCATACGATCCACCATTCGCAGCAGCGACTTCATCTTGTTGGGGTTGCGGTGATACTCGTAGTGGTATCTATTGAGTAGGTATACGCAATTGGGTATGCCTATTACTACTACGAGTGGTGGAATGAGTGCTGTAAGGAGCGTAATTTTGTAACCCAACAATACTATCGTGCCCACTGACCATATCACACCTATAGCTACTACCATCATAGATGCTAGCACAGCTACCAGCGAGCGGAAGAATATTACCAGAATAACAGCTGTAAGTACAAAGGAAAGAATTAGAAATAGTTTCATCTCTGCCTGTACCTTCATTGCCATTTGTGTGCGTATGAGCGGAAGGCCGGAGTAATGAATTTCTGTTTTGTGTTTTTCACCAAATGCATTCCCAAGATCTACTATGGCATTGATCACCCCCGCTCTGTCTTTGGAGTTTAGTACCACTTTATCTATACGCACTGCCATCATGTAGGCTTTGGTATAGGGGTTATACAAGAACCCTTTATAAACTGGTAGATTTTCAAATGTTTGTCTGATGCTGTCTACGTTGTTGTAAGGTGGATTGCCAGCAATGGGCATCACCTTGAGTTTTGATGTAACAGTATCTTTTATAAGGGTAATTGCTCCAGGAACACTAAGGACATTTTCTACAGCCTTTACTTTGGCAATATCTTTCGCTAGTATGGCGTAGTCGTTAAAAAACTCAGTTGAAAAGAATCTGTCTGTCTGCACACCTATTACCATCAGGTTGCCATCTTCACCAAATTGTTTTCTGAAATTCTGATATTCTATATACTTCGGGTTATCAGTAGGCACAGCACTCGTGAACTCGTAACTGAGTTTCACCTGAGCTGCAAAATAGCCCATTATACCAGTTGCAGTGAGTAATATAACAAGCAGGGCAATCCGGTATTTTATAATAAACGCGGCTGTATTATGCCACATGAGGGGAAAATATTATGGTTAGAAAAAGCTCAAAAATAGTGAAATAGGCGGGTATTAACGACTTTTTAGGAATAACAATATATCATTATCGAAGAACGATATGTTAAACAGTGCTTTGTACCTTACTATTTATTGTATTATGTGCGTTTTAAATCTATTATGTTCAATTTTGGTAGCTATTTTGCTCACCTGAACACTAATTTACCGCATTCTAGATAGGATTACTTATTTACCTGTCACTGATTACGTCAAATGGTTCCCATCGGTAAAGTGGGAAGTCAAATTGTGTAGTTATCAGTACGCCGAATAGCGATGTGTATTGACACAACAATTTTTGGCTGAAATTTGTATTTTCCCAAAATTTATTACTATCATTGTATGGTTTTTCTGTTTGTACCTTAAATAAATCAAATTAAATTGCCTTTTATGAACAAAATGAAGCTACTCTTAACACTTGCAATACCTGTAGTAGTACTTTCGCAGGACGCTCAGGCTCAATCTACTAGACTGACAGCACAAGCGCACTGGACGCACAATGGTGCAGAATTCAAACGTTTCGATTCTACCGCATACAATTATCTTTCTACTTCTAGAGGCGGTGATCTGAAGAGCCTTCTTAGGTTTGATGAGGCTAACAACTGGAGTTTTACAGCAGGAGATACACAGAATAACAACATGAGAACATTGCAGGAGTTTGATGCCAGCAATAATCTTACAACTAAGGTAACACAGGAATGGGATGGTTTATTCACTTTGTCTTGGGTAAACAAATTCAAATACATTTACACCTACAATAGCAGCAATAAAAAAGCTAGCATGGTTACCCAGCATTGGGATGGTACTTCTGCTTGGATTACCGATTCACGTAATGCTTATAGCTACAATTCTGCTAACCAGTTATACCAAGATCAGTTTCAATTGTGGGATGGTATAGCTAGTTACGTGCCAAGTAGCCAAACTTTGTATTATTATGATATTGCTGGAAATGTTATCAACGAAACTAAATCAAACTTCGTTGCTTCTTCACCAGTTTTCACTGATCAAACTAACTATACTTACAATTCAGCTAATAAAATGTTGACCGCTGCTCACAGTACTTGGGACGGTGCAGCATGGGACAACACAGAATTGTTTACGTATACTTACGATTCTTCTAACAACCAAACTACTAAGCTTCACCAGAATTATGATGGTACAGCTTATGTGAATGACATGCTGAGCTTATACAGCAATTTCACAAGTGGCAATCCACAGACAGAAATAGCTCAGACTTGGGATACTACTGGTAGTGGTTCTTGGGCAGATAAGTACAAATATGCTTATACTTACAACAGCAACAGACAGTTGACTTCTTCTACTCGTCAGTCTAACGACATCAGCATTGGTTGGACTTTTGCTTTTGGGGATACTAAAGCTAACTATTACTATGGTTCTTTTGTAAACTCTGTTAAGAATGTAAGCAACGCAGGCGGTACTGCTACACTTTATCCTGTTCCTTCTCAGGGTACTTTGAACATCAGCATCAACTGGACTAAAGCTCAATCTTCTACTGTTACTATCATGGATCTTCAGGGTCGTGTAGTGAAAACTGTTAGTGTTCCTACAGCTACACAGCACACTGCTACAGTTTCTGTAGCTGATATGGCTAACGGTACTTACATGGTAAACATCAACGGTACTAACGGTTCTATCGTTAAACAAATAGTTGTTGCAAACTAATTCTTAGATTTCAACATTAATTTTTTAAAGAGGTCTCACTGGTGCATTCCAGATGAGACCTCTCTCTTTTGTATAGAACTTTATTTCCTTGTACCTTCATGAAGAGGATGATACATTTATTTACATTTTAAAAGTTGGCGAAAGTGACACATCCTATAGGTATCTTCGATTCTGGTTATGGTGGTTTGACGGTTTTTAAGTCTATAGCTGCCCTTCTGCCTGATTATGACTACATATACCTGGGCGATAATGGACGAGCACCCTACGGCAATCGTTCATACGATACTGTTCATCAGTATACTCGGCAGTGTGTAGAGTGGTTCTTCAATATGGGTTGCCCGCTTGTAATACTTGCCTGCAATACTGCATCGGCCAAAGCTCTGCGTACAATACAACAACAAGATTTGCCTTTATTGGCGCCAGATAATAGAGTTTTAGGGGTAATAAGACCTACAGCAGAAGTAATCGGTAATTATACTACCTCGGGCAAAGTGGGTGTGTTAGGTACAAAGGGAACTGTAGCTTCTGAGTCATATAAAATTGAAATAAGCCACTTTTATCCCCATTTAGAGGTATATCAGCAAGCATGCCCTATGTGGGTGCCGCTTATAGAAAACGGAGAATACGAGCAGGAAGGTGCCGACTACTTTGTTCAAAAATATTTGAATGATTTATTAAACCAAGATTCAGGCATAGATACAATACTATTGGCATGTACCCATTATCCTTTATTGATAGATAAAATCAAAAAATTCTTACCTGAAAATATTAATGTTGTTTCCCAAGGCAATATAGTAGCCCAGAGTTTGGCCATGTATCTGCAACGTCATCCAGAAATGAATAGTCGCCTAACGCAAATGGGAATTACCAGATACTTTACGACAGACGATACTATCGACTTCGACACTCATGGATCTATTTTCAGAGGTGAATTTGTGCAGAGCACACATATCACCATTCCTTAAAAAAATAGTCAGTTAAATCTTGTAGTCGGATGATTATTGGAATAAAAAGACAAGTTGTTGCATAAAAAAAAGGCTATTTGGAATAGCCTTTTTTTAAGATCGCTAAAATAAATCTTACTTCTTTTTAGCGGCTGCCTTAACAGGACCAGCATTCTTTTTCGCTGCAACTTTTTTAGGAGCTGCGGCATTTTGTGGAGCTGCATCCGTTGAAGGAGCTGCTTTTTTAGCAGGAGCTGCTTTCTTTGCAGGAGCAGGAGCTGCTTTTTTAGCAGGAGCTGCTTTCTTTGCAGGAGCAGGAG
>JAIXSZ010000041.1 GCA_027484425.1 Sphingobacteriales bacterium
AAAATCCCCTCAGGAAGTAATAGGGAAATCAATGCTTGGTAGTTGTCGCTCAACTTGATCCGGTTTTGACCGCAAAGCAACAATTTTATTTTTCATCCCCCAACTATTCAACTTGATCCCACTTTGTCTCGTCAGTCTTTTAATTAGCACATGATATAGTACGGAGTTTTAGTTTACAGTTTTGGCGGGTTAAATAAGTTCTTGTTTCCGCTAATTCGCTGGTGATAAATGATGATTTCAAAAGAGCTTTGCTTAGATCGAAAAAAAGACCAGTGTCGAACCCCAAAAGTAAATGAAGCATTCCGCTACATTGCAAGATTGGCAAGGGTTTTAGGGGATAAAGAAAAGAGGGAACTGCAATATGAATTGCATGTTCCCTCTTTAGTAGCGAGGACAGGGATCGAACCTATGACCTTCGGGTTATGAGCCCGACGAGCTACCGCTGCTCTACCTCGCGCTATTGTGATGCAAATGTAGTTCTTCCTGATCAAGCTGCAAAATTAATCTTTAAGAAACGTTGAATTAATGCAGTATAACTAAGATTAGTGCTGCGCTAATGTTAGTTATTAGATAAAATCAATTCTAATCAGACTTTATTCGCTGGTTTTTCTCAACTTTACAGTATGAGTAAGTTTTCAGATGCTATATCTCCCTCGCACAGTAAGTTTATAAAACACCAGAAAATGTTTTTTGTTGCTACTGCGCCCCTTACTGCAGATGGTCACATCAATTTGTCGCCAAAAGGGCTTGATAGCTTTAAGGTATTGACCCCAAACAAAGTGGCATATCTGGATGTAACGGGGAGTGGCAATGAAACATCTGCGCATATCTTAGAGAATGGACGAATTACTATAATGTTCTGCGCCTTTGATGGTCCACCCAACATCATGCGCCTTTATGGCACTGGTTATACAGTGTTACCTTCACAACCCGAATGGGAAGAGTTGTATAGCCACTTCAAACCACAATTAGCTATAAGACAGATAATTGTGGCAGATATACACAAAGTTCAAACATCTTGCGGATACAGTGTTCCTTTATATGAATATGCAGGAGAACGTGACCATGCTATAAAATGGGCTACCAAAATAGGGGAGGAGGGCGTAGAAAAATACAAAGCTCAAAACAACAAAGAGAGCATGGACGGACTACCCACTGCCTTAGCTAAATTGTAACGAAATGTACTTATCTGCTACCAAACAGTAAACTACCTATCCGCACCATATTTCCTCCTGCTTCAATTGCCGTTTTGTAATCGGAACTCATACCTATTGAGCAAGTTGAAAAATAAGGTTTGTTGAAAAATGTTGTTTCTGATAGGTATTTGAAAAAATTATGTATCCGTACAAATTCACCCTTTATCTTCACTTGGTCATCTGAGTTAGATGCCATACCCATGAGTCCACATATTCTTATATTCTGCAGTGTTTCTATTTGAGCAGTATAATATTCTAGCAATGTTAGTACTTCTTTCTCATCCATCCCAAATTTTGTCTCTTCCTCTGCTACATGAAGTTGTAGTAGAATATCTATACTTCTTTGGCTTTTATGTGCATACTTGTTAATTTCTGCTAGCAACTTGAAGCTATCTACGGCATGTATCATTGTCACAAACGGAGCAATGTACTTAACCTTATTGGTCTGTAAATGCCCAATGTAATGCCAAATTATATCCTTGGGGAGTAGTGCTTGTTTTTCTACTAGTTCCTGAACATAGTTTTCACCAAAGTGACGTTGACCTATGTCGTACAGTTCTTGTATGTCACTAGCTGGTTTTGTTTTAGAAACGGCTACAAGGGTAACCCCTGTAGCCGTCAATTCATTATGTATTGTTTGCCAAGCTTGTCTGTTTACCATTTTGTAGGAATTTGTTAGTTAGCGTATTCACTCATAAATTTGATTCGCATCATCTTCAGGTGTTCTACGCTTACATCTCTGTCTTTAAATTCCTCATAAGCACTATCCATATCATCGTCATGACTGTTTCTGAAATAATCAAAAATGTCTTCCTGTTCATATTCGTCTAGTTCGTTTTCCAGGCAATAGTCCAAGTTCAGTCGAGTACCACTAGCTACGATCGTTTCCATTTCTACTAGCAAGTCAGGTAGCGTTAGACCTTTGTTTTTTGCTATGGTTTCAAGTGGAATTTTTTTATCAATGTTCTGAATGATAAAAACCTTCATGCCACTTTTGTTCACTACGCTTTTCATTACAAAGTCGTCTGGCTTCACAATGTCATTTTCCTCTACATACGCAGATATTAGTTCCACAAATTTGCTGCCATACCTGATTGCTTTTCCTTTGCTTACACCTTGTATCTTTTCCAACTCACCCAGAGTAGTAGGGTAGTTGGTAGCCATGTCTTCCAACGAGTTTTCAAGGAATATCACAAATGGTGGTAAATTCTTTTCTCTGGCCACCTGTTTGCGTAGGTCTTTCAACATCTCAAAAAGTACTGGGTCTGTAGTAGCTGGACCACTACTACCACCACCTGCTTCTTCATCATCGCACGTTGCATCTTCGTACTTGTGGTTGAGAGCCACCATGATAGAATATGGTTTTTTATGAAATTTATGACCCTTTTCAGTTATTTTAAGTAAACCATACTCTTCTATATCCTTTCTAATCATGCCTTCCAGCATCATTTGACGAATAAGTGAATTCCAAAAATTGGCATCCATCTCCATTATAAGACCAGCCCCAAAAGACTTGAGTTTATCGTGTCTAAATGTCTGAATTTGTGGGTTTGCTCTTCCAAGTATTACATTGACCACATAATCTATCCCAAATCGTTCATCAAGTTCAGAGATCGCATCAAGCGTAATCTTTATACTATCCTTTACTTCTAGTTTTTCTTTAGGGTTCTTACAGTTATCGCAGTTACCACAATTTTCGTTTTTATATTCTTCTCCAAAATAATGTAGCAATAGTCTACGTCGGCATACACCACTCTCTACATAGGCAAGCGTTTCTGATATCAACTGAGCGCCCATTTCGCGTTCGCTAAGTGGTTTATCGCGCATGAGGTGTTCCAACTTTTGCACGTCCTTGTGCGAATAATACAACAAGCACTTACCTTCCATTCCATCTCGTCCTCCTCTACCAGTTTCCTGATAATAGTTTTCTAAAGATTTAGGAATGTTGTAGTGTATCACAAAGCGCACATCTGGCTTATCAATACCCATGCCAAATGCGATTGTAGCTACTATTACATCTACCTTCTCCATCAAAAATTGATCTTGCCTTGTAGATCTTATCTGCGACTCTAAACCCGCATGATATGCCACTGCACTAATACCATTAGCTTGTAGTGTTTGGGCTAGCTCTTCAGTTGTTTTACGGTTAAGTGTGTATATGATACCACTTTTACCTTTCATTGTGTTTATGAACTTCACAATGCTTTTTAATGTTTGCTCCTTAGTTATCTTAGGAACAATTTCATAGTATAGATTAGGTCTGTTGAAAGAATCAATAAATATATTTGCATTCCTAAGATTCAAGTTCTTTACAATGTCATCCTGTACTTTTGGGGTGGCAGTGGCTGTAAGTGCTATAATTGGTAATTCAGGATTGATCATATCTATCATATCGCGCAATTTGCGATACTCTGGCCTGAAATCATGCCCCCATTCCGATATACAATGCGCCTCATCTACAGCTATAAATGATATCTGAAGATCAGCAAAGAATGCTATATTTTCTTGTTTTGTAAGTGTTTCAGGGGCTACATACAGCATTTTAGTACGTCCCTCAGTCAGGTCAGTTTTTACTTTCTTTTGCTGTGCTTTGCTAAGTGTTGAGTTTAGAAAGTGTGCTATGTTGTCTCTGGAGCTATACCCCCTTATAAGGTCAACTTGATTTTTCATAAGGGCTATCAGTGGCGAAACCACTATAGCAACACCATCACTCAACAAAGCCGGCAATTGATAACACAATGATTTACCACCACCAGTAGGCATTATTACAAATGTATCTCTGCCAGATAAAATGCTTGATATTATTTTTTCTTGTTCACCCTTGAAGGTATCAAAACCAAAATATTGTTGTAATTCCTCTTTTAAATTATATTGTTTCTTGCTAACAGCGTTCATGATAGATTTTTAACTAAGAGTTATTAAAATCACTCGCATTTCCCTCATATTTATAGGATCATGATTTTAAAGGATGCGAATTTACGACTGTTAAGATAATATATAAGGGTAGTAATTGCAAGTGTTTTGTTATAAAATAAATTAGTTTCTACAAAATATGGTCATTAATTGTTTGTTTTCAATGCCATTATTCCACAATGTGTTTTATAGTGGCCCATTTTTTACCGTTGGTTATTTTTACAAAATAAATACCCTTTGAGAAATTTTGAATATTTACATTCATTAGGTTTCCACCTCTTTTCACATACCATTCATTGTTTAGTATCACTTTTCCTGCAATGTCAAATACTGTTACATGTAGCAACTCATTACCAGAACTAACATAGCTAATTGTACTTTGCCCTTTTGATGGATTCGGGAACATCATACAGTCTATAGGGTCCTGTGTAAGTGTGTTGTCTACACTTGCTTGTTGTGCTAAATAACGAAGTGTCTTGTAGGCGTTTATTTTTCCGTGGCCCCAAGTATTATTGCCTGCTGCTGGTAAAATACCAGTATAAATGTCTGTTATGGCATTTGCATTGATTATGCTTTTTACAGAATCAGGATTAAGGTTGGGATTTACTTGCAGCATAAGGGCAATTATTCCAGCCACTGCAGGAGACGACATAGAAGTACCAGCTGACATTGCATATGGGTAAGTACGGCTACCTATAGTAGTCTTGCTAATAACTGTAATGTAATTATCGCCACCAGTAAAATACTCAGGGTCAAAAGAACTTACGGCTGATGCTACCGAAAAACCCGGACCAGTAATATCTGGCTTTATTCGGCCATCAGCTATTGGCCCCAAACTAGAAAATGGTGCTATCCTTCCAGTAACTGCACCCGGATAAGATAAAGTAGAGCCACTTATGTTGGTAAACGAAGACTTGCTGGTATATGCACCTACACAAATAGCAGAAAAACTACTGCTAATGTCAGATACTGTCATTTTTGTATCGCCAGAAACGGCAAATGGATACCCTAGTTTTTTTAGTGCACCGTAATATCCAGTGGGTGGTGATATGTAACCTTCCCACATATCTATTGTGCCGTCTACGCCAGTGGCTGTAAGACATATGTTATCAGCAGTATAGCTATGAAACGATACAAAAGCATGTGGTTTACCGTTATATTCACTAGCTACCATACTTACATTTACAAAGCATGTATCTCCATCGGCCCCAATAAGTGCATAATCTTGTACTGTGTCTGAAAGACAAATACTGATCGTAGAGTCAGTACCTGACATACCATTGTATAGTTTCAAACTCAAGCAAAAACTTTTACTAGTATCACCCCAAATATCTACCCATGTTTTTTGGTTATTTGTATCTAAATATGGGGAAAAGGTCACAAAAGTACTGACACTGTTGTCTGCAGTTGTGAACGTTTTTTGCAAGTGAATTGTATCTTCTCCACTATTACCTGCCGAACAGGTGAAAATTTTACCAGGCCCTGTTAATGCGTCGCAAGCCTGACTAAAAAGCGAATGACCATCGTGTGGGCCCATGCTGCTGCCCCAGCTCAAATTAGCTATACAAGGTTTACCGGCACTATTGGCATAGCTATAAATATAGTTCATGCCATCTATCACATCTGTTACCCCACCAGTTACCCACTGGTTGGGCGCGGGCATTATACCTACAAAAACCATATCACTCTCATAAGCCATTCCTCTAAATCTATTATTAGTGGCATTACTTCCGTATCCCGATCCTGCTGCTATACCTGCCACATGTGTACCATGCGATGTTATAGATGTATCGCATCCAGCGGCTCTCATAGCATTAGAGTCAGTATATTCATTGCCGTAGGTGTAGCCGGCAGGAGGTGTGCCACTTCCTTTTTGTGCCCATACTCTTCTTACTCTGTATTCGCCGTGCAGGCTATCGTACAGGGTAGGGTGGTCATAATCAAATCCTGCATCTATTATACCTACTACCACACCTTTTCCTGTCATAGGCATGGGTAGGTTAAATCCTTTTTGGGCTGAGTCGGCTCGGGTGGTTTTTCTAGCAGCATCCATAGTAGGTGCTATTGGTGCATCTACGTCAATGTGGGTTACACCAGCTACTTTTGCTAGGTCGGCTATACCTCCGAGAGGTATTTGCATAGTCCATATTTTACCGGCTTTGGTCCCTATTTTTGAACCCGTAGCTATAACAGCAGCCTCATTCACATCTTCATTTACTTTTATCAGGGCGCTCACATACCATTTGCCCCCTATGTGCTTATACACATATCCTTTAATAGGTGCTTTTTTGTTTTCTGCTTTTGCAATTTGATGTAGATACAGCTTTGTTCTAGCAGATAATTGTGCGGTTTTTTCAGATCTCGCATAGCTTAATGTAGTAATAGCAATACAAAGTATTAGCGCACTTAATAATTTTTTTACCATTATTTATTGGCTACGACATTTTTGTATGTAATAGCTAGCGCAATTTAATATAATATCGCTGTATTACTATATTCGCATCTAAGTCCTTTTTCGATACAGACTATTATTCATGTTTTATATAAAAAAACGAGCGCAACTTTCGTCACGCTCGCGCATTTTATTGTTTATATTTTAATATTAAGCCCCAACACTTACTTGTGGCATTTCTTGAGGATATAGTTTATTTTCTAATTTCTCGCGTATCGCTGAAAATGCAGCTAAAGTTTCGTCTATATCTTGGTCTGTATGCGCCGCAGTAGGTATGATCCGAAGTTCTATTTGTCCTTTCGGAATAACTGGGTATACCACTACTGAGCAGAAAATATCGAAATTCTCACGTAGGTCATAGGTTAATTGTACCGCATCATATAGGCCACCTTTCATAAATACCGGTGTAACTGGAGTGTTTGAAGTGCCCAAGTCAAAACCTCTTTCTCTAAATCCATCTTGCAACTTGCGAACATTATTCCATAATTTTTCGCGAAGTTCTGGTTTCGAGCGTAAGAGTTCCAAACGCTTCAGATTGCCCACCACAAATGCCATTGGCAAAGATTTGGCATAAATCTGTGAGCGCATATTGTATCTCAGGAAAGTTAGAATCTTTTTATCGGCTGCTAAGAAACCACCAATGCTTGCCATAGACTTCGCAAACGTAGAAAAATAGATATCTATATCTTCCATGCAGTTTTGCTCTTCGCCTATACCAGCACCTGTTTTACCCATTGTACCGAAGCCATGTGCATCATCTACAAACAAACGGAACTGATATTTTTCCTTCAGCACAGCTAGTTCACGTATTTTGCCTTGGTTACCACTCATTCCAAAGACCCCTTCTGTTATCACCAGTATACCACCACCTGTCTTTTTCACCATTTCAGTGGCACGAGCCAACTGCTTATCGCAGTCTGCAATGTCGTTGTGTTTGTATACATAACGGTGACTAGGTATCAGGCGCAAACCATCTATGATACATGCATGGCTTTCAGCATCATATACCACCACATCATGTCTACCACACAAAGTATCGATAGTAGATACCATACCCTGATAGCCAAAGTTGAACAACATGGCATCTTCTTTACCCACAAATTCCGCCAGTTCTTTTTCTAGTCTTAGGTGATTGTCAGAATTACCACTCATCATACGAGCACCCATTGGCGATGCCAATCCATAGGTAGCAGCAGCTTCAGCATCTGCCTTGCGCACTTCTGGGTGATTTGCCAGTCCCAAATAGTTGTTCAGACTCCAGATTATTTTCTCTTTCCCCTGAAATTTCATACGATTTCCGATTTCACCTTCCAGCTTTGGAAATGCGAAATATCCAGGTGCCTTCTCTGCATAGTCACCTATCGGTCCAAGTCTGTTTTCAAATTTTGCGAAAATGTCCATTTATATTTATTTAATTTTTGTACGTAAATCACTTCATTTCACTTACAAACACCAATAACGTAAATAAGTTTTGCAAAATTAATAAAAATATCAAGGGCAGTTAGTATCAATTGTTGCAATTTTACAATCTAGTGTCTTAATTTAACACAGACGTTACTTTAACATTGCACAATATGAATATATTTCGCTGTTTTCGTTCATTACCTACACTCTTACTTTCAGCATCAGTTTTGCTTTCAATAGTTTCTTGCAACTTTCTAAAAAAAGATCTAGCTCGACCTAAACTTGTTGTAGGTATTGTTGTTGACCAAATGCGGTGGGACTATCTCTATCGTTATTACAACAGATATGGTGACGATGGTTTTAGGCGTTTAATCACCAAGGGGTATGAATGTCGCCAAACCTCTATCAATTATCTACCGTCTTATACCGCTCCTGGTCATGCATGTATCTATACTGGCTCTGTGCCAGCTATCCATGGTATAGCTGGCAACGACTGGTATGATGCTACTACCGGCGTCCTTCATTATTGCGTAGATGATACTTCGGTAACTACTACTGGCGATAAAAATGACGGCTATTCAATGAGTCCTGCTAATCTCCTCACAACCACTATTACGGATGAGCTTAGATTGGCTACCAATTTTCGCTCTAGGGTTTATGGTATAGCTCTCAAAGATAGAGGTAGTATACTGCCTGCTGGCCACCTTGCTAACGCTGCTTATTGGTACAACGATAAAACCGGTAATTTTATCAGTAGTACATATTACAATAATCCTAACCCCCAATGGTTGCAGTCTTTTAACAAACGTAGGGTAGGTGATAGCTTGGTGCAACAGGGCTGGGACCTATTGTATAAACCTGAAACCTATATAAATAGCACTGCCGATTCATCTCCATATGAAGGGCCATTTAAGTGGGAATCGTCACCTGTTTTTCCACGTAGGTTTGATACGCTTACTCCCAAAACTCGCAATACAGTATTAAAATCTATTCCCGCTGGCAACACTTTCACTATAATGATGGCAAAAGCCTGTGTGGAGGGTGAGCAATTAGGAAAGGGAGAAAATACCGATTTTCTTACATTAAGCCTTTCATCAACCGATTATATTGGTCATCGTTTTGCTCCAAATTCGGTGGAGATGGAAGATACCTATTTGCGACTGGATAAAGATATTGCCAATTTTCTCCAGTTTCTTGATCGTAAATATGGCAAAAACAACTACCTCGTATTCCTCACTGCCGACCATGGTGGTGCACACAATCCTCAATTTCTTACCGATAATCATGTACCTGCTGGTGCTTCGCCTACCGATGTTACTACGGAAATCAATTCTTATCTAAGTAGCATTTTTGGTCTTGACTCTATCGTTACATTCACCGAAAACTATCAGATTTGCCTTAACGAATCTCTTTTTACTAGATATACTCTTAGCAGATCAGATGTTCGTGGAACTATTATAAAATGGCTCAATGCTCAACCTGAAGTAGCATATGTGATAGATTTGGAAAACCCACAATCGGTAAATGTGCCTGAGCCTATTCGTACCATGGTAACTAATGGCTACCATCCTAGCAGGAGCGGCGGAATTCAGATAATTCTAAAGCCAGCTTGGTTTTACAATCAAGGTCACACAACTGGTACTACCCATGGTACTTGGAATCCTTATGATTCTCACATTCCATTGGTTTGGTTTGGGTGGCACATACCGCACGGATCTACAAGTGCTCCTGTATGTATGACTGATATAGCACCTACATTGGCTGATTTGCTGCACATTCAGATGCCCAATGGTTGTATTGGTAAGCCAATTTTGCCATTACTAGATGTACCACAAAAAAACAGAAGAAGAAACAAGCAGTAGATTACACGTGATGGTAGGGCGAATTGTTGAGAATGCTCAGAGATCTGTACACTTGCTCTGCTACTATCAGCCTCACTAACTGGTGTGGGAACACAAGGCTCGATAGCGACCAGCATTGTTTAGCATTGCTGCGTATGGTATCTGTAACGCCAAATGCTCCTCCTATCAATATTACCAGGGTTTTTACGCCCATGTTCATACACTGTTGCATCTGCTGCGACCATTGCACCGAGTTGTGCATTTTACCCCTTTCATCGAGCAGTATGAGGTAGTGGTGAGGCTGCAGGCGCTTCAGTATCATTTCTTCCTCTAGCTGTTTTGCTCTGGCTACATCAGTGGTGGCTGCTTTTTTGGATGTTTGTAGTATTACTAGTTCTATGGTATTCCAAGGTTGGGTCTTTTTGAAGTAATAGCGAATGCCTTCGTCAATAAATGATTCATTTTCCTTTCCTATAGACCAGATTTCTATATGCATATGTATACCACCTAATAACAAGCAAAGGTGGAAATATTTTTCTGCTTTTTACGAAAAAATGTTTGCAGATTAGAATCAGATTCCTATCTTTGCACTCCCAAAACGGGGAAACGGTTCTGTAGCTCAACTGAATAGAGCATCTCACTACGGATGAGAAGGTTTCAGGTTTGAATCCTGACAGGATCACTAAGAGGCTGTTACATTAGTAGCAGCCTTTATTATGAAGGCTGATTGTGACTATTTTACAGACATTTTGTTGTAACTTATATCCTTCAGCCCCTCCAAAATATAATGAAATGGCGCGTTGGTCAATCGGCTAAGACGCCTCCCTTTCACGGAGGAATGACGGGTTCGACTCCCGTACGTGCTACTAAGCGGGAACTTTCGAGATCAAAATCGAAGTTCCCGTTTTTCTTTTCCTACGATCCGAAATTTGTGCTAGACAAGTTGTGTTTTCTAGATAACATTGCTGGTATAGGAGGGTTATATAATTGAATACTTGCAGTTATATCCTTTATATGTTTTCCGGTTTGTTTCCGGTCGTTTCATGGGTTTTGGGGCATAAGTGATTGATTTTCAATACTATTCACTTTTCCGGTAGCCTTCGCTTATAGCTATGGCTACTAAAAGGTATGGTGGGTGGTTAGTACTTGAATTTGTTGCCACGAGGCTCCTCGCGGAAGGGCCATGTGGGGGTGACAAATACAGGGCGTGAGAATACTTCGCCCTGACGGATGAGGTTGTCTTTGGGCGGAGCGGGTGTTTTGCTTTCCGGTTTGTTTCCGGTGTTTTCATGTGTTTTGGCACTTAAGTCGTTGATTATCAATGGTGTTTCATTTTCTGGTAATGAGTCAGTATTTGGCATGTCAGAGGGATTTTCAGAGTGAGGAAGAGAGCGAGAGTGGGGGGACAGCCGAAGGGGCTGTATTCCGGCTTCGTTTCCGGTCGTTTCATGTGGTTTTGGGTCTAAGTCGTTGATTATCAATGCTGTTTCATTTTCCGGTAAGGATGCAGAATTTGGCATGCCAGAGGGATTTTCAGAGCGAGATTGGGGGGACAGCCGAAGGGGCTGTATTTCCGGTTCGTTTCCGTATCCTTCGCTAAAAGCTACGGCTACTGATAGGTTGTTTTCATGTGTTTTGGTACTTAAGTCGTTGATTATCAATGAGGTTTCATTTTCCGGTATTGATGCAGTTTTGCTTGTGGTTTTTGGTTTGTCATAGTCGGGATGGACGGGGTGGTTTTGGAGGAATGCTTTTCTGATACGTGTGAGCATGGATTCCAGATTGTCCGTAGCCTTCGCTACAGAGCTATGGCTACTAAAAGGTTCGTTGCTGGTTGTTTCCTGTGTTATGGACGTTTGGGCGTTGGTTTTTGGCAATCTGCTTTCCATTACTGGCTTAAGTATCTCAGACAATTCAGCATAGGTTTTTTGTTGTTCGGGTGGCATGTTTTTGATGGCTTCGTGGTTGGTGAGTTCTTTGTTGATGGCAATCAACATTTCGTCGGTCCAAGTACTGGTATCGACGACGTGTGTTCTTTTGCTGGTTGGCGGTGGAGTGGTGTTTGGTGGTTCGTAAAACCTTGGGATTACTGGTTCGTTGGTTTCTTTCGCTATGGTATCTACATAGGGACTAAATAGCGGGTCGATGTGCTGTATTTTTTCTACACCGAATTCTAATTCGAATGGGGAGTAACCGAAACGCGAGCGTGCCTCGATGAAGCCGTCGATAAGGTCGGCTACGCCTTGTGCATATGGTTTTGAGCGGTTGTCGAAAACGAAAGATCGGAACATACGCATCATTTGGGTGACTTGGGGTAGACTGACGGTTTTCTTGGTGTTGGCTATGCAGACAGTTAGCTTTCGCATGATTTCCATTTCTTGCATGGTAGGTATGCGTTTGCCGGGTTCGCGGGCGGCAATGTTGTTTTGCAGCTCTACGAGCTGGCTGCTGAAGTTATCGGCAATGAGGGCTGGTGCCTGGTGGGTAGCGAGGCGTAGGCGATCCCAGGCGTGTTGTTTGACCCAGTTGTGGATGGTGCGGGCGGTAACTCCGAGGGCGTCGGCTACCTGTTGCTGGGTGAAGGATTGGTTGATGTAGAGATCAAGGGCTTGTTTCTTTTGGTCTGTTAGGGTCATGGTTTTAGGTTTTTTAGTGTATCAAAGTTGAGATGGGTATTTGAAACTGACAAATGTGGTGAAATTAGTATTTGATTTGCATGGTGGGCTGTATGGTTCTGTGGGCTTG
>JAIXSZ010000038.1 GCA_027484425.1 Sphingobacteriales bacterium
CTAGAAATAAACAATAAACCAAATATGACCACAGCGCACCAGCATATCAACCCAATTCATGTGAATCAAAAGAATCAGATAAATCAGTGGTTCAGACAAACAAACCCAACCGGAAAATGACTACATACCGGAAAAATGAATAGCATTGATAATCAATGAGTTAACCCCAAAAACACATGAAATGACCGGAAACAAACCGGAAAAACCAGAAATGAACAATAAACAAAATATGACCCCAAAACAACAGCACCAGATATTTATTGCACATTTGTTTGGCGTAGATTGTATCTACGGCAGGCACGGTAGCCGGTTTCCGACCGGCGAATTAATAGAGTTAATCTTGACAACCACCGTAACCCACACTCACCAAAGTGTACCTCACCCCACAACAAAAATAACCAACAAATGCACAAATACCGGAAAAGTGAATAGTATTGATAATCAACGACTTAAGTGCCAAAACACATGAAAACACCGGAAACAAACCGGAAATTAACAATAAACCCAATATGACAAAAAAACCATAGCACCCTGCAACCCACATGAAGAAAATACCAAAATCCAACATATCATGTTCCAGACAATAAACAACCAGAAAATGTATGCATACCGGAAAAGTGAATAGCATTGATAACCAACGACTTATCTACCAAAACGCATGAAAACACCGGAAACAAACCAGAAAAAAAATCCCCGTATGCAATCGCACACAGGGATCAAAAAAAGTAAAATATCAATACTACGCAGGTGTCATTTCATCAAAACCTATCATACGGTTCTGGTCGGCATCCCACACCTTCAGCTTCAAACATGCAGAAATATCAGACGGCTTCAGCGATGTCACCTTTGCCACCTGCAATTCAGGTATAGCAGCCATAGCCTCTGGCAATCTGTAAAAAGGTATCTTAGAATTTAGGTGATGAATATGATGAAATCCAATATTCGCAGTAACCCACTGCATAAATGGATTCAGATCCATAAAACTAGAAGATTCTAATGCTGCATCGGTATAGGTCCAGTCAGCATTCTTTTTAAAGGTCGCACCCGGAAAATTGTGCTGCGCATAAAACAGATAAGCACCCAGCATATGCGACAAAAAGAAAGGCAGAAAGAAAGTAAGAAACCAAGTCAACCAACCAAACTGAATAAACAGAAAAGCAGCAATAGAAACATGCAAAATAATCACAGCCAACGAATCCCAGTGACGACGTGGGTTACTCACAAACGACTGCACACACATACCATACATAAACGTAGTAAAATATGCAAAGAACATATTCACAGGATGACGAACAGCCAAGTATTCAAAACGCTCCTTTTTAGACGCTTCTAAGAACCGCTGGCGGGTCATTATCGGAAAAGAACCAATACTCGCACTAAAAAGTTTAGCATTATTGTTGTGATGGTGATCATGAGAACGCTTCCAGATATTAGGAGGAGTTATCATGTACACCCCGAAAATAGTGAATAATGCATTAGCTATATGCGAACCGCGCAAAATAGTGTGATGCTGAAAATCATGAAAAATGATAAACGTTCTCGACAATAGCAATGCCGCACCCACACTGCACAAGACTCGTAAACCCAACGCGTCAAAATACATAGTTCCGGCTATAGTGCCGATGAGCAGTAGAAAAGTAGTGATGGTATAATACCAGCTTTTCCAACGAATTTCCTTTGCAAAAGGTTTAGTTGCAAGAATAAGTTCTTTACCTGTAAGCATGTACAAATTTAAGTAACAATCAGAAATAAAAATAACACAAACACAAACTAACCAGTTAAAAAAACAAGGGCTATCTTTAAATGTTTACGTAAATGTAGGCACCAATCTGCACTACAATACCTACTATATAACCAAGCCACACATCACCCCGTTGATGCGCACCCAATATGAGTCTGGATTTACCTATAATACCAGAAACAAGAAGTGCGACTAACAAAGGTAAAATCATATTCGCAGAACCAGTTATTAAAAGTACGAAGAGAATACCTAACATACCACCAGCAGCAGATGTATGCATACTCACTCTTGTGAAAATATTAACAATAAACACCACAATAATACCCCAAAAGTTGCCCAATAGCAACACTTTGAGCACCTGAGGCACCGCACCTGCCATATTGTTGAACACATGGCTGATCCAAAAATAAAAAATCATGGTAGCCATCAGCGGTATAGTGCGCTCTCGGGCTGTAGGCATTTTATAACTACTTATGAATCCCAAAGGCTTCATCAGTAAAATACTAAACAAGGGAAAAAGAACAGTAGAAACCGCAATACTCACAAATGCCAACCCCACCTGTTTGGAAGACATACCTACAAAACCCTCAGGAGCAATTTTGTAAACAATCATTGCCATCACCACAGGCATAAACACTGGGTGAAAGACAAAAGATATAACGTTCGCCATACCCCGCAGGGCTGGCGAATTATTAGGTAATGCTGACTGAGACTGAAAACTTTGTTCTTTAACCCCTTCTTTCATTAATATAATTATAATACCACATAAAATAAGCGCATCATTCCAATATAGGCGACAACCAACGGCTTATTTCATCTACACTCATTCCCTTCCTGTGCGCATAATCGTGTAGCTGATCTTCAGATATTTTATTGATGCCGAAATATTGACTTTCCGGATGACTAAAATACCAACCACAAACAGACGCAGAAGGATACATAGCCAATGACTCAGTAAGCGTAATACCCGCATTTTCATACGCATTCAGCAGGTCAAACAACTTGTACTTTTCGGTATGGTCAGGACATGCCGGATACCCAGGTGCGGGGCGTATTCCTCTATATTTTTCCTTTACCAGATCAGCAATAGGTATTTGTTCATTTTGCTCATAACCCCAGTATTCGGTGCGGGTACGCTTGTGCAGCACCTCCGCAAAAGCCTCCGCAAACCGGTCGGCCAGTGCCTGTAACATAATCTTGCTGTAATCGTCATGGTCTTCAGCAAAGCGCTGCAAATGAGGCTCAATGCCATGTATACTCACCGCAAAAGCGCCCATATAGTCCTTTACTCCCTCCAAATGGTGCGTATCATAGTTAGGCTTCACAAAGTCGGCCAGCGAGAAATTAGGCTGATTAGCAGCTTTTTTAATCTGCTGTCTCAGCATCTCCAGCGTAGTCATTTCCCCACCCTGCTCATTCTTGATGATGATGGTATCAGGTGCCACTTTATCAGCCTCCCAGAAACCAATAACACCCTTAGCTGTTAACCACTTTTCGTTTATTAGTTTGTCTAGCAGTGCATTAGCATCATTGTATAGCTTAGTGGCTTCTGCACCTATTGCGGGGTCACTTAGTATCTCCGGAAACTTACCCTTCATTTCCCACGATATAAAGAACGGACCCCAATCTATGTAATTACGTATTTCGCTCAGGTCATAATCAGGGAATACGGTTACACCCATTTTTTCAGGTTTGGGTGGGGTGTAGTTGTCCCAATCTATTTTTATAGCATTAGCTTGCGCCTGAGCTATTGTGATATAGTTTTTGGCAGTACGCTTACTCTCGAAGTCTTCTCGAAGTTTATTGTACTCCTCGTTTATCGTACTCAGAAACTGCACTTTAAGCTCTTTATTCAGCAGATTTCCAGCTACCGTAACGCTGCGGCTAGCATCAAGCACATGCACTATACCCTCATCATATTGCGGAGCAATTTTCACAGCTGTATGCATACGGCTGGTGGTTGCTCCACCTATTAGTAAGGGCTGTTTCATGCCCCGGCGCTTCATTTCTTTAGCCACGTGTACCATCTCATCCAGCGACGGTGTTATTAGTCCACTAAGACCAATAATATCTACATTTTCGCGCTGTGCTGTATCAAGTATTTTGTCGGCTGGTACCATCACGCCCAGGTCTATCACCTCATATCCATTACAGCCCAGCACCACACCTACGATGTTTTTACCTATGTCGTGCACATCACCCTTAACAGTAGCCATCAAAATTTTGGCAGCTCCTGCAGTTTCTTCGTTTACTGTACCTGCTTCCAGGTGTGCCAGACGGCGTTCTTCTTTTTCTGCCTCTATGAAAGGGAATAAGTATGCCACACTTTTTTTCATTACCCTAGCACTCTTTACCACCTGCGGCAAAAACATCTTTCCACTACCAAAAAGATCTCCTACTACATTCATACCATCCATCAGAGGCCCTTCTATTACATCAAGAGGTTTAGGATATTGCATTCTCGCCTCTTCAGTATCAGCATCTATAAAATCTGTTATACCGTTAACCAGTGCATGTTTCAGCCGCTCATGTACAGGAGTGGCACGCCATGCATCATCTTTTTTCACTTCTTTGCCTTTGGCTTTTACAGTTTCGGCAAATAGGATGAGTTTTTCAGTTCCTTCCGGATTTCTGTTAAGTACCACGTCTTCACAAAGCTCTCTGAGAGCTGGGTCTATCTCGTCATATACCACCAACGCACCAGCATTCACAATACCCATATCCATACCTGCTCTGATGGCATGATACAAAAACACACTGTGCATGGCCTCGCGCACTACATCATTACCACGGAAAGAAAAAGAGATATTACTTACACCACCACTCACTCGAGTAAGTGGCATTTTTTGTTTTATGATGCGTGTAGCCTCTATAAAATCAACACCATAGTTATTATGCTCCTCGATACCAGTTGCTATCGCAAATATATTGGGGTCAAAAATGATATCTGAAGGATGGAAGCCTACCTCTTTTGTGAGGATATTGTAGGCACGCTCACATATATCTACCCTCCGCTGCAATGTATCTGCCTGACCATCTTCGTCAAAAGCCATGACTATAACCGAGGCTCCATAACTAAGACATATTTCTGCCTGCTCCACAAATTTTTCTATACCTTCTTTCATAGATATAGAATTGACAATACACTTACCTTGAATACACTTTAAGCCTGCCTCAATAATTGCAAATTTTGAGGAATCGAGCATTATAGGTATTCTGGCTATATCTGGCTCTGCTTGTAAGAGGTTTACAAACGTATGCATTGCCATTACACCATCTAACAAGGCATCATCCATGTTTATATCCAATATCTGAGCTCCACTTTCTACTTGCTGGCGAGCTACAGATAATGCTTCTTCATAATTACCTTCTCTTATGAGACGAGCGAATTTTTTAGAACCAGTTACATTGGTACGTTCGCCTACATTAATAAAATTGGTTTCGGGACGGACAACAAGTGGTTCTAAACCACTCAGTCTCAAAAAAGGTCTTATTTCAGACATTCTGTTATATTAGTTAAACGTAGCAAAGGTAGTTTATTAGACCTAAAATATAGAGTGATAATTGGGAAGAAGTAGAAGTAGTTTACAAAATCTGAACAAAATACACATTGATACATATCACTCAAAACACAACCGTATTTTATTTATTGTCAATGACATACAAACTTGCAATAGTAGGGAGCATACAATTTTGAATATACTTGTCTAATGTATATAGAGTTCAAAAAATATTGCTTACTTTGCCATACTTTTTTAGAACTTTACTGTTTACCCCATTGTTTAAATTCAATTTTAGGTTGCGATGAACTTATTTATAGGAAATCTGAATCCGATTACCAAAGCGGAAGGCCTGCGAATACTCTTTTCGGAATTTGGAGAAGTAGTATCATCTAAGGTGATATTTGACAACATGACAGGCACCTCTAAAGGGTTTGGTTTTGTAGAAATGGGAGATAAAAATCAGGCATTTGATGCAATTGATAACTTGGACATGAGTTATTTTGAGGGTAATATCATTTCAGTAAAAGAAGCCAAACAAAATAACACTAAGCCAGGCGGTGGAAGCAATTCTTCAAGACCCTCCTACAACAAGCCTCGCAGCCCTAGGCCGGGAGGATATGGTGGTGGTGGTGAGCGCAACTACAACAAGTTGTAGTATTGATTTAGAATACAGCAATCATTTAAGTACTAGTATATCAGAACAGGTTGTGGTTAAATAAAAATAGTATTACCATAAATACAGCGAGCACTATGCTGTAGATATTCTAAAATTCAAAAAGTAACTATTAGTGTTATAAATAGAAAAACATCCTTCTGTGGGATGTTTTTCTATTTATAACTGATCACTTGTTTTGACTTTTTTTCTCCGGAAAGATGCTACTTTGAGATTGTGCTAAGGTGTTGAAGCACTTTGTTTGGCTAACTTTTCTACCTTCTTGCGTTTTTGTCGTTTTACTACTAAAGTGATTCCTTTATAAGTTAGCTCAATAGCTTTCCATTTTAGATACCCACCTATAACTTCCCTAGCTGCACCTTTGAGTATTGTACCACCCTTTTGCAAAATGGGGTTATCGGATAAAGCTGAATTGCCTTTGCCTTCCAATTTGCCAGTGATTCTATCTTTCATTATTTCTAGCACCATACCTACTAGAGGTCCTGACAAAGAAAACATGTTACCAACTCCAGCCGAAGAAGTAAAATCTGTGTTTGGTGTGCTGGTTGGCTTTGAACTAGTAATACTGCTAACAATACCATCTATAGAGAAAATGTCCTCTTGTTCCAGTTGCTTTCGTTCTTTTATAAGTCTGCGTTTCTCTCGGTCCAACTCATCAAGATTCCGTATGTTTTTAGAGTACATTTTCATATTAGCATACAATTAAGAGTGAGTTGTATCATCTTCTTCCTCCAGACCAGCATCATCTGTAAGTACATCGACAATGGAATTGGCGAAAAACCTAACAATTGGTTTGCGTAGCATAACTACTAAAATGAGCAACAAACAGTATACACCCGTGGTGAGAAAATAAGATGCCGCCCGAGATAAACCTGCTTCGAAAAACACCTCAGAAAGCCCAAAACCAACGAATAGTATGATGCAGCTAACCATGAACAGGGCTATCAGTGCAAACATAAAATAACTCATTAGTCCTGAGGTCTTACCGATAAGGTTGATCTTAAACAGACTAACGTTTACTTCTACGTACTTTACAATTTTTTCTTTTATGTCACTGAATATGCCAGCCATTATTTATGATTAAGTATGGTAAATTTCCTCTTCTAAATCGGCTGCATTCTTTGCAAACTTATCTTTTAAGTTATTGATACCTTTTTTCAGTTTCTCCATGTCTTCCTGACGTTTGTCTTTATCAGTTGCCAGTAAGTATCCTACTGCTACGCCTACCGCAGCGCCAGCCAGTAATGTTGCTATTGTGTTAGACAGTTTTGCCATGATATATAAATTATAAGTTCTTGGAGTAAAGGTACAACATATAATATCTTGTAAGGATGATACATGTTAGTAAAATAGAACTTTAGGCTTTTATTATCATTGATTTCACTTCAGATAATACTTGTTGGCGGTAATATATTGTTCTACTTTATCGGGCACAAGATACTTGATAGATTTTTTATCTTTGAGTTGCTTTCGGATATGGGTGGAGGATATTTGAAGTAGGGGCGCCTCTAATAATGTAATTTTAGCACCGTGAGTTTCTGAGATTTCAAAACCAGGCCGATTGTACACAATAATGGGATAACGCAGTAACAGTTGCTCGAAATTCTTCCATCTGTGTATATTTTGAAAACTATCTGCCCCCATTACTACCGTAAACTGCTCAAGCGGAAACTTTTCTGTAAGATAGGTGAGGGTATCGATAGTGTAAGACGGCTTGGGTAAAGAGAACTCTACATTACTTCCTCTAAACTTAGGGTTATCTTCGATGGCGAGATTGACCAGGTGCAGTCTATCATACTCGTTGAGCAATGAATGGGAATCTTTTAGCGGATTGTGAGGCGAAACTACAAACCAGATTTTATCGACATCGGTATTATTGACAACATGATTTGCCACAATTAAATGCCCCACATGTATGGGGTTGAAGCTGCCAAAGTATAATCCGATATGCATACTACAAAGCTAAGGAACGATGAAGAAAATAGGAACTGAGTAAAAAGAAAAATAGCGGGAAATCACTTTCACCGCTATTAGAATTTTGCAAAGTTGAGTAAGAACTGAAGAGGAGAAATAAAATGACACCATCAACAATCACCTTCTACCGGGCATCATACCAGGCATTCCCATCCCCATACCTCCACCTTTCATTTTATTCATCATACCCATCATCTGCTTCATTTGTTCAAACTGTTTCATGAAGGCATTCACATCATTGACATCTTTGCCAGAACCTTTTGCAATTCTCTTTCTACGGCTACCATCAATTACTTCTGGGTTTTTGCGCTCATAAGGGGTCATAGAATTGATCATGGCTTCAATGCCTTTAAAAGCATCATCTGAAATGTCGATTTCTTTGATTGCCTTGCCTACACCGGGTATCATAGCCAATAGATCTTTGATGTTACCCATCTTTTTTATCTGATTAAGCTGTTCCTTAAAGTCATCAAAGTCAAACTTATTGGCACGAATTTTCTTTTCTAGTTTTTTAGCTTGTACTTCATCGAACTGAGCCTGAGCACGCTCTACAAGGGTGGTGATATCGCCCATACCCAATATACGTTGAGCCATACGCTCAGGATAGAACACATCAAGTGCTTCCATCTTTTCGCCCATACTCACAAATTTTATGGGCTTATCGACTGTATACTTGATAGTGATAGCAGCACCACCGCGAGTATCGCCATCGAGCTTTGTAAGAACTACACCAGTAAAATCGAGTCGATCGTTGAATGCTTTAGCAGTATTGACAGCATCCTGACCAGTCATAGAATCAACTACGAACAGTATTTCATGCGGACTAACAGCAGCTTTGATGTTGGCTACTTCTTTCATCATAGCCTCATCTATAGCCAAACGACCAGCAGTATCTATTATTACAATACCATGATTGTTTTGCTTAGCATAAGCAATAGCGTTTTGTGCGATTGATACTGCGTCTTTATTGTCGGCCTCGATATGTACTGGTACTTTTATTTGCTCGCCTAGTACGCGTAACTGCTCCATAGCTGCTGGGCGATAGATATCTGCTGCAACCAACAACGGATTTTTGCCCTTTTTTGATTTTAGGAAGTTGGCCAACTTGCCAGAGAAAGTAGTTTTACCAGAACCTTGCAGACCAGCAATAAGAATAACAGTAGGTTTGCCAGTAAGGTTGAGTTCTTCTTCCTTTCCACCCATCAGGGCAGCGAGCTCATCTTTCACAATCTTTACCATCAGTTGGCCAGGGCTAACCGATGTTATAACCTTCTCCCCTACTGCCTTTTCTTTTACTTTGTCTGTAAACTCTTTAGCAATTTTGTAATTCACATCTGCATCAACGAGGGCACGACGAATTTCTTTGACAGTAGTCGCAATATTAATTTCATTAATACGACCTTCACCCTTCAATTGTTTGAATGCGGAGTCGAGCCGCTCACTAAGATTCTCGAACATATCTCTTGTATTATAAAAGTCTAAAGTATTTATTAAATGAAAGGATGCTAAGACACCTCCCACCCCCTTAACGGGAGTGCGAAGTTAATGTAAAACAAGTATAAAAAAGTAGATTGCCAAAGGGCGATACAACCAATTTCTAATATAACTAACTAAGGATATTGAGGTAATAATACTTGGTTTTCTATTTTTAGCGCCAAAGGTTATCTTTGCCTTTGTAAGGCTGTGTTACAGAGTAAGAATCGTGGCTAAAATGACGCTTATTTGATAAACCAACCAACCGAAATTTACTACAACATAATATTTATAATTTATGCCAGTTACTGCTACCGCTTCGAAATCTGCACGGTTGTCTTTCGATGAATTTAAACAAGAGGCGCTTGCCGATTATCACCTAGTGGTAGCCAGCCGTGAAGCCAGCCTAATAGGAAGGCGGGAAGTGCTGACTGGAAAGGCAAAATTTGGAATATTTGGAGATGGTAAAGAACTAGCTCAAATAGCCCTGTCAAAATGCTTCAAACCAGGAGACATACGCAGTGGTTATTACAGGGACCAGACGCTAATGTTTGCTACTGGCATGAGTGATATCCAAAGATTTTTTGCACAGTTGTATGCCGACCCCAGTATAGAAAACGAGCCAGCTACTGCAGGGCGCATGATGAATGGGCACTATGGCACTAGGTGGCTAGATGAAAATGGTGACTGGCGTAACCTGATGACCGAACCACAGTCGAGTAGTGATATATCGCCTACGGCAGGACAAATGGTACGTGCACTGGGATTGGCCTATGCGTCGAAAATGTATAGACATACTGACTGCTTGCAAAAGGGATTTGAAAACTTCACCAATAAAGGTAACGAAGTAGTATTCTGTACTATAGGCGACGCATCAACTTCGGAAGGACTATTCTGGGAAAGTGTAAATGCTGCAGGTGTGCTACAAGTGCCTATGGCTATATTTATATGGGATGACGGATATGGAATATCTGTACCTAGAGCCTACCAAACCACCAAAAACTCAATCTCAGAAGCACTAGCTGGTATGCAATGGGACGATAAAAAAGGAGGCATTAATATATATACTGCAAAAGGTTGGGACTATGCAGGACTGGTACAAACCATACAACAAGGTGTGGCGAGGGTCCGCGAAACACATATACCAGCCATATTTCATATACAGGAAGTAACCCAACCACAAGGGCACTCGACATCGGGGTCGCATGAGCGATACAAAAGCAAGGAAAGGCTGGAGTGGGAAAAAGAATGGGATTGTGTGCTCCGCTTGAAACAGTTTCTACTGGAAAATAAAATTGCAACCGAGGACGAACTATCGAAAGTAGAGGAGGTAGCCAAAGAAGAAGCCAGAGCATCGAAACAACGCGCATGGGATAACTTTATATCGCCCATAAAAGCACAAGTAACACAAGCTGTGGCCCTGAGCAATCAAGCTATGTATGAAGCTGGAAGTAATGCACCAATAGTAGCAGGTATAGTGCAAGAACTGGGTGCCATTAGAGAGCCAATACGTAAAGACGTGCTGCAAGCTGTGAGTAAAATACTGGCACTGTGTAGTAACGACAGTGAAAGTACCCGCGCATTGCGTAACTTTCATGACCATATATTGGCTGACAACAAGGAGAAGTTTTCATCGCATTTGCACTCGCAGAGTAAGCATAGTGCTATGAAAGTAACCGAGATACCAGCAGACTATGATGGCGATGCACCTATGCTGAACGGGTATGAAGTACTGAACAAATTCTTTGACCACACACTGGCCACCAACCCTGCCGTATTGGCTTTTGGAGAGGACCTAGGTAAGATAGGAGATGTGAATCAGGGTTTTGCAGGACTGCAAGAGAAATATGGAGTGCTTCGGGTGACTGATACAGGCATTCGCGAGGCTACCATAATAGGCCAAGGAATAGGTATGGCCATGAGAGGACTGCGCCCTATAGCCGAAATACAATATCTGGACTACCTGTTGTATGGCCTGCAACCATTGAGCGATGATGTGGCAACGCTACAGTATCGCACTCGCGGAGGACAAAAATGTCCGTTAATAGTACGTACACGTGGACATAGGCTAGAAGGTATATGGCATAGTGGATCGCCGATGGGCATGATCATAAATGCAATAAGAGGTATGTACCTGTGTGTGCCCCGAAACATGGTGCAAGCCGCCGGTATGTACAACACGCTGCTACGCAGTGATGAACCAGGTATAGTAGTGGAGTGTCTGAACGGCTATAGACTAAAAGAAAAAGTGCCGGTAAACCTTACTGAGTTCAGTGTACCATTTGGCATACCAGAGGTGGTGCGTGAAGGTGACGATATAACAGTAGTATCTTACGGATCTACACTACGTATCATTGAAGACGCGATTACGACCTACCTTGCGCCAAAAGGCATAAGTTGTGAGGTAATTGATGTTCGAACGCTTCTACCATTTGATATCAATCACATGATTGTATCATCGTTGAAAAAAACGAATAGAATCATCTTCATAGACGAAGATGTGCCGGGTGGAGCATCTGCCTATATGTTTCAGCAGGTGATGGAAAAACAAGGTGGTTTCAGGTGGCTGGATGTGGCACCGAGAACTATAACAGCTCAGGCACACCGCCCAGCCTATGCTACTGATGGAGACTACTTCTCTAAACCTAATGCAGAAAACATAGCGGCAGCTATAGAAGATATGATGCGCGAATAATGGTAACCAAAATCGACATAACGTCGTTTCTGGAACTGGCAGCTATGCATCCGATACTGGATGTGCGCAGCCCTAGTGAGTACAACCATGCACATATACCTGAAGCTTACAGCATGCCCTTGTTCGCTGATGAGGAAAGGAAAGTGGTGGGTACCGCCTATAAGCAGCAAAGCCGACAGGAAGCGATAAAAATCGGGTTGGACTATTTTGGTCCTAAAATGCGCCGAATGGTAGAAGAAGCTGAAGAAATTATCAGACTTCATAATATCCAAAGAAAACAAACTGGCAATACACTACTAGTGCACTGCTGGCGAGGTGGTATGCGCAGTGCGGGAGTAGCATGGCTTTTAGACCTGTATGGCTACAAAGTATATACCCTGGCGGGAGGCTATAAGGCCTATAGACAGTGGGTACTGCAACAGTTTTCACAGCCTTACACATTCAGAGTGCTAGGAGGATATACGGGGTCTGGCAAGACTTACTTACTACATCAACTGGTGCAAAGACGACAAACAGTGATAGACCTTGAAGGAATAGCCCACCATAAAGGATCTGCATTTGGGGCACTTGGCAATTTGCCGCAGCCCTCGCAAGAACAGTTTGAAAATGACTTAGCCGCTGCACTTGTATCTTCCGGCATTAGCAACCAAGATAGGACTATATGGGTAGAAGATGAAAGTAGAAGGATAGGTAATGTAAATATACCAGAACCACTTTGGAACAAGATGAGACAAGCACCAGTATATTTTCTGGATATTCCATTTGAAGAAAGATTGGCGTTTCTGGTTCAGGAGTATGGTAAATTCAAAAAAGAAGATCTAGCGTCAAACATTATGCGATTGCGCAAAAGACTAGGCGGACTAGATACAAAAACAGCTATTGGGCACCTTATAGAAGACAACTTCAATGCTTGTTTTGGGATATTACTCCGCTATTATGACAAGCTTTACAAAAACGGGCTTTACAACAGAGAGAATGTAGAAAGCCTTATCAACACCGTACCTTGCACTACGGTAGACGCAGCCACAAACTGTAGATTACTACTGAAAGTAATAGATAACAATAATCAATAGTAGCTTACTAACTACCCAAACTATGAGTGAAGAAATAAGACTAACCCAATACTCGCGAGGAGCGGGATGTGGCTGCAAAATAGCACCTGCAGTACTGCAACAAATACTAACTACTACTGTGCCCGAACAGCATGCAGCACAACTGCTAGTGGGCAATTCTACAGCCGATGACGCCGCAGTCTATAATATGGGCAATGGCAAAGCACTGATAGCTACTACTGACTTCTTTATGCCCATAGTAGATGATGCGTACGATTTTGGGCGGATAGCAGCTGCTAATGCCATAAGTGATGTGTATGCAATGGGCGGTACACCTGTACTGGCATTAGCCATACTTGGCTGGCCAGTAGATACTCTACCTGTAGCACTGGCGCAACGAGCAATTGAGGGAGCAAGGGCTGTATGTGCTGCAGCTGGCATACCGCTAGCAGGTGGGCATAGTATAGACGCCACAGAACCTATCCTAGGTCTATCTGTAAACGGATTTTGTGATGTAACAAACCTAAAACGCAACAACACGGCACAAGAGGGTGACCTGCTACTACTAACCAAGCCACTAGGCACAGGCATACTGGCAACTGCTATGAAGCGCGATCAACTACTGCCCGAACATTACAACGCACTCATAACGCAATTGACTACACTCAACAATATAGGCGCACAACTAGGACAACTAGCTGGGGTAACTGCTATGACCGATGTAACTGGCTTTGGGCTGGCAGGCCACCTGATAGAAATGGCTGAGGGCAGCGACCTATCGGCAGAGCTGTACTATAACCGCATACCCGTGCTGGAAGGCACCAAGACGTATCTAGCTCAGAGGATAGTGCCAGACGCTACCTACCGAAACTGGAATGGATACAATGCTAAAATAAGCTTTGGAAGCGGAGTAGATGTTATGGAGGCCTTTAGTCTACTTCCTGACCCACAAACGAACGGTGGGCTGCTGATAGCCGTGCACCCAGATGCACTGCCAGAAGTCGTAGAACTATTATCAATAAGCGGCTATGGTTTGCAAACTGCCCCAATAGGCAAAATGATAGCAAAAGGTGAAAAAAGACTGGTGATTAATAGCTAGCATCTTTAGAGCACAGCAAACAAATAAACAACCACAAATAATAGGGTCTCTTAGTTAAACACTAGGGGAATATGCAATACTTTGTTTACGTATATGACTATATCGTTGCGCTCAGACACTACTTCACTGGCAATGGCTGTAGCAGTGCGTTTGGCATCTACGGCAGCAAAAGTATATCCGCTTTTTTTGCCAGCAGTAACCCAAGACAGTGTAGTAGGAGTCCACGTAGGACCGGATTTCCAAGATTTGTTGTCGGACTTGATAAGTGAAGATTGAACAAATTCAAAACCCTCTTTACACGTAAGAGTGGCTGTATAGTCTTTATTGTTGCCCGGGCATTTTACCTCTCCTCTATAATGGCACACCTGATTTTGATAGCTTTTAGTGCGGTCTTCTTCGTGAGATAGTATTAGCTTTCTAGCTGCGTAATTAAAATTACGCATCCTTTCATCATGGGTGTTTCCTCCAGGATTTTCAGGATTCAAATACCAGTAGTATTCACTCTTGATGTCTGCAGCTACAACATCTCTATATGCTATGAAGCTGGCAGGTGTGTTGCTGCATTTTATGCCTTGTTTTACAAAGGTTGTTTGTGGCCTGTCTCGCCCCTCTCTCGGAAGGTCCCATCCCCCTCCTCTATCTGGTTGAGCCCAAACTTCGAGCGTAACTATTGAAAATATAGTAATTAATGAAAGCCTTAAGCCAATAGCACATAATTTAAGCATACCTCGAGAATTAAATTTGAGTACAAAATAGATAGATTTGACCGTAAAACAAGCATTTGATGGGCGATCAAAAATAAGAAAATATGAAAAGCAAGAAAAAGGCAATAATTCTATAACTAAAATTGTTTTACCCTAATGAGTGTTGTTCGTTATTTTGCAAAACTAAATTTCTAAATTCTTATGAACAAACAGAATCTATTAGCTACAGCACTACTGGTAAGTGCATCGTTATCATTTACTTCTTGCTCTGATGCACCAAAGGGTGACAGTGCAGCGGTTACAGAGGAACAAACTGCCGCAGCAGCAACTGGGCAATCTATGACGGTAGACACTACCACGTCTTTGGTAAAGTTCACAGGTTATGGTGTGGGCAAAAACCATCCCGGCAATTTTAAGTTGTCATCAGGTACTGTAGCCGTAACTGGCAATCAGGTAACTGGAGGTGAGTTTGTCATCAATATCAACTCAATGAAGATGGACGAACAGGGTGAAATGTTTGAAACAAAATTGAAGCCACACCTGCTGAGTGGTGACTTTTTTGATGCAGCAAAATTTGGCACTGCAAAGTTTGTGATAACTAAGGTGGAGCCATATGTGGCTGATGGTAAGGACACATCGGTAGTGGCTGGTGCCAATGCAAACATAAGTGGTAACCTGACGCTGAAAAACGAGACGAAAAATGTAACCTTCCCTGCAAAAGTAGAGGTAACTGAAAGCTCAGTAAATGCGGTGGGCAATTTTAATATAGACCGTAGACAATGGCAGATGGTGTATGGTAATGACAAATCGCTAGGAGATAAATTCATATCGGAAACAGTGAACATTCAATTGGCGATAGCCGCAAAGAAGTAATTGAATTTTAGTCTTTATAATCATATCCCACAACTGAATAATTGTTGTGGGATATTTTTTTATGCGTACAAAAAACAGAATTAAAATTGATATTAATTAAGAACTAAGTTCTTTGATAATTTTGACTTTATTAGTTTTAGAGATACAATAATCAATTATGACTGCTGTAAACAAGGAAAACTGGATAGAAATAGGCTATGAACAATTTGCATTGTATGGGCAAGGAGAACTGAAGATAGAGCGAATAGCCAAAAAAGTAGGCATCAGTAAATCGTCCTTCTATCACCAATTTGCCGACATAGATTTATTTATAGAGCATTTACTTAAACACCATATCAGTCAGTCGAGGATAATAGCAGAGAAAGAAAGAAATGTAAAAAATGTGACGCCCGAATTAGTGAATGTATTGATAGAACACAAAACTGATTTGCTATTCAATAGGCAATTGAGGATAAACAGAAATAATAAATTGTACAACGAAACACTATCAAAATCTAACAAGATAGTTGGAGATGCGTTTGTACATGTATGGATTAAAGAACTAAACCTAAAACTAACGCAAACTAAAATAAACGGTATTTTCGAACTAGCATTGGAGAACTTTTACCTGCAAATAAACAAAGACAACTTAAATTCCGATTGGCTATCGGAGTACTTCAGCAACTTTAAGAAAATTGCCAACTCCTTTGTTTAGCGGATAATGTACGGTAGCGACTAAAAAAAACGTAAGGGTGAAACTAGTTTTGCATGAAAAACAAACGAAAATGGATGCAATAACGAGTAAAAAGTTTCACAAAAGCTGGATTAAGGTAACCTCAATTGTTATTGGTTCCTTCGGACCGGTATTTTTTCTAGGCACGATGGTATCGACTAGTGAACCAGCAAGACTAACCTTAGATTTTTTAAGTTGGCCCATAGATGGACTAACGACTTATTCTTCTCCTGATACAAGATTTTTGTCTGCATTAACTGGTGGTTTTCTGACCGGATGGGGAGTAATGGTGTGGTTGTTATCGAGCTGGGTGTATGACAAGGCCCCAGAGCAGGTAAGGAAAACTATATTAATAGGCATTTTAAGCTGGTTTGTAATAGACAGTTGCGGATCTATAGCTTCTGGCAATACCTCTAATGCAGTTTTTAACGTATTGGTCCTTCTTGCTGCTGTAGGTCCTTTGTGGGTACCGGCAAAGGATTAATAATAAAAAGGATTGGAATAAAAATATAGTCAGCCTATTTTTTGGTGAGATGGCTAAATATTTTTTTGGAGATTCAGATTGTTTTGTGACATTTGCGGTGTGAATAACGCTAAACATACGTGCTGTAAAACATTTTCTCGACGCTGAAGAGAGATGCGCTATTGCATTAAAATATATCCTTCAGCCGAACGCTGAAGGATTTTTTTTGGAACAAACATGAAGAGCATACTATTAAATAACCATAAGCGTAACTGTTGCTGCACGAGCCATGAGGCCCGATGTTGACGGATGGATATGTGTATAGGTATACTAGCCCCGCAACATCAGTTGGCGGGGCTTTTTTATGTGAATGACAATTACCAACAATCAAAAACAAATAGACATGACAGTAACAAGTGCAATAAAAGCTGGCAAAACACTACTAGTAAACAGTGATAACATAAACGAAACAGGCAAACTAACGGTATGCAGCATACTACAAGAGATAAACCTAATAAATGACCAAACCATAGCTACTGTGTATGGAGGACTCAACTATAGCAAGATAAATGTGCAGCACTACCAAATTGACCTACTTGGAGATGCGGAAAAAGGCGACACCCTAAAAATAGATACTGCCTACAATATAATGGCAGATGGACAACTGGAGGTGAGGACGGTAATGCGAAAGACTAAAAGCAAAAAAACAACTGAGGTGCTGAATAGCTACTTCATATTTACTAACAGCAACATTAAAAAACAGCAGTCACAATGAATATACAATACACATTAGAACTGCTAGGTACTGGGTTCTTTGCAATGTCCGGGGCAGTGGCGGCAAACGAAAAGTCGAAACCGGATTGGTTTGGGGTAACATTTATTGGGTTTATCACTTCAATAGGTGGTGGCAGTATACGCGACATGCTGCTGGGTAGCTATCCGCTATCTTGGGTAGCCGATGTAAATAGGATTTATGTGATAATAGGAGCTATAATTATGACGAGTATGCTATATGGTTACCTAAAAAAAATGCGAAAGTTGTTCTTTCTATTCGATAGTTTAGGTATCGCCATGTTTACTATACTTGGCACAGAAAAAGCATTGCAGTTCGGCGTGAATCCTATTATAGCTGCTATTATGGGAATGTTTTCGGCAATAATGGGTGGTGTGCTTAGAGATGTGTTGACAAATGAAATACCAGTAATATTCAGGAAGGAAATCTATGCTAGCGCGTGTTTGGCTGGAGCTGTTACCTATTTATTGCTCAACAATGTACATTGCAACAGAGGTTTGTGCCTCTTACCTTCTGTGCTGGTGATACTAGTGATAAGAATAGCTGCAGTGAAATTTAATTTATCGCTACCGAAATATAAACAACTTTAAAAATGAACAGGGGCTTCAGCATAACTGAAACCCCTGCTTGTCATTCACCACCACACAAAACAAACGCACATTTCAAACTTAAAACCTCATAAAGAAGGCAGGGACTTCATTGGCAGAAGCCCCTGCCACACACACTCATCACTCTCCTCACTACTCTCACCTCATACTCTCTCACCACCCAAACACACAAAATCTATATCACAAACTTATCTCGTCGTTTCAAAAAGCAAGGACCTCAGATCGGCAGAAGTCCCTGCCACACGCACTCATCTCCCTCCTCACTACTCTCGCCTCATACTCTCTCACCACTCAAACACACAAAATCTATATGACAAAACACATCTCATCGTTCCAAAAAGCAGGGACCTCCGATTGGCAGAGGTCCCTGCCACACGCACTCATCACCCTCCTCACTACTCTCGCCTCATACTCTCTCAACACTCAAACACACAAAACCTATATCACAAAACACATCTCATCGTTCCAAAAAGCAGGGACCTCAGATCGGCAGAAGTCCCTGCCACACGCACTCATCTCCCTCCTCACTACTCTCGCCTTATACTCTCTCACCTCTCAAACACACAAAACCTATATCACAAAACACATCTCATCGTCTCAAAAAGCAGGGACCTCAGATCGGCAGAAGTCCCAGCCACACGCACTCATCTCCCTCCTCACTACTCTCGCCTCATACTCTCTCACCTCTCAAACACACAAAACCTATATCACAAACTCATCTTATCGTCTCAAAAAGTAGTGACCTCAGATCGGCAGAAGCCCCTGCCACACGCACTCATCTCCCTCCTCACTACTCTCGCCTCATACTCTCTCACCTCTCAAACACACAAAAC
>JAIXSZ010000049.1 GCA_027484425.1 Sphingobacteriales bacterium
AATGTATATATTTTCTATTTCAAAGGCTACAGGGTCTTGTGGGTTACTTTTATTATAATGCAAACAAAACAACATATAGTCAATATAGTTTTTATTTCTATTATTATTTGATATTAAAGATGAGTCTGCATATTTTCTGACATCAAAATCAAATATTGAATAATATAGTTTATAATCTGTAGAGTGAATATTGTCAATATATTCATTACCTGAATAAATAGCCTCTAAATGGATTGGTATTTCACTTATTATTTCATATTCTTTAACATTAAAATTATAAATATAATAATTACTGTAGAATACAGTGTCTTTGTAATTTACACAATACAACTTCCATTTCGCATCATTATAGATACTCAGTAAATTAAGAGTATCTAGAACATATGTTAAGCAAGAAGAATCCCTAATGAAGAATGTTCCTGTTTTCTTTTTTTTGTAATTATTGTTTTTCTCGTTGAAAAACCATTCATGATTTTTGTATTTTTTATTTTTGTTTTCTTTTAAATTGCAGGATTGTATAACCATTATCAATATTATGATTAGATAAAATGATTTCATATAAATAGTTATTTCGGGTAGTTTGTATTATTTGGTGATTTTCGTTTTATTGCCATTTCTGCTTTTCCCCAGTTTCGTGCTAGATAGGAAAACTTGATCAAAAATAAATTGGTTCAATAAATCCAAACTTGTCGTCGCCGCTTATGTAAATCGATGCGCTGCTGTACTTGTGATCTTACGTATGTACACATGATTTGGCTTTTAAACAACTATCGTAAAGATACATAAGTATTGTTTATCTACGTCTTTCGTGTTTTTTATTCTGCTATTACTCCGTGTGATTTGCCCTGCTCGAATGACAACAGAAACAATTAGCCAGCCAGAAGATGAAGGCGTTCGGGAGAACGATTTTTATTGGCAGTTCCAGTTGACCCTACGGAACAACTGGAACAACGAGAGCCCAAATACACCAGCACGGCCATAAGTAGCGTGAGTAAAATAAAACCAGCTTTGATCATGGATGGCGATGTTTGTGCAAAAGTAATAGTATGCTCTGGCTCATTAAAAAAATACACAATCATAACGCCAGCATAGCCAACTTGATGATTGTGTATGTGTAAAGAAATGCTTTTGTTAATTGTATTTTGTCCTACTGAAATAGATTAGTAGCTAGAAAGTACGGACGGCACGAACGCGGTAAGTGTTGACCACCTTATTGGCGTTATAAGGTAAGCCATCAGAGAAGGCCCAAAGTAAAGCTGCGGAAGCACTAAACTCAGTACTATTCCAATAGTTACCAGTGGTAAATCCACCTATAGAACTCCTGTAAATATATAAAATATTTAACTCATTCCTACTTGGCAGGTACCAGTCGCTATAGCCATCTAATACTAGATCGGCACACAACCGTGCTGCTGTGCCTGCTCCACAGGCGGCTGATACTATGGCAGTATTAGCAGCTCCTGTGCCAAAGGCTGCAGAAGTACCGCCTATCAGAATACCACCACAACCCCATATTATGCCAGTACTCTGGTCGCTCGGTGCCGCTATCAAACCATGTGTCTCACCTGCAATATACCCAGGGTCACCGGGCAGTAGGATATACGCCACCTTGCCGCCCCCATAACTCATTCCGATAGTCAATGGATTTACAGTTACCACTTTTGTAGCATTTATAGTACCACAAATGTTGGATACAGTGTAGAAAATAGTAGCCGTGCCTGCTGCCACGCCCGTCACTATACCTGTACTGCCAACTGTGGCTATGCCCGTAGCACTGCTAGTCCATGTGCCACCAGTGGCTGCATTGCTAAGTGTTATGGTGCTAAACACTGTAACTGTATCCGTGCCAGTAATGGTGCCAGCAACGGGCAAAGGATTGATAGTAACAATCTTGGTAGCATAATTGGAACAACTATTGACGACTATGTAACTTATAACCGCTGTACCAACAGATATGCCATTAACCAACCCTAAAATATTGACGTTAGCTATAGAGGGGTTGCTACTATACCAAACACCACCAGGGGTGCCAGAGGGGTTGCTGAAAGTGGTGTTTGCATCTACGCATAAATTGTCAGCACCCGCTATACTGCCAGAAAGGGGTATAGGATTGACTGTAATTACTGTTTCACTAACAGTTGCACCACAGGTATTAGAAACTGTATAATAAATTGTTGCACTACCTGCCGCTACACCATATGCCTGGCCAAAGCTAATAAAGCTAACAATTGCAGTATTGCTACTACTCCATGTGCCACTGGCAGTGGCAGTAGGGTTGTATAGTACTGTGTTGCTACCCTGACAAAGGGTGGTCGTTCCAGTAATTGCACCAGAGCCTGGCAAAGGATTGATAGTAACTACACGTGTGGCTATGGCACTGCCACAAGTACTGGGTACTACATAACTTATAGTAACAGTACCACCAGATGCAATAGCGGTAACAACACCAGACATGCTTACGGTGGCTTTTGCTGTGTTTGAACTGATCCAGCTACCACCGAGGGTAGCATTGGTAAGTGTAGTGGTGGTGCCCGTGCACAAAGCGGCTGTGCCGCCGATGACTGCAATAGCTGGGCTAACACAACTAAAAGAACGTACCGCACGTACATAAAATGTACTGGTTTTACTAGCAGAACTACTCGAGGAACCGCTAGGGAAAGCTATGAATCTAGCATTACTACTAGATGATTGTGAACTACTCCAATAACTATTAGTAGAAAATCCTCCTAATAATGCTCTATTAGAACGTAGTTCAACTAATTCATCTCTACTTGGTAGGTACCAGTCATCAAATCCCCCTTCTACCAGGTCGGCACACAAACTGGCAGCAATACCAGCTCCACAAGCTGTTGTTATAATGTTTGTGTTAGCAGATCCTGTGCTTAAATTAGTAGATGTGCCGCTTAAATTTATTCCGCTACAACCCCATTGTATACCAGTACTCTGATCTGAATTTGCAGCAATAATACCACGGGTTTCGCCGGTTACATAACCAGGATCACCCGGCTGGAGGATATAGGCTATCTTACCGCCACCGTATGAGGCGCCTACTTCAAACGCAAAAGGCGGCACTGCAACTACAAGTGTAGACACGGAACTGCCACATCCATTGCTAACTGTATAACTGATAGTGGTAGTACCTGAGGCAATACCTACAACCACACCGTTTGTGCCAATAGTAGCGATAGCTGTAGCACTACTACTCCATGTGCCACCAGTAATAGCATTGCTAAGTGTAACCGTACTGCCTATGGGAACTGAAGTAGTAGCACCTGTGATAGTGCCCGCTGGTGGTAAAGAATTGACTGTAACTACACGAGTAGCCGAGGCGGTACCGCAATCTGCGGTAACTGTATAGCTAATGGTAACTGTGCCAGATGTGATACCGGTCACTACACCTGAGCTATTGACCGTTGCTATGCTAGTGAGGCTGCTACTCCATACACCACCCGTGGTAGCGTTGCTGAGCGTAGTGGTACTACCTGGACACACAGTAGCAGTACCTGTAATAGTGCCAGCACTGGGTGGTAAAACACATATCCATGATGGCACGCCACCATTTACTGTCAATAACTGGCCTGGAGTACCTATGGGCAGTTTGACCCAGTTGGTACCATTATAAAACATTATATCGCCAGTAACACCTGGTGTGAAACCATTATTGCTGTACAAACTATACGGTACACTCATCATTTGCTGAGTGCCCATGTTTATGTAGCTGCTGCCACCTGCGGGGTCGAGTTCTACTTGTAGGTACTTGGCATTGCTGCCCCAGTTGATGCCAGCAAATGTGCCTGTAACTGGTGTACCCAGCCCTACATTGACACTAAAAATACCACTAGCGTCGGTAGTGATGCTATGTGTTTCGCGGTAGTGGATAGCACCTGTAGCAGTGCTGTCGCGGATGGAAAACCTAACCGAAACAGCTGTACTGGCAAGCACCGCACCACTGCTATTGTGAGCGGCTGCCTGATAAGGAATGCCTTGGGGTGCCTGGGAATGAGCTGTATTGAAAATGAGCAAAAAGGAGAATAATGCAAATAATTTTGCCATGTGTAGTATGTTGAATTATAGCTATGTGTATGTAAAATTTATTTTTTATAAAGGCTGAAATTAATTTATTTATTTCAACAACCAATACGTAATCATTAATAATATGCATGCCCTAGAAATTTCGCTTTTCTGCCTAACTATTATGGACAAAGCCCCTCACTGCCCCGCCAGTAGAAGAGAGCGATGCAATGCCCGCTGCTAGTAGTACAAAGGCTGGGAACCAAAAAAGAAGAAAAAATGGGCTATTTGTTGTTTAAGTTTGTATCTTACTACTATGTGTACTTTTTAACCTTTTAGTATGCATTGGCTATAGTATTTTTGTATGTCTATGAAGAAAATTTATCCATTAATTGTTGTGCTCATTACGCTATCGGTAGTGGGTATACTGTTTATACAGATGTCGTGGATAAATAATGCTATAAAGCTGAAACATGAGGAGTTTCAGCGCTCGGTAGACAATACGCTGAAGCAATCGAAG
The DNA here is from genome assembly GCA_027484425.1 of Sphingobacteriales bacterium. Classification (GTDB taxonomy): domain Bacteria; phylum Bacteroidota; class Bacteroidia; order Chitinophagales; family Chitinophagaceae; genus Nemorincola. Next base: position 4,532 of record JAIXSZ010000049.1, read on the forward strand.
GAGGCTATCTATAGTAGGTATCTGTACAAACACACTAACTACATACCTACTGAGGAGTCGAAGCGGTTTTATCTGCGCAATCACTTTACGGTAGAGGGGTCGTTTGACAATCAGGAAGTAAATGACATTATACGTAAGGAGTTTAAGAATAATAATGTAAAACAGGGGTTTGAGTACTGCATTACCAATCTGTTTAAGAACAGCATATTGCAGTCGCCGGGCTTTAATATGGCTGATATGGAGACGCCCTACCGGATAGAACTGGCCCCTGAGGACTCGTACCGCGCACGAGAAACGTTGTTTATATCGATAAGGGAGGATAAAAATCTGATCATTCGGGAAATGGGCTGGATGATAGCCGCTTCGATCGTGTTTACCACTATTATTGTGCTGGCGTTTGCGGTGACGGTGCGGACGTTGTTTAACCAGAAAAAGCTATCGGAGATAAAGTCGGACTTTATCAACAACATGACGCATGAGCTAAAGACACCACTGGCTACTATATCGCTGGCAATAGATGCGCTGACCAACGAAAAAGTGATACATGATGCTGACAAGATAAAGATATACAGCGGCATGATAAAGGAGGAAAACAAGCGGATGAACAAGCAGGTGGAAAAAATACTGCAAGCTGCCCGCCTGGAGAAAGAAGAGGTGAAACTGACGCTGCAAACCCTGGATGCCCACCAGATAATAAGCAAGGTGGCTACTAATATGGCGCTGCAGATACAGGAGAAAAATGGCACCATAGACCTGCACCTAGCTGCAAGCGACCCTATGATAGAGGCTGATGAGGTGCACTTCTCTAACATTATCTTTAACCTGCTGGACAATGCGATGAAATACTCGAGCGAGACGCCTAAGATACTGGTGGAGACGCTGAAACATGGCAATGGCATGTTCACGATAAAGATAAAGGACAATGGTATAGGGATGGACCGCGAAACACAGGCGCGGATATTTGAGAAGTTTTACCGAGCGCATACCGGCAACATACACAATGTAAAGGGCTTCGGGCTGGGGCTGAGCTATGTGAAGGCGATAGTGGATGCGCATGAGGGCAAGATAAAAGTGGAAAGTGCCCCCGGCAAAGGAAGCACTTTCACTATAACACTACCAGCTACACGCTAGCTATATAACTACACACAAACCTTTGATGACAGCACCAAGGCGAATGGCATCGTAGATGCGGGGTTCGTCGGCGCCTTGCTCCTTGACAGAGTGCTCGTGCGATGTAACACAACGCTCGCAACCATTGACAGCAGATACGACGAGGCTCATAAGCTCGAACAGGTGCTTGCCCATAGCTACATTCATCATAAGACTCATGCGCAGACCAGCGGGTTGTTTGTTGTAAAACTCATTGTCGTGCATGTAATGCCTGAAACGGTAAAATACATTGTTGAGCGCCAGGAGCGAGGCACAACCGTGTGTTTCGGCAAGCTCATCGGGGGTGGCACCTTCCTTGGTAGCCAGGGCCTCAAATGCTGTGATGAGGGTTTCGTTCTTCTCGTTGGCAGCTACTGATAATGCGAGCAGATACGCCTCCTTGCGGGAGAGGTGACTGCTACCAAGCACAGATGATACATTGAGTTTGAGATCGCGAATGTAGCGATTGTTGGCAGCTGCCAGGGTGAGCAGGCTGCTACTGGTATGAGTGGCAGGGATGCCGAGATCGGCAAACAGATTTTGAAGTGTTTCGTTATTGATCATCTTTGTAATTTTTGAAAAATAGACTGAATAGTATTCAAAAAAAACGCCCCTGAATAAGGAGCGTTTCTGTGAATAGTTATAGATACTATGCTTCCATAGCTGCTGTAAGTGTTTCTTCGCCTTTGTTCCAGTTGCATGGGCAAAGCTCGTCTGTCTGCAGCGCATCGAGTACGCGCAATACTTCAGATACGTTGCGACCTACACTGAGGTCATTGATAGATACCCAACGCACGATACCTTCTGGATCGATGATGTAAGTGGCACGATAGGCTACTTTTTCGTCGGCAGAGAGGATACCTAGTTCTTCTGCAAGGCTCTTAGAAGTATCGGCTATCATAGGGAAGCGCAGATCGCGGAGATCTTTGTGCGCCAAGCGCCAAGCGTGGTGTACGTATTCGTTGTCGGTAGATGCGCCAAGCAATACTGTTTCACGGTCGGTAAAGTTGGTGTAGTTTTTATTGAACTCTGCTATTTCGGTAGGGCATACGAAAGTAAAGTCTTTGGGCCACCAAAACATAACTGCCCATTTGCCGTCGATGTCTTTGTTGCTTACTTCGCTAAACTCCTTACCTTTCTCGATAGAGACTACTGACTTTTTACTGAACTCAGGAAATTTCATTCCTACCGTTACAAAATTGTTTGCCATTTTCTTTTTCTGTTTTAATGCTGGTTTAAAAATTAGAATGCAAATATCGGTCATAACCCACAGTTATCTATGATTGGGGTCATTCTGTTTGGCTATTAAAGAATAGGATAATTCAATCTTGGTTAATGAACCTAGTAGGCAGGAAGCACTTTCGGTAATAAATGTGCAAGATCAGTTGAGCGATATGCCGGGAAGTGAAGCGGGTATGGTATTATGAAAAAGTAAAGGGTGACAAACTACATCTGTGTAGAAGGGATAGAGTGGAAAAGACAACACTATTTCTAGTGCGTCTTGCTCGGTTTCGGTGTTGACAACACACCAAATAAAACTGCGACTCTGCGACACACTATAGGACAGCAGACTACCATTAGCAAAGAGTTTATTGACATGCGCCCGATGTGCTGGGATAGTAGCCATCATAGCCTCTGTAATAACGGGCAGTTCGAGCTGAAAGAAAAATGCCGCCAAGGTGTGTCGTTTTTTTGTGATTGTAAATCAGAAAGGATGCAGCAATGCTGCATCCTTTGATGTGATAATATAATAAAAGAACATAGCAACTACTAACGAAGTAGCGTGACGTTACCCTTTTTGTTTATTTGCTTGCCACTGGTGCAGAAACCATCGGCCACCCAAACATATACTCCCTCTACAGCTAGTACACCGTTGAATAAACCATCCCATTTCTGAGTAGGATCGGTGGTTTCGAACACCAACTGACCGTAGCGGTTGTAAATACGGAAGTAATTGAGCTTGGCAATAGAAGTGTTGAGCAAACCGAAACGATTGCTAACAGGATATGGGCTGGTAGGCACAAATGCATTGGGCAGATTAAAGTCGCCACAACTGACCCGGACGGTCATGGTATCTCGGCTGACGCACTTAAAACCTGCCCCCTGATACGTGACCGTGAGGTTGTAGGTGAAATCGAAAGGTGGATAGACATAAGGATTGGGCTGCGTACTATCGCTCATGTACTGATAAGGCTCCCAACGGTAGGTATAGTCGCCCATGGTAGTATAAGGACCACCTATGATAGATGTAGCTCCGTCGTTGATGTATCTGTCTGGTCCAGCGTCTGCGTCTACCTTTATTACGGTGATACGCAGGGCGGTATCTACTATGCAACCAAAGGGATAATACAAGGTGTATTTATAAGTAGTAGAATAGTCGGGATAAACGCGCACAGAATCAAAGAATACATTGGTAGTGTCTATGTTGTGCCCTGCACTCCACCTGATAGAATCGGCCAGCGTAGATACAGTGTATATCTTTAGCGTATCGCCTTTGCAGATAGTGGTATCGTTATTGCGATAGAGGGTAGGAGGAGGTAATACTGTAATATCGTGGCAGTCTACCTGCATAGTGGGTAAACCTTCATCTTTGATAAAGTATACATTGTAGACACCTGGAGCATCGTACTTGTAAGTAGGTGGTGCTACCTCTGTAAAAGAAGGTATAGAGGAGTTAGTACACTGATTGAAGTTAAGCTTGGTAAGTGAGCTATCCTGACCGTTGGTGATGAAAGCGTATACAGTATCGTGATCGCGAAGGAAGTTAGAGATACTAGTAGGGAAGTTCATGCCACCTATTACGCTGTAGCTGATACCTGTATAAGGTCCCGCAGCTGCAGGTGTGCGCACCTCTACCAGCTGGCTGGTAGTGCTATCTGTGATGTAAAGGTGCAGATAATTACAGTCGCGAGTAATAGATACTGACGATGGACGTAAGATACGGAACAGGAAGTCGCCAAGATTAGTGCCTACTGGTGTAACTGGGTCGAGCGTAGCACCTAGGTCAACCCGAGAGAGCGTATTGTTGCCAAAGTTAGTAATGAATAAATGCCAGTTACCTGCATCGTAGATAGCAGCAAGATCGGACGGAAAGTTGAGCGCTCCGTCAGGATTGCCGTAGTTTTTGGCGAGAGGGGTGGTAGAGGGGTTGAAAGCAAAATCGAGCTGAATAAGCTGACTGCTGTTGTAATTGACAACATAGCCCAACCATCTGTTATCTGCATCTTGTGTCACAAACAGCCCTTTAGGATGATTGAGCAGGTTGCCAGGGTTACCAAAGTTGGCAACGTTAGGTAAAGGATTGTTGAGGTGACGACCAAAATCTATACGAGCCAACTCAGATGTAGCCGCTTGAAAACCACCAGCTACATACAAGAACCACTTATGAGAGAATGTATCTCTTAGCATGTATAAGGTAGTAGGATTCTCTGGCAGTACTGTTTTTAGGTTTCCGAAGTTAGTAACAGAAGGTACATTATTAAGGCTATTGCCATAGTTGAGGCGTAGTAATTCAGTTGTATTAGCGTTGATTACAAAGCCATAAAATGTGCCACTATCATTGGCAATTTCCATACCAGTAGGTATGCTGAAGTTGAAATTATCGCCCATATTGGTACCAAGAGGGGCATTAAAAAGATAGCCCGAGCAGAAGCCCCAATAGTAAGAAGCAGCATTGAATACATTGCTGGTGAGGGTAACCGGCTGATTTACACAGACCGTATCTGGTCCATTAAATAATGTTTGTGCAAATAGAGTTTTCACCTGCGATACAAACAATATCGCTATGAGTAGCAAGCATTTTTTCATAAGCCGGTCAATATATAATCGTAATATTCCGCTAATATAAGGAATTAACAGAAAAGTTCACGGGCAAAGGTGTATATTTATTTCCGCAAATCAAAATTAATACATGACACTACAGCGTACACTTACCTCTAAGTTCATTAAAAAAACCGCATTAATCTTATCTTTATTTTCCTCTACAGTTGCACTTGCCAAGGAAGGAATGTGGCTGCCCCCTACCCTCAAAAACCATGAAAGGGACATGAAGGCTGCAGGCCTCCAAATAGCCATCGACGAAATATACAATAATAATGGCACAGGTCTGAACAATGCCATAGTACTGTTTGGGAAGGGATGCACGGGCGAAGTAATATCGCCAAAGGGGCTGGTGTTGACCAATCACCATTGTGGGTATGGCAGTGCACAAGCACTTAGCAGCCCCGAAAAAGATTACTTTGCCAATGGATACTGGGCAAAAAACCTACAAGAAGAACTACCCTGCAAGGGACTTACAGTAACATTTATAAGAAAGATAGAAAACGTAACCGATCGCATACTTAATGGCATAGACGATACCCTAAGCGATGCAGTGAGGGATACCATCATAAAACAAAGAATAGCACAGGCTGAGAAAGAAATAGCCACTGCTACTGGTATGGACGCGCTGATAAAAGCTTATTTCAAGGGCAATCAATACTGGGTGGCGATATCTGAAACCTATAGAGATATTAGATTTGTGGGCTTTCCTCCCAATGGTATAGGTGCATTTGGGGGTGATGAAGAAAACTGGATGTGGCCTAGACATACGGGCGATTTCAGTATTTTCAGGGTATATGCTGGCGCAGACAACAAACCTGCCGACTACAACGCTGCCAACAAACCCTACGAAGCACCCAAGTATTTCAACATCAATATATCGGGGTATAAAGAAGGTGACTTTACGATGGTATATGGTTTTCCGGGTACTACCAACCAGTACATATCTTCTTACGCACTAAAACATGTATATGAAATAGCCGACCCCATAAGCATAAAGGCACGCACCCGCAGGCTAGATGTGTGGACAAAATATATGAGCGGCGATAGAGACATATTTATAAAATACACCTCGAAAAGGGCTGGTGTGGCCAATGGTTGGAAAAAATGGCAGGGCGAAGTAACGGGACTGAAACTGAATAACGCCACTGGCAAAAAAGAAGCCTACGAAAAACAATTTCAGACATGGGCAAATAATGATAAAAGCCTCCCCTATGCCAGCACCCTGCTGCCTAAAATGAAGGTAGCTGCAGAAGCTGCCGACAATGTAGTGTATGACGATATGTACATACGCGAGGCTGTGCTGGGTATAGAACTGATAGGGCAAGGAGCCGTAATAGAAAAAATGCTGGGCTGTATGCGTGCTGGTATAAATGGCAGCGCACTGACCGATACACTAAAAAAAATGGCTGCTGCTCAGAGTGGCTTCTACAAAAACTACGACGCAGCTACCGATAAAGATGTGTACAAAACACTGATGACACTATACTTCAACAAATGTGCTAAAAGTATGCCTACGTACTACGAGCAGACCTACAAACAGCACAACCAAGACATTAGTGCATGGGGAAATGATGTGTATCTGAAGTCGATGCTGACCAGTCAGGAAAAGCTGAGCCAATGGGCTGAAAAAGCTACTGCTGCCGACAGCATACTGATACAAAATGACCCAGCCTATATGCTATATGATGCTATAATGAAGCTGCGCAAAGAAAAAATACTGCCATCGCTAAATAGCTACAACAACACGATGCGCTACCTAGAAAGGCTGTACATGAAGGCACAAATGACCTATGACAAAAAGAGAGACTTTTACCCAGATGCCAACCTGACACTGAGACTAACCTACGGACAAGTAAAGGGACTAGACCCAGATGGGCCAGCTACTTACTCCTACATGACAACCCTAAGCGATGTGGTGGCACACGACAATCCGAATTCGGATATATTTAGAGTGCCGTCGAAACTAAAGGAGCTACACAGCAAAAAAGACTATGGCAGATGGGGAGTGAAGGGTGTTATGCCTGTGGCATTTGTGGCAAGTAACCACACATCGGGCGGCAACTCGGGCAGCCCAGTGCTGAACGCTAAGGGAGAACTGATAGGCACCAACTTTGACAGGGCGTATGAAGGCACTATGAGCGATTATTACTTTGACCCTAACCGTTGCCGCAACATATCTGTAGATATACGCTACACGCTGTTTGTGATAGAAAAATTTGGTGGTGCTGGCTGGCTGATAGATGAAATGAACATTAAAAAGTAAAACGCTGCTACTTTACATGACACACAAGTAGCAATACATAATACTTTTGCCCGGCTCTTAGCATAAAAGGGTCGGGCAATTAAGTAAAAGCTAGACACGCATGAAAACAATAACACACCTAATAACGATCATAGCACTATTGCTAGCACCATTAGGTAGCTACTGCAAGGATGGCGACACATCGCCACTGGCAGCATACTCGGCTAAGTGGAACGACCCAAAGTACCGAGTGTGCAATACTGCCGAGAAAGTAGGCTACATGACCGAAAAAGAAAAGGAGCTGATATATGTGCTGAACCTAGCAAGAATGAACCCCAAACTATTTAGTGAAACGGTATTGCCTAGGGCACACGACATATCCTCGTTTATAGATACTAGCAATGAGGTGTACTACAAAACACTAGTGGCTACTATGCGCCAAATGACACCTCTGAACATACTGCAGCCCGACTCGCTGTGCATGATAAGTGCCCGGTGCCATGCCACCACATCGGGTAAGGTGGGCTATGTGGGCCACGAAAGACGCAATGAAAAATGCCGCAAAAGCAAACACTACTATGGTGAGTGCTGCAACTACGGATCGGATGAGCCACTGGAGATACTGCTGCTGCTGCTGGAAGACCACGATGTGCCATCGCTGGGGCATAGAAAAATATGCCTCGGCACCTACAACAAGATAGGTGTAGCCATAGCCCCACACACCACTTATGAGCACAATGCGGTGATGGACTTTTATTGAGCAGGACTACTTAAGTAAGTTCCTCGGGCTGCACTATATCTGAAGCCGCATCGTCTTTGGGAGCCAATTTTTTATCGGCATAATTGATAACTAAGGACATAGCACTGGCGAAAAGTAACATAAAACCAATCATCGCAGACCTCCGTTTTTAGAATAGTTGTGAGGGAAAAAGGTGTATCAATTTGTAATGAAATAATCGTGCCAGAAATGGTCAATTGTGGCAAAGAAGTACCACCCTGCTGTTAACACCACCACAAATTGTTAGCAGTATGTGGATAGGTTATACTGGTATTTTGCTATTCTATTTACCTACCATGGTTTAATGGATTACCTTTGTGTAACAATTTCAAACAAACAACACAATAAATAAACAATGGCAACTACTTACACAGATGCAAACTTTGAAGCAGAGGTGCTTAAAGCTGATAAGTTATCAATTATCGATTTTTGGGCTCCATGGTGCGGACCATGTTTGGCACTAGGACCAACAATAGATTTGCTGCACAAAGAGCATGAAGGTAAAATAAACGTAGGCAAGGTAAACGTGGATGAAAACCCAAACCTGAGCATCAACTACGGCGTTACAAGCATACCATGTGTGTTGTTTATAAAAGATGGCAAGGTGGTAGACAAACAATTGGGTCTGGCTCCTAAGGCTGCTTTCGACAAAAAGATCCAGAAATTAATGAGCGCATAGGTGCAATGGTTATAGTAAGTACTAACAAAAGCCGGATAGCAATATTCGGCTTTTTTGTGCCCACCCTGCCCCACTGCATCATGAATAAAGCTACAATTGTGCACCAATAAAAAGACCACCCAGTGATGAGTGGTCTTTTTATTGTAGTAGCACCTGCTATTTAGTGGCGGTTGTTATTACCATTCTTTTTTGTCGCCCCCTTTGAATTCTTTAGGCTTCACTACCGTAAATACCCTAGAGATATTGAACCCAAAGTGTAGTTGTCCTTTCTCCCAGGTATCAGTGGTTTGGGTGATAAAACTGCGCTCTGTAATGCCCAGCGAATTGCAGAAGAATAACTGAAACACGTGACCACCTGTTTCAATATCGGCACCCAGCGATAGTGAATTATATGTTTTGGCACCAAAGTGCGGCATGTCTGTATTATTAATACGGTAGTAATACTCGGCAGTGATGGCTATACGCTTACTTACCTTGAGCCTGCCACCAGCGCCTAGGGCAATGGTAGTATTGGAGCTTTTGGCGCTGTCTACCAGGTTTTGATGCACTATTGTAGGCATCAACTGTAGCGACAACCTATTGCTGAACTTGCGTGCCAGTAACAACTGATGTGCATAAGACAAGCGGTGAGAGTAAAAATACTCCTGACCTGCAGGCAACGTAGGTGCTTTGTCCCCCACTATGCCCATACCCGCAAAATAAGATACTGTGATGGGGAAACCGTGTTGGTATTGCTGCTTCAGGCGCACCTTCACAAAACCATCATTGATCTTCTGCAGGGTGTTGTGACCTAGCCCTATCATCAACCACTTAGTAACTCCATAATCGAGCCCTATACGGGTAGTAGCATTATCGAAACCGAATGAGTTATCTAACCCATCGCTGATTCTGCCAAAACGATGCAGAATACGGAAATCTAGGACTCCATGAGCCAGATTCTCCACACTACTGCTATTGATGATACGTGTAGCCTTGAAAGTAGACGTTACTGGTTCCATTTTCTTATTCTCTGGCTCGTTGTCCAGCATTTTCATTAGGTCATCTTGCTGTGCATAGCCGCTATAAGCCATGCTGAACAACGAAATGGAAAGCAATAAAATTTTGCGCATAGTATGTTATTAGTCTATTATAATATTGCAGTACTACTTCTGAGTCAGGCTGCTTTCTATGGTTATTTTTGCCTCTTTGGCTACTTTATCGGCTACCACACCTGGCACTGCTACCTTGTAGTCTGCCAGTTTCACTACAAATTTTGCCTTCAGCATCACATTACCACCCTTTACCTGCACTGCGCCCGGCACAGTTACCTCGTTGGTCACACCGTGTATGGTTAGTTTGCCAGCTACTTTAGTTTCGTAAGTACCCTCTTTAGTAAGGTCTATCGCAGACATATTGGTGATGGCACCCTTAAACTCAGCCTTAGGGTATTTATCGCTCTCCATATAGTTTTCGTTGAAGTGCTCTTGCATCAGCGCACGTTCAAACTTAAAACTCTTGATAGGCATCTGAAACACCACATCACCGGTTTTAGCATCCATTATATTAGCTGCTTCGTTGTTAATAGCTTCAATCTTTTCGGGAGACCCCTCGGCAGTAGCATTGAAAGTAACTCGTGCTGTGCGGGTCATGTATTTTTGTGCGAAGAGCGCAGTAGTACCCAAGGATACCATGGCTACTGTAAGAACTATTTTTTTCATTGTATACTTTTTGTGTTGTTTTAATAATGTTTTGGATCGTTGATGTTATTAATTGTTGAGTGCGCCCTGATTTACCCAACGGGTGATTTTTTTGATTTCGCAGTCAGATAGTTTGGGAGCACCCTTGGGCATTGGGCTAAAGCCAGAAGCCCAATTGATACAACCCACTATGCGCCCATTAAGCGCAGCGGGCTGAGTGCCAGCATGGGTGGTAAAGTTGTAGCCCGACGCCATAGTACCTGCATCATGACAGCCAGCAGTGTTGCACTTGGCAGTGAAAATAGGTTTGATGTCTGTAGTGTAAGTAATATTTGTTGTATCGCAGGTTACAGTACCCACTGCAGGATACAGCTCTTCGTACTTGTCGTTGTAGCAACCCGCTACCACCATTGCCAGTCCGGCCATCAAAATCAGTTTTTTCATTTTCTATGCTTTGTATGAGTTTGTACTATTAGTTTTTCATGACACAGTCTGTGAGCGATACACCGGTGATACCACTCCCCGAGCAAAAACCCACCAATGACAACTCTGTGTTTTTAGTGACTTGGACACCTTTGTCGCGCATAGTACATTGTATGTCTATCATGGCATCGTCTGTTTGTAGTATCACCATCAGTCCACCGTCTGCATTTGTTTCGGTTTCTTTTACAGTACCCTTCACCTGTATAGCTTTGTTGAGGTAGGTAGAGTCGGCGGCTTTTTCGTTTGCAGCATAGTCGGCAGCCAGCTTAGTTGCTGTCACCATTATTGCGGTCTGGTCCTCTACCTTCTGGTGGGGTTTATTCCACAGGTAAATGCCTGTACCTACACCTATTGCACCTAGAATGAGAACAGCGAAAATTATTTTTTTTATCACAAAATCTGATATTTGTTAGACAAATGTACTGAAATAAAATACACTATAAATTAAAAAACTATTCTTTACACACTGGCTTACCAGTATTGTATGCCGTGCCTCTGAAGAGTGCTATAGTTTCATTGTGCTCGTTAGTTATACATACGTCATAAAAGCCTGTTTTGTTTCCTGAGTGTAGTTCTTTAGCTTCCACTGTGAGTATATCTCCTTCGATTGCAGATTTCACATAACTGATGTTAGCGTCTAGTGCTACAGACAACAGACCCCGTGAATTGCAAGCAAAAGCGAAAGCACTATCAGCTACTGAGAACAATAAACCTCCATGTGCTATACCAAAACCATTGAGCATTTCCTGACGCACTGTAAACTTCAAACGGCAATAACCTACTCTATGCTCATCAATAATAATGCCAATCCATCTGCTAAAATGGTCTTCAGCCAGCATAGTATCTAAAACCTGTAGAGGAGATGCCATATAAAACGAGCGTAAGAGATGAAACCAGCACTAAACAGTGCTATACAAATGTACTGAACTGGAAAAAGAATGGTGAACAAAAAATAAAAGAGCGTCTGTTACAACGCTCTTTCTTTCATTTCGGTCCTAATTTAGACAAAAAAGAACCTATTTACCCCTTGTTGAAACGAAAATCTATAATGAAACAATATCTATCTAATGCAAACTTTTGCCTGTGTAAAAGTAAAGAACAATCCAAAGATTAACCAACGATTAACAGAAAATGTAAAATTACTAAAACAGTTATGATAATCGCACATTCAAATGTCACGTATATGTCAAGTATAACTCAATTGTAATACTTCAGTATTGACTATTACTTCAATGCAGCCAATAATTTTTCATCTCTCCCGTATATGTCGCGACCAAAACGAATATGATTACCTGATGTATCTTCAAATACTGTAAGATAAGTAATAAAAACCGGAATTTTATTACTCAATGATTCAGAGCGTGTTTTGTGGGTTTTGATGATGGTGTCTAGTCGCCCTTGTGTGTATTTGGTTTTCTCTTCAAGGTCAGATAGGATGTACAATGCCATCTCTTGTGGGTTGTGGACACGCACACATCCTGAGCTTAACGCACGGTCGCGCTTTTCAAAATCTTCGCGGTGTGGTGTGTCGTGCAAATAAATATCCCATTTGTTGGGCATATTAAACTTTACATACCCCAGCGAGTTGTCGTTACCAGGTGCCTGACGATAAGTGTATCTCTTATAGTTTTTAGAATTGATGGAATTGACATTCACCTGCTTCCCCTTACTATCATAAACCTTCAATCCTTTTTTAGCCAAATACTGATTTCCGCTTCGCTGTATACCCGGCAACACATCGTTTTTGAGTATCGTAGGCGGCACACCCCAAGGTGGGTTGATAACTATATTGGTCATATTGGCAAACAAAGACGGTGTTTGACGGGTCTTTTTCCCCACTACTACCCTCTTGTTCATCACTAGTTGTCCTTCTTTATGAAAATACAACTCCATAAAAGGAATGTTGACCACTATATAGGTGTCGCCGGTGGTGCGTTGCATCCAGCGTATGCGTTCCATATTGGCACGTATCCTTTTTGCCGACACATCGGGTGCGGTAGCTAGTTCAGCCATAGTAGCACTGTCTAGTTTACCGGTTACCCGCTGCGACTTAAAGGTCTGAAAAGCCCTGATGAGCTGTGTGCGCACAGACATGCTATCATTAGGTGTTATATCTAGCCACGGCTGCTCTGTCTGTATCACATAACTAATACTCAACCACAACACACTGTCAGACTGTCCTGGCTGTTGCAAATTAAAAACTGCATTGAGGTACGAACTATCAGTTTGCAAAGAAGTGTAATGCCTGTAAGCAGTGCGCAGTAACTCGTAAGTTGGCAATTGACTTCTGAAATCGCTTAATGACGGATAACCACCATCATCGCCATACACCAGCAAATCGGGCGCATTCCAGATAGTATCGTTTTTGTGGTGCCAAAGTGAGTCTACCTTACGCGGCTGCACCTCGCCATACAACAAAAACCTGGCTGCCGACAAGTAACAGTTGGTAAGAGCGGTATCGAAGGCAATGGCATCTGCTACTACGTTCTTCTTAGTAGTATCTAGCTTAGTTTTCAGATCTTTGATACGATTGAGATTGTAATTGGCTATTTCAGCCCCGTCCCATTGCATATCTTCAAGTTCTGTTATCAGCCTGTCGGCAGCATCGTTTGATGAATAATTTTCGCGCACCCATATTGGTTGATATTCATCCATCTGATAAACCAACCTCAAATCGCGCGACAGAGACCAAGACTTGCTGACAGCTCCTGCAGTATCTATAGGAGTCAAAACAGTGCTTAGCTGCTCAGAAAAAGACTCGTCTACAAAACCAGACGGACCTGGCTTAGTGCCTTTACGATTACATGAACTTATTATTGCAACAAACAATACTGCGACTGCCAGAAAGTGAGAACATCTATACCTGAAGGGATGCATATGGTACGACCGAGGCCGTTGTTTTTTATGTTTTATAAAAATTAAGAAAATACTGAATCAGTGTGCACAAATGTAGGTAGCTAAACTGTGTTTGAATTGCTAAAACATATGAACTACCAAAAGTAAATAAAACAGTATTGAGAATTAGCAACTAATTTGTTATTGACAAATAACAAACATTAGCTCAATGTATTAAAGCCAGAAATCTACGCCCACAGTCAGTAACCAGCAAATACACCTTTGTGAGTATTACTTTACCCCAAAGCGGTCGTGATAATAACAATGCACTATCTGTACATGTTGAAATGTTATGCGTTATGATGTCCATGACTGGCAATGAACTGAATAATAGATTGTACCTTTACATTTTCAAATAAAGTTCCTGCTATGGAGCGGGGAAATACATATATGCTGGATACAATAGAAGCGGCACTGGAAGACCTTAGAAAAGGAAAGTTGCTGATAGTGGTAGATGATGAAGACAGAGAGAATGAAGGTGACTTTGTAACTGCGGCTCGCAATGTTACGCCCGAAATAATCAATTTTATGTCGAAATATGGCAGAGGATTGATTTGTGCCCCCATTACAGAGGAACGCTGCGATGAACTTCGACTGAATCTGATGGTGGAAAACAATACGGTGCTGCACCAGACACCTTTTACAGTGTCGGTAGACCTCATAGGTGATGGCTGTACTACGGGCATATCTGCACAAGACCGTGCAAAAACCGTACAGGCGCTCATTAACCCCAATACCAAACCGGAAGACCTAGGTAGACCTGGGCACATATTCCCACTTAGGGCAAGGTCGGAAGGGGTACTACGCCGTACTGGTCATACAGAGGCTACCGTAGACTTGGCAAGACTAGCAGGCATGGAGCCAGCTGGAGTACTGGTAGAAATAATGAACGATGATGGCACTATGGCCAGGATGCCACAACTACTGGAAATAGCCAAAAAATTTGACCTGAAAATCATTTCTATCAAGGACCTGATATCCTACAGGCTACAGATGGAAACACTGATACAGGAGGAAGTAAGAGTGAAAATGCCAACAAAAGTAGGCAACTTTGACCTAATAGCCTTTAAACAAACTAATACTGGCGAAACCCACATGGCTGTAGTAAAAGGCGAATGGGAAAAAGACGAACCTGTGCTGGTGCGCGTACATAGCTCTTGCTTTACGGGCGACATATTGCATTCATTAAGATGCGACTGCGGCGAACAACTGGAGGCTGCCATGCAAATGATAGAAGAAGCAGGAAAGGGCGTGGTGCTGTATATGAACCAAGAAGGCAGAGGTATAGGGCTTATGAACAAACTGAAAGCCTACAAGCTGCAAGAGGAAGGAAAAGACACCGTAGAAGCCAATCTAGCCCTAGGGTTCAAAAACGATCAGCGCGACTATGGCGTGGGCGCGCAGATACTACGCTACCTGGGCATATCTAAAATGAAGCTCATCAGCAACAACCCACGCAAACGTGCTGGTATGCTCGGATATGGACTAGAAATAGTGGAAAATGTGCCAATAGAAATAGTACCTAATGAATTCAATGAGTTCTACTTGCAAACCAAGCGCGACAAGTTGGGCCATGAAATACTAAAAAACGGATAAAATACATTCAGATAAAAATTAAGAATCCCCGCTGTGAGCAATCATCGCGGGGATTTTTAGTTAAACTATTTATCTCGAATATCCATTATAGCCCTAATTGCTGTCTGATGTTTTGGGGCACATCCATACCCAATCTTATCATTTGCTGTGCTTGTTGTTTAGCTTTATCTGCCTGATTCGTTTCCACAAACAATAATAGTAGGTTGTTATTTGCCATTGGGTTATACTTATCACGATTCAGGTATCGCTGCAGATAGGCGATGGCACTGTTTGGGTCACGTTTTTCCATGGCTACTCTGGCCAAGTAAAAATCGCACTGAATATAATCTGATATTTTTTTCTCTTGCAGCAAATATGGTTCTGAAGCCAACACCGAATCTTTACGTTGCAACATTTCTGCTATATAAAAATTGAGGTATTTTTCTTCGGGATTAAGGGCATAGGCTTGACGAAACATTTGCTCAGAACGTTTTATCTCACTTTTATCTAGCCGTGCAGCCAGCATCATCAAGGCATAAGGAGAATTAGGAGAGGTAGCTGCCGCCTGCGACCAGAAGGCAATAGGACTCTCAAAATTGCGCTGATGTTTGTAATTGATGCCTGCAAACAGCACACAAATAGCCACCACTATTACTGTTATCTGCTTGTCTGTAAGTGTAGAGTTGAAAAGTAAGGTCTGTGGCAAAATAAGTAAAACACCTATGATAGGCAGATACAACCTATGCTCAAAAGTCTGCCTATTAAGGTCATCTGGCACCAGCAATGCAGGCATCAGAAAAAGTAAGAAAGTTGCTCCCGCTCCTATTATTGCTTTTTTATTAGCTTTTTTGTTCAGCAACACTAATGTCACCAGTGTAATGTGAGCAACTATCCCAAAGTACATAACTGTGTCTTGCTGGGTAGGAAACACACTCAGATTGAATGGTAACAGTATCTTACCTAAGTATTGCAAAACGACCGGTAAACGGTGCAATAAATCAGAGAATGCCTGAGCACTACCTATGCCTGATGACTGTATAGTAGCAGCCGAACGCGCAGCATACCATATCCCAAAACACAATAACCATACTGCATACTGTGGGTACATGTTCCTGTCTTGCACTTTAATGCCTTTGTAAAGTACCAACAACACAAAAACAGCAGGGGCAGCAAAAACAGCCGTTTCTTTTGTAAAAAATGCCATCAATAGAAACAAGGATGCAAGTAGTAAATCAACTAATTTGCCCGAAGATGCGTAAGAAATACTATTGAGGAAAAACAACAACACAAACACAGCCAACATTGTATCATTTCGGCCAGGAATCCATGCCACTGCCTGCGATAAGACTGGGTGCACTGCGAAAAGGAGCGATAGCAGAAAACAATATATCTCCTTAATACCCAACTTTATAAATAACCTATAAAGCAACAATAGAGATGCGATATGTAATAGCACATTGACAAAATGATAGCCACCAGGCATTTCGCCACTGAAGCGATAATTAAGTATCATCATATCTGAAAACAAAGGACGATAGTAAGGATCCTTTACTGCATCAAACAACCCACGACCAAAGGCAACAATAATATTATTCAAATCTTCATTGAACGCCCTAAACTCTCTGATGAAAATAGTATCATCAAGTTCGGTAAATCCGAATGAAAAAACAGGAAAATACACTAGCAGCACCACTGCTACCAATAGTAATTGAGGATATTGAATTGCAAAACCTTTATCTGCTGCTATAGGGGCTTGCGGTACGGTAGCCGATACTGTAGCAGCCTTTTTGAATTTATTTTTGCTCACTATATATGATTTGCAATAGCAACAAATGTATTAAAGGTAAATGAGATTTACAACCTGTATTATATAACAAAAAAGCCGGCAACCAAATGGTTGCCGGCTACAAGTATTTATTCGTAATCTATAACTATTAACGAGCGATGCTTACAGAAGCAGTATGTCTGATACCATCGGCAGTAATAGCACTCAACATATAAACACCAGCAGGCTGATCTAACATAACGTTAGTAGCAGTGTTAGATGCTATTTTGAAGGTTTTCACTACCTGACCAGCTACGTTAGCTACAGTCACTACTACCTGCTCACTAGCTGCAGTAGCAATGTTAAGTGTCATTGCACCTTGACTAGGGTTAGGGTATACATTCAGTTTACCATTAGCACCTTTTACATCAGCTACACTTGATACATTGCCTGGCAAATTCAAATCAAAGAATTTAGATGAAGACCCACAACCATTAGTGGCATTGTATGTTACGCGTGCAGAACCTGTATCAAGTACTACAAAGTTGCAGAAGCTTTTGAAAACACCAGCGTCAACATAACTAGATATTGATGTAAACACAGTCATTGCAGCATTGTTAGTAGACCAAGTACCACCACCTGGTATGCCAACCAAGAAATAACCACCAGCAAATGCTACAGTAGCAGGACCAGTGACAGTGATAACTGGGGGCTGATTAACAAATATACGCTTCAGTATTCTTTTGCTACCAAAAGCAGTAGTAACTGTGTAAAAGATAGTATCTCTACCAGACTCGATACCAGTAACCACGCCTGTAGAAGAAACAGAAGATAATGTATCATGTTTATTTGTCCACACACCGCCTGGTATTGATGCTGTAAGCGTAATAGTACCACCCACACACACTGTATCTACACCTGATATTGTACCAGCATCAGGCAACGGACCCACATTCATATTGATTGTAGAAGAACTAGTACCGCAAGAATTAGTAACGGCATAAGTAATAGTAGTAACTCCAGTATCTACACCACGAGCTGTGTCAGCACCTACGATATTTACTATTGATGCATTAGCAGTAGACCAAGTACCACCTGGAGTGGGATTAGTGAGTATCAAGAATGAATCGATACCAACACTGTCGTTGCTAGAGATAGCACCAGCAGGAACCTGTACATTAACGGTGTGTGTAGCAAAACTAGCACCACAGCTATTAGAACGATAGTATGAAATCAGAGCAGTACCCTGAGCTATACCTGTAACATTACCTACAGAGCTAACAACTGCTACAGGAGTAGAACTACTGATCCATATACCACCTGTTACCGTTGAGGTAAGTGTAGTCCAAGAACCGGCACACACTGCAGTAGCACCTGAGATAGTACCAGTTGGCAGTGGCGACTCGACATCTATAATAATTGAAGAACTTACGGCGCTACAAGCATTAGTAAAATTATATACTACTGTATCTGTACCAGCGGCTAAACCAGTTACTACTCCAGCAGCTGAAATACTAGAGCGACCAGTAACACCTACAGACCATACTCCCGAACCTACTACATTAACATTGTTTAAGGCAATTGTGTTACCCACACATACATGAGTAGGACCAGTTATTGGTTGACTAGTAACCACTGTATCTACTCTTATAAATCTTGAAGAAGTGATAGTACCACATGTATTCGTTACAGTATACTTTACAGTATCACCACCAAATGCACGAGCTTCTACAAGACCAGTAGGAGAAGTAGAGTCTATAGCAAGGTTAACATTGCGCCAAATACCGCCCAAAACTGAACTGGTAAAATTTGCTGTACTACCATCGCACAATCTTGATGGACCTGATAAAACACCAGCAAAAGCTGTATCTACACCCAACGCTGCGCTCAGAGTAGTGTCAGAGCCAACTGAATTGAACAATAAACAACGATAACGCATACCATTTAATGAAGTATTAGTGACAATGGTCAGTGTATCATTGCTGGCACCAGTGTATAGAGCACCATTTTCTACTGTATCCCATATCGCACCACCATCTGCAGAGTATTGCCACATAAAAGTAATGGGTGCTGTGCCAGTAGCTGCAACACGCATAAGTAAAGTACTGCCACTACATAAAGTATCGCCAGTAGGCTCAGTCGTAACTACTGGCGCTTGGGCGCTCGCAATATTGGTAAATAAGCTAAAACACACTAGCAGTAAGCCAGACAAGTAAACACATTTTCTCATGTTCAGATTTTATTTTAAAAAATTATTATAACCGATAGCCCTGAGAGCAATCGGGATAGCATTGATAGTACGCTGTATTAAAACAACAATAATAATGCAAATTTAATCAATTCAATTCAAATTTTCGCATACAATGAAATCCGCCCTTCATATAATTTACATAGCTATACGAGATAATTTTCGTTGTTTTAAAAGTCTAAACCTATTGTTATTTGGACTTTAATGAAGCTTTTAGGCTATCTATATGCATGTCTAAGATTATGCCATCAGCAGGATTTTCTAGATGGTTTTTCAGATCCTTTGTTATTATAAGCACTCCTTGTTCAATATCAGTACCAAAGGTAGCCAAGGCTGATTGTCCTGCGTTTATCGCAGCTTGCCTCATTTCGGCTGGCGATGCATTGTAAAAGTTCGGAGCACCTACTATTAGCTTGAGGTCTACATTTTTCTCTATTCTTGTTTGCACAGTAGCCGCAGAGGGTATAATAGCTGGTATTCCATCTTCATACTTGTGCACCTCCTCCATTTCTATGATTCTTGGCTCGTTACACGACACCATTCCTAACATCAATATGCCAGAAAGCAATTTCAAACCCAAATTCAGAGTAGACATAAGCTATTGATTATATCCAAATATACGGATGTTGCTGTTAACACTACAACCCTAATACATCCTTCATGGTATAAATACCAGATTTGCCAGAAAGGAACTCGGCAGCCATTACAGCCCCAGTAGCAAACCCCATTCTGTTGTGTGCGGTATGTGTGATTTCTATGTCGTCTATTGCCGATGAATAGGTGACTGTATGTGTACCTGGCACTTCGCCTACTCTATGGGCTATTATAGGCAATGTATCCGCAGCTATGGCATTATCTAAAGCCCAGCTTTTTTTGAGGGTATTGTTGGCTATTATCTGCTCAGCTATCGTAATGGCAGTTCCTCCAGGTTTATCTTTTTTGTGTATGTGGTGCGTTTCGGTTACACCTACGTTATAATCACTCCGCCCGTTCATCAGAGTGGCAAGTTGCTTGTTGATCTCAAAAAATATATTAACCCCAATACTGAAATTAGACGCACATAACAGGCCTGTTTCACTAGCCTTGGCCAAATCATTGATGTACTGAGCGTGTGCATTCCATCCGGTAGTACCACATACTACTGCTACGCCAGCTTTTAAGCAATGAGCAATATTCTGTGGTGCAGATTCCGGGTTAGTGAATTCGATAGCCACATTAGCACCGTTCAACTTACCAGACTCCAAATCATGTCTATTGGTTGTGTTGATGATTGCTACTATTTTGTGTCCTTTGTTTATGGCTATCTGCTCTATGGCCTTCCCCATTTTACCATAACCAATGAGTGCAATATTCATGGTCACAGGTTTATTTTAGCCATTATTCGCTCCAGATCTTCGTCATTGTAAAACTCTATGAGTATGTTGCCCTTACCACTTTTTTTACGGTCTAGCTTCACCTTTGTAGAGAAGTGCGAAGCCATACTGTCTTCTATACGTTTGTAAGCTATGGGTAGTTTTGCTGGGGCTGGTTTGGGTGCCGACGGTGCCAGTTCCACACTCATGTCCTTCACCATTTGTTCTACCTGCCTTACAGATAGTCCTTTTTGCATGGTTTCTCTAAACACATACAACTGCTGTTCCACATGCTCCAAGCCTATTATAGCTCTGGCGTGCCCCATCGTCAGCAAGCTGTCACGTACAGCTTTTTGCACATCTGGAGGTAGCTTCAGAAGACGCAGGTAGTTAGCCACAGTGCTGCGTTCTTTTTTCATTCTTTCCGACACCTGCTCTTGTGTCAGTCCGCATTCATCCATAAGTTGCCTGTAACTGAGTGCTATTTCTATTGCATTCAGGTCTTCGCGTTGCAGGTTTTCCAGCAGTGCCATTTCCAGTATTCCCTGGCTGTCTGCTGTGCGTATATAGGCAGGTATATCAGTAAGACCAGCCATTTTAGACGCACGCAACCTACGCTCGCCGCTTATAAGCTGGTAAGTAGTATTGCCAACTTTTATAACTGTTACTGGCTGAATGACATCATGTAACTTGATACTGTCTGCTAGCTCTTGCAGCGCTTGAGGTTCAAAATCTCTACGGGGTTGCTTGGGGTTCACTATGATCTGATCCAGCGGTATACGCGCAATGGTGTTAGCATTTTGCCCCGATACCGCTGGCACTCCTTCGCGTGGTGCATTCACCTCATCATCTATGGTATCTAGCAATGCCCTGATACCTTTGCCTAACCCTTGTTTTTTATTTATCTGCGACATCTTTAGTCGATAGTCTTAAAAATAGTGAATCGAAAGTGATGGGTGAATATGTATTGTTTGCCCTTTTGCAGCTACTAGTGTGGCTCACTATTCGGTTTCAAACTGTTTGTCTTCGTTTTTGATTTTGGTTAAGTTGTTTTTCTGCAATATCTCTTTAGCCAAATTCAGGTAGTTTACAGCACCAGTACTTTCAGCATCATAGAGCAGTGCTGGCATACCAAAGCTAGGTGCTTCGCCCAAACGGGTATTGCGGTGTAGAATCGTGTTGAACACCAAATCGCCAAAATGATTCTTGATTTCTTCTACCACTTGGTTTGATAGACGCAACCTGCCATCGTACATGGTCATTAGTATGCCCTCTATCTTTAATCTAGAATTGATTCGGGTTTGCACTATCTTGATGGTATTGAGTAGTTTACCCAACCCCTCTAGCGCGAAGTACTCGCACTGTACCGGTATTACTACACTATCGGCAGCAGTAAGTGCATTGACAGTAATAAGCCCCAAGGACGGCGAGCAATCTATAATGATAAAATCATAATCCTCAGCCACCACCTCTAGCGATTTGCGCATTACATGCTCCCTATTGGGCTGATTGATGAGCTCTATCTCAGCTCCTACCAGATCCAGATGGCTGGGCAGCAAGCTAAGATTAGGCGTATCTGTTTGCAATATTACCTGCCTTGCTGGCGATTCATTGACCATACAGTCATACAAACTTATCTGTATATTCTTCAGGTCAAATCCATTACCAGTTGTGCTATTCGCCTGCGGATCGGCATCTACAAGCAGGGTTTTGTATTCCAGTACAGCCAAGCTGGCTGCAAGGTTAATAGCAGTAGTGGTTTTACCCACTCCACCCTTCTGATTCGCTATTGCTATTACTTTAGCCATATTCCGCAACCCTGATGGGGCTTTTATTATTTATTTGTAATTATTAAATGTATTTACAATTCTATACTTTCACCAATCTCTGGCAATATTAATTCTTTCCCAGCAGTATTGAATTTTTCTTTTACCAACTCATGATCTATTTTGATATACCCAAATGTATCAAAATGAACACCTATTATCTTGTTGCATTGGATAAAGTCAGACGCTATAACAGCATCATCGGCATCCATAGTAAAGTTGCCCCCTATCGGTAATATAGCAAAATCAAGTTTGGCATACCTAGGCAGCAGTTGCATATCCATAGTAAGGCAAGTATCGCCACTATAATAAAAGTTACCCTCAGCTCCATGCACCAAAAATCCACCCGGATTGCCTCCATAAGTACCATCAGGCATAGTGCTACTGTGCGCAGCAGGCAAAAAATGCAACTTGCCAAAAGGAAAATGTGCCGACCCAAAGTTCATTGGGTGAACATTAGATACACCATTTTTCTCCGCCCAAGCCACTACTTCATAAGCGCCTATTACCTGTGCTCCAGTGCGCTGAGCAATAGAAACTAGATCTGCTACATGGTCGCCATGACCATGCGATATTAAAATAAAGTCTGCTTCTATTTTGTTTGCATCTACTATCCCTGCTGCCAGTTCATTTCCGTTTATAAACGGGTCGAATAACAACTTTTTACCACCAGTCTCTACCGCAAAACATGAATGACCGTAAAACGTAAACTTCATAAGCGCTCTTTTAAAAAATGATTACTCCACAAATTTAGTCTTCCCCTAAGCAAATGCCAAATGAAATAACATATCATCATATATCGTTAATCCACCCACAATACTTCCTATTACTTAACTCTTATCAACCGAATACACCCCTGCTCCCAAAAACATAAGTCCGAAGAATGTGCAGGCAAGCTCTATAGCATGCGATGCATCGCCTATTTTAGACAAGGTAGTGTAATGAAAAATAGTAGCGACAATAAAGTTAATGACCAACAACAAACATACTGGCCTGAACCACAAACCTAACATACAAAACAAACCACCTATGGTTTCGGTAACGGCGCACATAAACCCCCAAAATGCTGGCAGAAAATGAATATGCAACTTACCCATAGCATGACCCAGCTCTGTCCATGCGTCCGGACCACCCATTAATTTGTCCTTGCCATGCAAAATGAGCATAGCACCCAGACCTATACGCATAATGAGTAGTCCGAAATTGGTGTAACGACCCAACTTACCAAATAAAGCCATTGATAGATAGTTTTGAAGCCGCAAAGGTAACTCAATCAGGAAGGAACGTTGACAAAATAAATTCTACTATATTGGGCAGTTATTTTTCTTTTTTACGAAGAGTAAAATCTGAGAATACAGTAGTATTTGAAGACTTTTAAGATGAAGGAAAATGAAAAAGAACAAGCAAGATGGTGGGATTTATTGTATCATCGTTCCCCAGAATGTTGCTGCATAGCTTTTTGCACAAATGCCGAAAACTCTGCCCTGAAACGCTCATCTGAAAACTTGAGTGCATGTTGCCTTATGGCTGCATGGTCTGTGAGGGGCTGCTGCTCCATTTTTTCTACAGCTGCTATTACGGATGCTTCTGTTTGCTCCGCAAACAGATACCCAGTTTTGCCGTCTACCACAGTTTCGCGGTAGCCACCATAGTCTAGCGCCAGTACCGGAGTGCCACATGCCTGGGCCTCTACACACATGATACCAAAATCTTCTTTGGCTGCAAATATGCAGGCTTTCGCTTCTTGCATATAGCGTATCACTTCTTCATCTGTCCTGTAGCCTAGCCACTCTATGTTGGGGTGTCCTTTCAGTAACTCGTCAAATCCTGCCGCTCCCCACCCCTCGCCTATCAGCACCAGCCGCTTGTGTGGCATTTGCTGAAAGGCACGAATGACCATATCTATTTTTTTGTAAGGCACAAACCTACCTGGACACATATAGTACTCTTGGCGGGGAGCTTCGTTGAGGGCAAATTTGCCAGTGCGCACAGGTGGATAGATCACCACAGACTCGCGACCATAACTACGGGCGATACGCTGCTGAATGTGCTTAGAGTTGGCAATAAAATAATGCACCCTGCTAGCAGATGCTACGTCCCATCTTCTAAGCCAGTTTACGAACTTTTTGTACAAAAAAGAACTGCCCATACTATGTGTGGCGGCATAATCGTCATACATATCCCATATAGGGCGTAATGGCGTATGGCAGTAACAAATATTAGGTATAGATGGGTCTGAGCGAAACCCCTTGGCTACTGCATGAGAAGTAGAGATGATGACATCATAGCCCCGCAACCGAAACCTACCCATAGCCCATGGCATAACTGGCAAAAAATAGCGGTAAATACTAGCTATAAATGGCACATACTGCAACAAGGACACCCTGACGGGGCGGTTTTTGAGTATAGATCTTTGAGCATCGGGACTAAACTTATTGAACAATGCATATACTGTTATGTCCTCCTCTTGATATATATCCAGTATTTCGCCAGCTACCTTTTCGGCACCACCGTTTGCATTAAACCAGTCTTGTACAAATGCCACCTTCATTGCGGCTGCAAATTACCATTTTATTGATGCACGTACAGCACTATAAATCTATGTACATAAAAGTGCAAAAAAACTTACTGCTTCACAAACCTTGTCACCCATATATCACTCAACCCGTTTACACACTTCACCACATACACACCCGGTGCATAAGCCCCTATATCTATCGCTTGTTCTGTGCCCCGCTTGCTCTCATATACACCCATTACTTGCCCCAGCATATTGCAGATGGTGAACTGCATATCTACCGTAGTTTCATTATTGATATGCAGTGTGTTATGTGCGGGATTGGGATACACTTTCACACTCTGTTGTGGCTGTGCAGTATTTGTAACCGCTACAGGAGGATTGTAGTAATTGTGCCACGCTGTATCAGCCACTTCTTTTATTCTTTTAAAATTCGTTCCCGGACACCCTCCCAATGAAGTATCTGCCACCATAGCCAACACTACCCTTTTCCTAGCTCCAGCTTCAAGCATAAAATCATTACTTGA
>JAIXSZ010000075.1 GCA_027484425.1 Sphingobacteriales bacterium
ACGGTAAATGTAGTAGTAGTAATACAACCTGCGGCTGTAGTATAAGTGATGGTTGCTGTTCCCGGTGCTGGTGTGGCTGATACTGCTGTTACAACACCAGTACCCAAGCCTATTGAGGCAATGGCGGGGTTACTGCTAGACCACGTACCACCTGCTGATGGGTGTGTCAGCGTTGCGGTAAGTCCCTGACACGCTGACGTAGTACCGGTGATTGCTGCTGGGGCAGCCGTAACTGTAATTATTGTTGATGTGGTGCAACCTGCGCTTACTGCGTAAGTAATTCGGGAGGTTCCTGGGGTTACTCCTGTAACTATACCAGTAAGAGAACCAATAGTTGCGACAGAGGTAGTTCCACTAGTCCAAGTACCGCCGCCAGTACTGTTTGATAAAGTTATTGTAGAACCCGGACAAACAGAAGATGGACCGATTATAGGACCAGCTGCTGATATAACACTAACAGTTGTAGTAACACGGCAACCGCTAACTGTGTAAGAAATTGCCGCAGTACCCAATGTAATGCCAGTGACTATACCACTTGTAATACCTACTGATGCTATAGATGTAGGTACACTGGTCCAGAAACCACCAGAGGTGGCACTGCTGAGCAATGTAGTGGCACCAATGCATAATGACGGAGATCCTGTAATGGGGGCAGGGAAGGGATTGACTGATACGGTAGCTGTAGAATAACAAGCACCTCCGAATGAATAAGAAATTGTTGTAGTACCAAGTGAATTACCTGTTACTATACCCACAGTTGGCAATACTGATGCAATAGCAGGATTACTGCTACTCCATGTGCCTCCAGCAGGTGTACTATTGAGCGTGGTTGTAGTGCCAAGACATGCAATAAATGTACCTGTTATTGCAGAAGGGATCGCAACAACAGTTACTGTAACAGAAGTTATACAACCTGAAACATGATAGGAAATATTAGCAGTACCAGTTGTTACACCCGTAACTGTACCACTTGATAGTCCCACTGTTGCAACGGCAGGATTACTACTTGTCCATGTTCCTCCAGTGCTAGCATTCGACAACGTGGAAGTGTATCCAGAACAGACCAACAAATTACCTGTTATCGGTGTTGACAAAGCAAATATATTCACAACAATAGGTATTCGCACACTCGGACACCCCGCGACCACTTGGGAAACATAATAAGTTGTAGTACCTACTGCTGATGTAGAAGGAGTTGGAGGAATACTACTACTAACACCACCAACAGGAACAGTCCACCATTGTATAGTACCTATTGCTGAAGCTGAAAGTGGAGGTGCTACAGACCCTAAACAGTAAGATAACGGTGTTGGCGCGGTAGGTGGAGGTGTTGCTCCAGGAGGCATGATAGTGATAAGGAAAGTCTTACCTGCACATCCAGCAGCAGCTGTTGTACCTGTTATAGTATAAGTGATTGGGGCTGTAATTGCCATTACATTTACAGTTGTTGTCAAACCCACAGTTGTTGAAAGGTACGTACTAGGAGCCCACGTCCAAGTACTTCCAAACCAATCTGCAGTACTACCATTGATAATAGTCATAGGCAATGTACTACCACTGAATGAGCATGAAGTAACTGTATCAACTGTATCTCTAGCTATACCATTTACTACTACCTGTGGACTAGCTAAGGCACTATCTATACCTAACAACCCGTTAAAAACATATGCATATGAAAGTTCCGTACTATCTCCTGCAGCTATTGTTCCTAAATTATAGACTAACCCTATCGCAACGTCACTTGTTACAGGCCCAACAAAATTAAAGCCACCCCAACCAGTAGACCAAAGTGTGGCCAAATTAACTGCAGGATTCATTGGCCAACCTGAATGTATAAATGCCTTTGCCCTACAATCTTTGGTAGAAAGCGAAAGAGTTTGTGTTGTATACAGAGTACCTGTTGCTGTAACCATTACTCTGTGTAAATAATCATTCTGATAATTGATAACATTAGAAGTTACAAATGAACCTCCTGCTGCTGTTTGGTCATTATCAGGATCTGTTTCCCTCACATAATGTACACCAACTAAAGGTGTTGCACCTGTATTCCTTAATTTTACTTTCATCTTTACCCAAGATGCCAAAGTATCCAAAATAGTGGTTTGAGTAATCTGCAACGCTCCTGCACTTCCCTGCCAAACACCAGTAATTACACCACCTGCATTAGTGTATGAAATATTTGTACCAGTTAGTCCTGCGGCTCCATTATATCCTGAACTTACACCTAAAAAGTATTGCGCTTGAGCTTCACTGTGAGCTCCATTAATTTGTATTCCCCATCCTTCATATGGTGTGCCAGGCATTGAATAATCTCCAAAGAAGGTTGGTGTTCCTGTAGTCCAACCATCAAATCCGGCGTCATAAACCATCATTAACCTTTGGTTTGATGCACCTGTAAACGCTCCCAATCCGGGATCATAAAAATTAAATGTAGGAGATCTTGTATGATATCCAGCTGGAGGAAGCCTAGTAGAGCCTAATGAACCATTGGGCGCAACGCCAACCTCTACGTATCTTCCTTGAAGAAAAATCTGAGCACCAATCATCTGAGCATATGATGCTGATGTAACAGAAATTAATAAAAGTAAAAGAAATCCTAAAACACTAGTAAACCTACTATTCATATAGAAACTCTGATTTAAAATATATGCTTGGCTTTAAAATTAGTTAATTACCTCAAAAAAATAACAATGTTGACAGAGTTTTTTAACGCAAATACACAACTAATTTATGTTCATTTTAATAATATATAGCATATATCCGGAAAAACACTCTGATTATTGGCGTCTATAATCCTTTGAATGTTAGCAATAAACGCAACAAAAAAGAAATTAAGTAACTTCTATTTGCGGAAAAGAACTAAATATACAGTATAACAATAATTCACTTTGAATATAAACGGGAACAACTATTGTAGTTGCTCCCGTTTCTAATCTATTCTAAAGCTATACTTACTGCTCCATCACAAAATGGAACACTTTGCGCTCCGTGCCGTGGTGGAGGGTGAGTAGATACATGCCGTTGGCAAGGGTGTTGTCGAGTTGAATGCCCGTGTCTACTCTGCCTTGGTTCGCTTTTGCTGTGCCTTTGTACACTACCTGTCCCAGCATGTTCGTTACTTCTACTTCCAAGTCGCCTGTGGTGTTGCTGCCTATGTTGCCCTTGATGCTGAACGCACCTTTGTTCGGGTTCGGTATCAATTTCACATC
>JAIXSZ010000013.1 GCA_027484425.1 Sphingobacteriales bacterium
AGTAGCGGCAGCATCACATCTGGTTCTTTTGCGTCGCAGGTCACCTTTGCGATAGGAACTGGCGCACGTACGTTGGCTATAGGCGACATAGATGGCGATGGTAAGGCGGACATAGCGGTAACTAATTCTGGATCGAATAATATATCTGTACTTCGTAATACCAGTACTAGTGGCGGTATAACCTCTGGTTCTTTTGCTACACAGGTCACTTTTACAACCGATAACTTTCCTTTTGGTATGGCCATAGGAGATATAGATGGTGATGGCAAGCCCGACTTAGCAGTGACTACTAACGGCACAAACGCTGTATCTATATATCGGAATACTGGTAGTAGCGGCAGCATAACGTCTGGTTCTTTTGCTACACCAGTTACATTTGCGACTTCAACCAGCCCTTGGGGTGTGGCTATAGGCGACTTGGATGGTGATGGATTGCCTGATATGGTGGTGTCGAACAATGGCGCAAATAATGTATCAGTAATAAGGAATAATCCATTGAGCCCTATAACTGGTGCTACCCAGGTATGTGTGGGTAGCACTATTACACTAGCTACTGCTACAAGTGGTGCTAGCTGGAGTAGCAGTAATACTGCTGTAGCTACGGTAGGTACTTCGACTGGTGTTGTTACTGGATTATCTGGTGGCACAGTTACTATTACTTATGCAGGTAGTGCTGGAGCAAGTTTTGCTGATAACCGAGTAACTACAATAGTTACGGTTGTTGCTGCACCTAGTGTAACATCAGTTAGTCCTAATGCCGCCAATCCGGGTGCACCAGTGACTATTACAGGCACTGGCTTCAATGCCACCGCTGGCAACAACATAGTATACTTTGGAGCTACCCGTGCTACGGTGACGGCTGCCAGCACTACTAGCCTGACAGCGACCTTGCCGGTAGGTGCTACTTATAAGGAGGTATCTGTTATGAACACTATTTGCCCTCTTACTGGTTTTACGCAGTATCCGTTCTTGCCCACTTTCGACAATAGTGCAACAACGCCTAGCACTATCAGCATGGCCTCTCAGGTGACTTTTGCCACTGGTACTAACCCTCGTGGCTCAGCTATTGGGGATTTAGACGGGGATGGTAAGCCCGACCTTGTAGTAACGAATATAGTCTCTGCTACTGTTTCAGTGTATCGCAACACTAGCAGCAGTGGGAGCATTACTACTAGTTCTTTTGCCACAGGGGTTACATTTGCTACTGGGACCAATCCAATAAGTGTAGGTATAGGCGATATAGATGGGGATGGTAAGCCAGAGTTAGTTGTGGCGAATGGAGGCTCTTCTTCTATTTCTGTACTCCGCAATACTAGCACTAGTGGCAGCATTACATCTGGTTCTTTTGCTACACACGTCACCTTTGCCACTGGTTCTGGGTCACACCCCCTTGCTTTAGGTGATATAGATGGCGATGGCAAACTAGATGTAGCATTGCCGAACTATAGCTCTGCTACTGTTTCAGTACTGCGCAATACCAGCACCAGTGGCAGTATTACATCTGGTTCTTTTGCCACACAGGTCACATTCGCCACCGGTACTAACCCATTTAAAGTAGCCATTGGCGATATAGATGGCGATGGTAAGCCAGATATGGTGGTAGCGAATGCTGCCACCGGCGTAAATACTGTTTCAGTATATCGCAATACCGGCAGTAGTGGCAGCATTACATCTGGTTCTTTTGCTTCACCCGTTACATTTGCCACTGCGGCTAGTGCATATGGCGTAGCTTTAGGAGATCTAGACGGTGATGGTAAGCTGGATATGGCAGTGTCTACAAACGGTTCTGTTTCAGTATTCCGCAATACCAGCAGTAGTGGCAGCATCACATCTGGGTCTTTTGCTTCAGGGGTAACATTTGCAACCGGCTCGTCCTCACCTTATATTGCTATAGGTGATATAAATGGCGACAGTAAGCCGGATATGGTAACTGCTAATTATAATTCCAATACAATATCTGTATTTCGTAATACCAGTAGTAGTGGTAGTATAACGTCTGGTTCTTTTGCTACACAGGTCACGTATGCTGCAGGTACTAATCCGTATAGTGTAGCTATAGGAGATTTGGACGGAGATCACCTACCTGATATCATTGCTCCAAATTATGGTTCAAATACTGTATCAGTATTTAGGAATAGTCCTACTTTTCTTCCTACCACAGTTACTTCTGTAAACCCTACTGCTGCGAACCCAGGTGCAACGGTGACGCTAACGGGTACCGGATTCAGCGCTATTCCAGCTAACAATATTGTATACTTTGGTGCTACCCGTGCCACAGTGACCGCCTCTAGCACTACTACGCTGACGGCTACTGTGCCATTGGGCGCGACCTACAACAACGTATCTGTGAACAATTCCATGTCTAAACGCACTGGTTATTCGCAGTATCCGTTCTTACCAAAATATGATAATAGTGCGTTTGTGCCAGCTAAGGTTAATTTTAACCCACTGGTTCCTTTTGCGACTGGAACTGATGTTTATAGTGTGGCTTTTGGTGATATTGATGGTGATGGCAAACCAGATATGGCAGCAGTAAATAGAAATTCTAATGCTATTTCAGTGTATCGCAATACCAGCAGTAGTGGCAGCATTACATCTGGTTCTTTTGCAGCACAGGTCTCTTTTGCAACAGGTGCAGGTACTAATCCTAGAGGTATAGCAATAGCAGACATTGACGGAGATGGTAAACCAGATATGGCAGTGACCAATTATGGCAACAACACTTTTTCTGTGTATCGTAACAACAGCACTATTGGCAGCATTACATCTGGTTCATTTGATGCACAGGTTACATTTACAACTGGAACTTCACCTTACAGCGTAGCTATTGGCGACATAGATGGTGATGGTAGGCCTGAAATTGCAGTGGCGAATCAAGGCTCCAATACTATTTCAGTGTATCGTAATACAAGTACCAGTGGCATTATTACATCTGGCTCTTTAGCTACACAAGTCACATTTGCCTCTGGCACTAGCCCAACGAAGGTGGCTATAGGCGATATAGACGGAGACGGTAAGCCAGATATGGCAGTAGCGAACAGTCTCTCTAGTAATATTTCTGTTTATCGCAATACCAGCAGTAGTGGCAGTATTACATCTGGCTCGTTTGCGGCACAGGTGACATTTGCTGCCGGAACCCAACCACTAGCCCTAGTGCTAGGTGATATAGACGGGGATGGCAAGTCGGACATAGCAGTGCCCAATTACGTATCCAATACTTTTTCTGTTTATCGCAATACCAGCAGTAGTGGCAGTATTACATCTGGTTCGTTTGCTGCACAGGTCACATTCGCAACCGGCAATAGTCCATTTAATTTATCCATGGGCGACATAGATGGCGATGGCAAGCTGGATATAGTAGTGCCCAATGCTGGATCCAGCACTATTTCGGTATATCGCAATAACAGCAGTAGTGGTAGTATTACGTCTGGTTCTATTGCCACACCAACTACTTTTGCCACTGGTTCTTTTCCTACTGACGTAGCCATTGGCGACTTAGATGGTGATGGCATTACTGACCTTGCGGTAGGCGGCATGGTAGCAGAGGTAGCCGTAATCAGGAATAATCCTCTGAGACCTATAACAGGTACTGCACAAGTATGCGTAAGTAACACTACTACATTGTCTAATGCTACAAATGGCGGTACCTGGAGTAGTAGTAATGCAGCAGTAGCTACTGTAGGTTCATCCTCTGGTATAGTTTCGGGTGTATCTGTTGGAACAGTAACTATTAGTTACATAGGATCTGCTAGTGCAATTTTTGCTGATAACATTGTGACTAGAGTGGTTACTGTTAATGCTTCACCTACAGTTTCTGCTGGTACTGACATTGCCATATGTGCAGGTAGTTCTACTAATTTAACTGCTACTGGTGCTGCTGATTATACATGGAGCCCCGCTACAGGATTGTCGGCTACTACTGGAGCTACAGTTTCTGCTAATCCATCAAGTACTATTACCTATACTGTAACTGGTACTGATGGTAATGGTTGTGTAAATACGGCTTCGAAAACCGTATCTGTCAATGCTTTGCCTACAGTATCGGCAGGTAGCAATGTGACTATATGTAATGGTAGTTCTACCAATTTAACAGCTACAGGTGCAGTTGATTATTCATGGAGTCCAG
>JAIXSZ010000058.1 GCA_027484425.1 Sphingobacteriales bacterium
CCTGTGCTCGTAGTGCTGAGCGTGGTAGTACTACCTACGCACACTTGGGGGGTACCAGTAATCGTATTAGGAAGTGCATTTACTGTTATCGTTCTGCTGTTGATACAACCGGTACCTACCGTGTAGGTTACTCTTGCTGTACCGCCACTTACACCTAATACATCGCCTGTGGTAGCGTTGATACTGATAGTGGCATCTGCTGTGCTCCATGTACCACCTGCTGGCGTGCTGCTCAGGGTAATGCTGTTGTTCACACATACTACCGATGGGCCGCTGATGGCTGCGGGTAATCCGTTTACAGTTACTACTGCTGTGCTGGTACAACCTGTACC
Organism: Sphingobacteriales bacterium; assembly: GCA_027484425.1. Lineage (GTDB taxonomy): Bacteria > Bacteroidota > Bacteroidia > Chitinophagales > Chitinophagaceae > Nemorincola. Next base: position 333 of record JAIXSZ010000058.1, read on the forward strand.
AGTTATTGTGTAAGTAATGGTGCTGGTGCCTGCTGCTACACCTGTTATTGTGCCTGCTGTATTGATGGTGGCTACTGATGGGGTGCTGCTGCTCCATGTACCACCTGTGGTAGTGTTGCTCACTGTGGTAGTTAGTCCTGCGCATACCTGTAGTGTACCGGTGATGGCTGCGGGTAGTGGGTTCACTGTAACTGTAGCGGTGCGGATACAACCAGTACCTAATGAGTAGGTGATTGTGGCTGTGGCGGCTGTGGTGCTGCCAGTCAGTACACCCGTTACAGTGCCTGTAGCATCTACGGTGGCTATAGCTGTATTGCTACTGGCCCAGGTGCCACCTGCTGTGGTGGTGCTCAAGACTGTAGTAGCTCCCTGACATACGCTCAATGTGCCGGTAATGTTGGCTGGTAGGGCGTATACCGTTACCACTTCTGTGATGCGGCAACCAGTGGTTAGTGTGTAGCTAACCGTGGCGGTGCCTGCATTGCTGCCTGTTACTACGCCGCCTGTGGTAATAGTGGCTACAGTAGTAGGGTTGATGGCCCATGCGCCACCTGCTGGTGTGCCAGTGAGTGTGGTGCTATTGCCTACGCAGGTAGCTGCTGTACCGGTTATTGGGTTAGGTAGTGGGTTCACCGTTACTGTGGTAGTACGGATACAGCCTGTACCTAGTGTATATGTGATGGTTGTTGTACCTGCTGAAAGGCCGCTGACTACTCCTGTTCCAGGGGTAATTAGTGCTGTGCCGGGTAGGCTGCTCGCCCAGGTACCGCCTGCGGGGGTACTGTTTAAGGTAGTTGTATTGCCTACGCATACTACTGGTGAACCTATGATCAATCCGGGTAGTGGGTGGATCGTTACCGTAGCTGTGGTGCGACAACCTGTGGGTAAGGTGTAGGTGATGTTGGCAGTGCCTGCGGCTATGCCGCTTACTGTACCTGCTGCATCTATTGTAGCTATTGCTGTATTGCTGCTGCTCCATGCGCCACCAGTAGTGGTCGTGCTTAGTGTGGTAGTAGTGCCTACGCAAGCACTTAGTGTACCTGTGATGGCGGCGGGTAGCGGGTTAACTGTTACCACATTGGTGAGCTGACAACCGCCTGCTCCCATGGTGTACGTTACTTCGCACGTACCTGCTGATATACCGTTTACTACGCCAGAACCCAAACCTATTGTAGCGATACCCGCACAGGCTACGCTCCATGTGCCGCCGGCTGGTGAGCCTACTGCAGTTGTCGTAGAGCCTGCGCATACCTGCAATGTGCCGGTGATGGCTGTGGGGAGTGGGTTGATCAGTACTACTGTGGAGCGTTGGCAGCCAGTAGGTAGTGTGTAGATGATGTTAGCTGTACCTGCTGTAATACCAGATACAACACCTGTGCCTGCGCCTACCGTAGCTACTGCTGTGTTGCTGCTGCTCCATGCACCGCCGGTGCTGGTGGTGCTTAGCGTTGTTGTCTGTCCTACGCAAGCACTGGTACTACCGGTGATGGCTGCGGGTAGTGGGTTCACTGTCGCTACTGCTGTGCGCTGACAGCCTGTTCCTAGTGTGTACGTTATAGTAGTGGTGCCTGCTGTTACGCCTGTCACTACGCCGCTAGCGGCTATGGTGGCTACTGTTGTAGTGCTGCTACTCCAGGTGCCGCCTGCTGGTGTACCTGTAAGGGCTGTTGATGATCCTTCGCACACGGTCAGTGTACCTAGTATTGGGTTAGGTAGTGGGGTTACGGTTACTACCGTGGTGCTGTTGCAGCCTGAGCCCAATGCATACGTTACTGATGCGGTGCCTGCAGTGATACCTGTGGCTACGCCTGTGGTAGCGTTGATAGATATATTACCGCTCGGGGTGCTCCATGTACCGCCTGCGGGTGTGGCACTCAGGGTGGTGTTATTACCGATACATACCGTTAGTGTGCCGCTGATAGTGCCGGGAGCTGCGCTCACTGTTACTACTGCTGAGGTGCTGCAACCACCTGCGGTATATACTACGGTGGCTGTGCCTGCTGCTACACCACCTATGAAACCGGGACTTAGTAAAGAGGCTACTGTTGTAGGGGTTACCGACCATGTACCACCTGTTGTGGTACTGCTGAGGGTGGTAGTAAGGCCTACGCATAAGGTGAGGCTACCTGTTATGGCTGCTGGTGTGGGTGTTACTGTTACCACTCTGGTGGTAGTGCAACCGCCTACTGAGGCTGCCGTAATAGTGGCTGTGCCAGGGGTGATACCCGTTACTACTCCTGTACCCGATACTGTGGCAACTGCTGTGTTAGAGCTGCTCCACGCTACTGGGCTGGTGGTAGTGCTGAGGGTGGTAGTGCTGCCCACGCATACCGTGGCAGTGCCAGTGATAGCGGTAGGTACGGGTGTTACCGTTACTACTGCTGTGGTTATACATCCGCCCGATGAGGTATACGTGATACCCGCTGTACCTGCGGTATTACCCGTGGCTACGCCAGTACCCGAAACAATAGAGGCTACAACTGGGTTGCCGCTCGTCCATGCTCCACCGGGTGTAGCACTGCTCAGTGTACTTGTTACACCTGCGCAGAAAGTAAGTAAGCCAGTGATGGGGGCTGGAAGGGGGAGTACGGTAAATGTAGTAGTAGTAATACAACCTGCGGCTGTAGTATAAGTGATGGTTGCTGTTCCCGGTGCTGGTGTGGCTGATACTGCTGTTACAACACCAGTACCCAAGCCTATTGAGGC
>JAIXSZ010000033.1 GCA_027484425.1 Sphingobacteriales bacterium
CTGAACAACTTTCCTCATCAGAGAAAACTCGTATTTAAACGTTGAGCCTCTTTTGCCCGGTTTGATATTTTTTTCCATAAACACGCTTTTTGCGTGTCAACCTATATCAGGACAAGACATGAAAAACGTTTAATACAATAATGTAAATCGAGGAAATTTTGGACTGATCGAGGAAATATCGGCCTAATCGGGGAGAATCGATCCAATACGTGAAAGTGAGTTTTCCTACCGTTTTACCTTGCATCTCATTTCAAAAAATTATGACTATGACGATAGAACAACTAAGGAAGTACAAAGGATGCGAACATTTTTCGGATGTGGAGGCGCAAGAAATTGTGGGAAACTTAAGAACATTTGCTAAAACAATTATCGAAGTGTGGCACGATAATTGTATTGATAGTCAACAGATTATGAATGAAAATAAAATTAAAACCGACAATTCGCTGATAATCAACGAAATAAATAAAGCAGCATGAACGATATATCGAAATTTGGCAGGTTTAGTAAAAAAGCTGGCAAACTGTCTATAACCAACAAGATAAAGACAGCCATTATATATACCCGTGTTTCAAGCAAGGAACAGGCAGATAACAACCTTAGTCTTGATGTGCAAAGAAAGGTGATTGAAGAATATGCCAAACGTAACGATATAGTGGTGCTGCAATATTTTGGTGGTACATATGAAAGTGCTAAGACCGATGGTCGAAAAGAGTTCATGCGAATGCTTGAATTCATCAAGAAAAACAAAGGCAAGGTAAGTCATGTGCTTGTCTACACCCTTGACCGTTTTAGCCGTACCGGAGGAGGTGCAATAAAACTTGCTGAAGATTTAAGGGAAAAATATGGTGTAACCGTATTTGCAGTCACGCAGCCGACCGATACATCTAATGCTAGCGGTGTTTTGCAGCAGAACATACACTTTATCTTCTCGCAATACGACAACCAGCTTAGGAAGCAACGGGCGGTAGCCGGTATGAAAGAGAAATTTGATAAGGGGATATGGGTAACACGTCCCCCACAAGGCTATGACATCGTCAAAACGAACGGGGAGCGAAAGATTGTAGTCAATGCCATTGGCAAGAAGCTGCGAAAGGCTTTCCTATGGAAAGCGGATGGGTTAAAGAATGAGGACATCATTGAACGCCTCAATGCTATGGGCATGTCCATGTACAAACAACAACTAAGTAAAGTCTTGAGGAACCCATTTTACTGCGGTCTGGTTTGTCATGGGCTGATGGAGGGCAAGGTCATAGCTGGTACACATGAGAAACTGATCTCGCAGGATATATTCATGAAGGTGAATAATATCAATGAGGAGGCCGGTGGATATGGCGTTCCACATAAAAGAGAGCGGGAAGCATTGCCACTGAAAATCTTCGTCAGATGTGCTGCGTGTAACGAACCTTTTACGGGATACATAGTAAAGGCCAAAAACCTCTGGTATTACAAGTGCCGTAAGAATGGCTGCAAGTGTAATAAAAGTGCCAAAAAATTGCATCAACTGTTTCAGGACTTCATTAGTCAATACTGCCTGAAGCCAGAACTTACAGAGCCGCTAAAAGCTGAAATTATAGAGGTATGGAATGAGATCAATAAAGAGAATGTAGAGCTTGAAAAGAATTACAAAGAGCAATTGAGTGAAGTCAACAAGAAGTTGGATAAGATCGAAGAGAAACACTATGTATTGGAAGAAATGAACAAAGAAACCTTCCAGAAATTCTACTTCAAATACAAGCAGGAACAGAAAGAAGCAGCCGATCAATTAGCAAAAGTGACTTCAGAAATATCTAACCCTGAAGTGATAGCCGAAAAGGCGGTTACTATTTCTACGGAACTCAATACAGCATGGGCTTCCGGCGATGTTAAGAGAAAAGAACAGCTTCAAAAACTACTGTTTCCTGAAGGAATTGTGTACGACCTGAAAAACAACACATTTCGAACCGACCGTATAAATGTGATTTTTATGCTTATGGCGCAACTGGCAAACAATACAGGGGCAAAAGAAAAGGGACAAACAAATGCTTTAGCATGTTTGTCCCTTTCTGCGGAGAGAGAGGGAAATCGCCCCATGTACTCTCCACCAAGCTAGGCAAGCGTTTCAGGAATTGCTACATATAATTTTGGTCAAGAGAATGACATGCTGATGCTGGTTAAGAAATTGTGTTTAAAATTGTTCAAGTGACAAATTGTAAGCTACTGCTATTTACAAAGCTGTTCTATGTAATTGATATGTGTCGATAAAATCCGAGATAAGTCTTGCCCCTTATAAGGTTGAGATGCAAACCTTGAATATGGCAAAATATCATTTTTTGTTCGCAATACAAGATGCCCGATTTCTTCAATTAAGCCTTTACTTTTCAATGTTTTCCAGTCTGCTTTTTCATGATTCATTTTCCCGATAAAGGAAGTTATTACACCTGCAAGTTCTTCAACCTGCATAACTGTCCTGTCATACCTATCTGCTAGTTCTGTGTGACGATTTAATGTAAGCGTGTATAGAGCGTAGTTTACAAGCCTATTAAGGAATCTCTTACTCTGATAAAATGGATTTTCTCTGTAGAGTTCGAATTGGTCTAAGTCAACGGAACCTTTTTTCTTAAATAGGCGATTTCTATCTGCGACCTCTTCCTTTGTCTCACGAAGAGAATCTAAACATAAATCAAATGTCTGAAATACTTGGGTATCAGTTATTGATTTCATATCTGCCGCTTGTTTGCTAATGTCGCCAAGAACTTTTTCTACGCGAGATTCAATATTTGATAAAGTTGAGGATACACGTTCCTGCTTACTTACACGAAAATATTGTCCCGTCATCCAACTTACAAAAAAGAAAGTAGGCATACCTATGTTGACTAAAGTCGTAAATTTACCTAATTGAGGTGTTGTGTCATGGGTCAATATTGTCCACAGGATTGCCACTAATAATGGCACCCAAAATTCTCGTAATATTTGCTTTAAAATCTTCATCATTTCCCGAACTTAATTATTTTCAAATATAGCGCAAACAACCCACAACTATTCTTCAGTTTTCTTTCTCGAAGTATGGGAACAAATTGATTGTTTTCACTGCAATCCAGGTTTGCTGAATAGGAATACAGTTACTAGCAGCATACGATTTTCCCGTAGGCAGATAATAACAGTATCCTAAGCAGCGTGCGTTTGCTTTCAGGGGCATTTGAGATTTAAGAGAGCGATTCCGTCTCAAAGAAACATGCTGGTTGGACGGTCATTTACCCATAAATTTTGGCTACCGACCAAACCCGCACAAAAGAAATACAACATAACTCTCTGTGCCGTCTAAGTAATACTAGCACCCATGCCAACCAATACGGGACTGGTCGCGCCAGGTTTGTTTTAGTACATTGGCTCAGAAACTGGCAACGATTGTAAAGTGGGAATGGGCGTAGATGCCCGAATTTGTTATGAACAGCAGTTCGTCCTGTTCAGTGACTCCCACCTCGTCCACATAAATAGACATTCCTTTTCTTAGACCCAGGTAATCTTCTCTGCATGTAACTCTGAATGGCGTGTAAAGCTGTCTTATTCTCCCTAAAGAATTGACAATGAGGATACTGTTATGGCTGCAATAACTGACTGTGTAGTCCTGTTCCATACGCAGTCAATTTAAGTACCAGCAATCAGCCTTATTTTGCAATGCTGCCATCAGCTCTCTTGTTAGATTAAAAGCATTAGCACTGCGATCCAGAAAGTTGTCGATGTAGGAGCTTCTGTTGGCACCAGTAAGAAGGTTGTACAATCTCCATAGGTTTATGCTACCATCGCTATTACAGCTGAAGTTGTTATCCGTAAAATAGTCTTTACAAACGGCATTTAGTTGTGCATCCCCTAAGCCTAATTCTGCTATACCTTGTTTGGCACCGTCAGGCATATGCTTGTACATACGAGCCCTACCAACGAGTTGTGCGAACTGGCTCTCTGATAGAGTATACTGCTGAAAACGTTCTAGTTCACCTGCCGTATGCACAGCGTCAAACTCCATTATGAGTGCTTCGATGGCATTGTACAGGGCTTCAACGCTCTTTACTTTCAGGTTGCCGAGGTAGCCGTCTGTGGACACACAAAGGTTGGTACATACGAGGTTCTTGAACCCGATGAACACCTTAAAATGCTGCTCCGAATTCTTAGTCATTAGGCTGTCGAGATTGTAGCTTTTTACACCACCGATTGTCAAATTGAGCCTATTTCCCTCTATTTCATTGCTAATTGACGGCAGCTCTATCAGGAAAGCACACCTTTCATAATATAGCGTTTTTTCGTGATCTAGCAGGTCTTTAGCGGGCTTATTACGGGCGTCTGGCACTCTTCCCTTGATAGGGTGCGATAGCCTGATATTCGGGCGCAGAATGGTCTCCCCCTTGAATATACCGCTCACTGCCTGCATGGTTGCATCAATGAACTCACCGTGCGATATAGCTGGCTCATTCTCTTTAACGAACACTGGAATTATGTGTTTGTTGTTCAAATCGTGTAGCGATCCACTTATGGTATTAGCCTCGACAAATGCCATGCCAGAGGACTGTATTTCTTCCATTACTTCAGCAATGGTTTCGCCTATTTGTACTGGCTCTTTAGTAACTGTATGTAGTTCCATGTTACGGTTGGTTTGGTTGGTTAACAATATTGTTTAGTTGCTGCTTACGGGCAGTGAATTCAGAGGTGAGCACTTGTTGAAACTTGGGGTAAGAGTAATACAGTGCATTCAGGTCAGAGATAGTAGCGCATGTTCGGATCATTTGCAGCATTTGTTCATAAGTAATCGGCACCTCGGCATCTTGTCCCATTTCACACCATTCCAAAAGCATATCACCAGTTTGAATAGTTGGGATAAACTCAGGTTTACCACCAAATAATCCAGTGCGGTCTTTCGATACCTTGGCTCGGTGCATCATATCCAGTTCCCATACAACGCTAAATTCGTATTCAAGGTTTTCCCTCTGCACCGATTTCATGCCTACTTTCTCAGGAACCATTTTGCCATTCTTTTCAGATAATACATACTCTGTTTTGGTGCGGATAGTACAGAGGCAATGTGCACTCGATTGTAGGATTTTGTTTACAAATGCGTCATGCCTTGGAAGTGCTTTTGCCCAGTTAGTAAAGGAGTTTCCTTGCAAAGAGCTGTGATAGTCTAATATGAAATCCCATTCGTGTGAAACTGAATCAATGATGATTACTTCGATGCCTGCATCCATGCAGATTTCTATTCCCTGTATGTAACGTTCGGGGGAATATGGTGGTTCCAAGGAGAGTGTTTTGAATGGACCCAGGTTAGCGTATAAGTCAGCAGAACGATTTTCGGTGTCGATAACTGCTATTTTCTCCCATGCTCCACATAGCCCATAGGCAATTAGTAAAGCCGATTTTGTCTTTCCACTGCCCGACGGACCTTGCAGGGCACACTTTAATTTGGCTTTCCGTCTTGAAGCTTGGTTTAGTTGCATTGTATGCATGTTTAAGAGTGAAAAAAAGAGTAGGGGCAGCCAAAGCCACCCCTACCAATTACTGTGTTACTACCTCTTCCGTCGTTTCCTCTTTGAGAATTTCAGACGTTTTTGAATAGTCGGTAGCCTTCTGCCGTGGCTGATTGTAACGCCTTGCACCCTCGGGCTGATAGTCCCAACGATATGACATTAGCGTTACTTCACCTGTCTCCCTGATAGTGAACTCATATGGCTCACAGGAAACACGCTCTATTGAGCCTGCCATCTGTTTATTTACCATGCGTTCGGCAGTCATTTCGTCGAATGTGCTACTGATTGTGCACCTCCTTACTGTCGCATAGAACCTGCCTGTGTTCTGCGATTGCACCATTTCAATTTCTCCTTCGAGCTCAAGAGCGACATAAGGCTTGCCTTCTTTAGGGGTTTTGAGGCTGTACCCAACAACTTGTACCATAAAATAACTGGTTTTAATTAGTGATTTAATAAAAGTGAGTGAACGGATGGCGGGTAGTCCCCCAATCCTTCATCGAGGACGGGTCAATAGCTAAGGGTGGTAGTTGCGGACAGACATATACGGTACATGTTTTATCTTCCACTATAGAAAAACCATAAGATAAAAGGTGTACTGAAAGGAAAGGGGGGCATGTCTGTATTTGGAACCTGGGTCGAGGTTTAGAGGATGGGCGGGTTTGAAAATTGGGGGAAAATTGTCGGAGCTGCCACATGGACAACTTCAGCCTGACTACTAAATTGTAACCTAAATCAATATCAGGATGATCACTAACCATAAGCTGTTTCACAATGAAGAGGATGACAATGCATATAGCGGCAATATCAGCGTTTCCTGGCAAACACAGGCAGCAAAAGAAGGAAACCTTGCATACATTGAACTCAAATTTATAGACAAGGACATGATTCGGCAATCCAAAATTGAATAGCTTCGCTCAGCAACAAGTTATACTTCTGAAGAGTGTGATAGCCGATTGAGACTTTAACCTTTATTGAGTGGTTGATGCATTATGATCAGTCATGAATATACCTTTCAAAGCACCATCCCAACCACACTTCGAGGTCTAACTTATCCGATTCATTTTGTGCATTGAGAGCGCTGTTAGCACTCATACTGGATTCTAAAAATGACTGATAAGTAATTGGCAGGAATTTCGGACCAGAATTGTCATTGAGCAAAGTAATGTAATCTTTGGCCACATCTCCCATATGGGTATTTCCCTTAGGATAAAGCATTACCAATGTAAAGTGCTTGTATTTATCAGGGTGTCTTTGCTTTATACTTTCCCCCAACATATGATTGCGCCACACTTGTCTGTACCTGTCGGTAATTAATAAAGGGTAAAATTCGGGCTTATATACGTTACTAAGCTCTGTTACCTTCCAATATAGGCTTGTAGAATTTATTATTTCTTCAGCCTCTTTTGACTTTGACTTTAATGGGTAATCGCCTTCGGTGTACTTAACTTCAACACCTACTATGCCAAGGCTTCCATCCTTATGTTTATATTCGATGTAAACATCAAATGATGTTCTATCATTTAGGTATGCTATCATAGGCGAAGGTGCATACTCAATGATAATTTTTTCAACATAAACAATTACATCGTTCATATAAGTGTTCAATACTTTAGCCAATAGTTCTTTATGAAAACCAAATGGCACAAATAAATTGAAGGGAATATGCTCACTCCTCAATATATCGCAATAAAGAGACTTTTTTGATTTAGGATACCTTGCCCTTACAGCTTCCCCAACCCATTTGATGGGATAAAAATTGTGGAGTCCTATATGCCCATCTTCATCAGATATCTTTGTACCATACAGGTCCACGAAGTCAATCTGTTGCATGTAGATTTCACGAAACTGTGATTGGCGCGCCCTTGCTCTGGCTTTAAATCCAGTAGGGTCAATTGTGTTATCATTATTGTATGGGATTGGCTTTCTCATTGGTTTAAATTTAGTAATTACTCACATGCTATCCTAATACAATCGGCTCGTGCATTTCTAAGTATTTCCAAAGCAGCTGGGTTATGCGTTATATTAAGTAGCGGAAGGTGCTCGTTTATTAAAGACTTTTCCACAGATTCAAGGTCGCCCATGAATTCAACCCAATTCACTGCTAGGTTTGCATTGATCCATTTAACTATAGCTTCTTTTGCTTCTAAAGGGAATAAATAGTTTTTCTTGTTTGCTTTGTCCTTCAAAGAGCCTTTAATTGGCTTATAGCCAAGCATAGCACCAATGCTCCTAAATAGTGTACCATGCCCTTTTGCACGCAATTCCTGCTCAAGGAAACGCACTTTTAGGCTTTTCGTGGCTATACCAATGTATAAAATATTGTGTCCCCTGTCAGTCAGTAACGTCGAATATGGTTGTGGGAGTGATGCGACGTTATTGACCCTAATACAGTAAATCCCTGGGCAGTGAGGTACAAGGCTATCAATTACTTGGGCGCTCTTAAGGCCTGTTTTACTCATTAATGATATGTAGCTGCCATTATTGGCATTAGCCTCGGGTAATGCTTTTACCCTAACTGCTATTTGTGGTGGTGTTTTGGCTATATTATCGCTCGTTCTAACGTTAGTCGAGAGCGGAATGACCCACTCCGTGCCTTTACCTCCTAGTTGGTATGCGTGAGGTAATAAGCCTTTTCGCAGCAACCCCCTAAGAGGTTTCCCCCTCCTATCTGTGCTGTCATTTAATACCCCAATGCCAGCAAGCATATTGTTAGCTTCTACTGGGCCTATGCGATCTTTCCTTGTTTTGAGAAGATAATTGTCAATAGCACGGATGATTATTTTGACCTCTGGCATGTAATACTGTTTGTAAGGACTATAAATGTAGGCGTTTCTTGTATATATTTGTCAACTATCACTTTCACTAAAGCATTGTTGCAAAATGGAATTAATCAATTACTTAAACAAAATTCCTTCTGGCCGACTACGACAACTTGTTGGTCAAGATATCTGTGACGCAATCGTGGATTATAATATTTACATTAACAATCTGACTATAAATTACGCAGAAATTCTTCAGAATAAATTTGGAAAGAATATCCTTTTCGATAAGAGCGTTTTCAGAGAAGTTATCATTTATCTTGACGATAAAACTATTGAAAAGATTGCTTTGGTAAATAACATTCATGGCAAATCTACTGATGATAAACGGGAAACCATTGCTAGTAAAAGTTTCAATTATAAAAATTTTCATTTCGCCGAAAGTATAATTAAAGTTTTAGGCATTGAAAAAGATTATTATCTCCCAGATCAGATAGCTTTTCAGGACAACTTTGAACAGATATTACAACCTAATTATCATTTACACGATTATCAAAAACATCTAAAAAACAAGGCCATCCAAATTCTACTAAACCCTGCTTATACAAACAGGATGTTGATACACATGCCGACAGGGTCAGGTAAGACTAAAACGGCAATGGAACTTGCTTCAGATTATTTGAGATGTAGGTCGGTTTTAGGAGGATTTGATAATAGCAATTTCATAGTTTGGCTTGCCCATTCTAAAGAATTGTGTGATCAGGCTTTAGAAACATTTACCAATACGTGGAGACTGAGGGGTGATTCGCAAATAGATGTATTTCGGATATACGGAGACAATGATTACCCTGAGGAAATATTAACTTCAGAAAGAGCTTTTGTTTTTATTGGATTTCAAAAATTCAATGCAATGATTAGTTCAAATAATTCGTTGCAAAAAAGGATAAAATCAAGAATTCTTGAGAAAATCAAATTAGTAATCGTGGATGAAGCACATAAATCCTTGGCTTCAACATATGAGAAGTCAATCAATTTACTAACCAATAATTCAGCAGGCACCCAACTAATTGGGCTAACCGCCACACCAGGAAGGAATAGCGATGAGGCCGATAATGATAATAACCACTTGGCTTATTTCTTCAATTCAACAAAGATTGGACTCGTTGATGATTTAGGAATACCAATTCCTAGCCCGATTGAATACTTGCAAGACTTAGGGGTATTAGCTGAAATAGAACGGGAAGAGTTAATGACCGATGTCCAAATTGCTTTGACAGAAAGACAGATAAGGGATTTGAGAGTATATGGTGATGAAAAGCTCAGCGCTATCCTAGGTAACCTTTCGAAGAATCCTGGACGAAATAAACTCATTATTGATAAAGTTAAAGTCTTAATTGAGAATGGCGAATCTATCTTGATTTTTGCGTGTAATGTAGAGCATTGCATCATACTTCAAACTTTGTTAAAGGCAAATGAAATTGAATCGGGTACAATATTAAGTACTACGTCAAAAAATGACAGAGAAGAATCGATTAAGCGTTTCAAGAATAGTCAATTGAAGGTTCTTATTAACTACGGTGTTTTAACAACTGGTTTTGATGCTCCAAATCTTAATGCGTTAATTATTGCTAGACCTACAACGTCTATTGTATTATACAGCCAAATGGTGGGGAGAGCATTGAGAGGCGAATTGAATGGTGGGCACAAAAAAAATAAATTGATTGATTTAAGGGACAACTTTGACTTAGGAAATGAGTCTCAGATGTTTAGCTTTTATGACGAAATTTGGAACGACTAAATTATTAAGCAAATAACCAAACAAAAATACTTAGACAATGGCCGTACACTATTTTGACCCTAATGGAGTTGAATCACTAAGAGACAATGGTTATAGAGATACTGCAATGGCATTAGCTGAATTGCTTGACAACTCTATTCAAGCACATGCAACAAAAATTGAAATCTTGCTGATAGAGCGGCTCTCCAAAACAGGAAGAAGAGAATTTCTGGTAAATGAAATAGTTGTTATTGATAATGGTGATGGAATGGATGAACCTGTTCTAGAAACCAGCCTGCGATTTGGTGGAGGTACTAGACATGGAGCAACTAAAGGGCTTGGTAAATTCGGAATGGGATTACCAAATTCATCTGCATCTCAGTGTTCTAGATTTGAAGTTTTTTCATGGAGAAAAGATACACCAGTGCTTTTTAATTATTTCGATTTTAAAGAGATCAAGGATAATCGGTCGGAGTATTTGCCTGATGTAAAAGAAATGGAAATTCCTGATTATATAAAGAATACAGTTAAACCATTTTTTAAGACAGGTACTATCGTCCGTTGGGTTGATTGTGACAGGTTAATCTTGCGCAGGGCAAACAAGTTAGTTCCTCACATTGAATGGCCACTTGGACGAATTTTTCGATACTTCATTAATCAACAAAAAGTTGATATTAAAATTCGAGTTTTTCAGGATAATGGAAGTTCTTGTTCAGAAAACTTCTCTTTGGCAACAATAGTAAAACCAGTAGACCCACTTTTTTTAATGACCAATACGCAGCTTCCTTTGCCATATTCTATGGAGGGAACTAATGAGCCTTGGCAGGGTGGGGATTTCTTATTTCCAGACCCTAATGGAGATAAAGAAAACAAGGCACTATTTGAAAAAATTGGAGACTCTATAAAAATAAGGTTATCAGTAGCAAAAAAAGATGTCAAAAGAGAAGGTGGTAATTCAGATATAGGGCATATCTACAGGAATTTAATGGGCATCTCAATTGTCAGAGCTGGGAGGGAAATTAAGCTAGATGAATTTGGATTTATTGGAGAATTAGGAGACCCATTAAATAGGTGGTGGAAAGTCGAGATTGATTTCGAACCCAATTTCGATTCTTATTTCGGCTTAGATAATACTAAGCAGAATGTCCACTCATTCAGAAAAATTATTGATAAGGATCAATTAGAACGAAATGAAGACGATATTCAGTTGGAGTTTATATGCAAACTATCAGAATTTCTTGAGCTTCAGATTAAACAAATGAAAGCGCACATAGACTTAATAGACGCAGGCAGTAGGGGTGGTGCGAGGCCAGGTTTAGGAGGAGGGAGCGCACAAGGCGGAGAAGCTGGGGGAGGCAATCTACCCCAACCAGAGGACCCTGGTCCGTTCCCATCGGGTGCACACGTAGTTCCCCTTACTGACGAAGATCCCAATCAGGAAGAAGATGAAAAAGATGAAGTGAAACAGGAGTTAAAGAAATGGCTTTTATTACGTTACCCAGAGTATGACTCTGACGATACTAAACTCGGTTTGGCTATTGACTGGTTTTTTACAAATGACTACAACCAAGTGATTGTATTTCTCCAGTTAGGTGCGGCGGAGTTCTATAATTTCAAACCCATTGGACATAGGACAATAATTGAGATTAACACAGAACACGATTTTTATTTAGAATTTATAAGGCCAATTTTTGGTGAAAATGACCTAAACAAAATTGACCAACTTTTGCTGCTGTTTGGTGCAATGGTTGAAGCTGAAAAAGAATTAGTATCCTACAGTCAATATATTTCCAGGTTTAGGAGCTTGTTTGCTGTAAAATTGAATAAATTCATCCTTGACTGGAAAGAAAGAAAGTAATGAAGCTTTACAAAAATGGAGTTGATTTGTTAGGTGGCCTACAAGAGTTTATTAGTAACTCTGGTGATTTGTTCATATTCGTACCTTACGTTAAGCTCGAGGCTCTCAAACTACTACTAGAGAAGACTGAAAAATGTAAAGCGGTGTTTGTTAGGTGGGAAACTAAGGATCTCATTACAGGCGCTAGCGACCTTGAAATATATCCTTATTGTAGGGCGAGAGGTATTTCGTTGTTTAGAAATGAGCGATTACATTTAAAGGCGTTTGTATCAAATTATAAGTCTTGCTTTATTGGTAGTGCTAATATTTCTGCAAGAGCGCTGAACACCCCTACAAGTAGCAAGTATAACTATGAATTAGCCACTACAGTAGATAATTTAAGTATTGAAGACAGGTTGTATTTCAGCATTATTGAACAAGAGAGCACTCTGATTACTGACAACATCTTTAGTCAAATAGCTACTCAATTGCCAGAAAAGAAGAAGGAGTACCCCAATGAAGATGACTTTACAATAAAAATACTGCCACCTGACAAAGACTATTTGATTTCTTCATTGCCATTAACTTACAATGTAGATACGCTTTTTCGTGTTTACGAAAGCATGAACTTTATCAATGATGTCGAACTTAACTGCACAACTCACGATTTGGCATTGTATAAGTTACCTTTTGGTTTGCCTATTGCCACCTTCAAAGACGAGTTGAAGAAGGCATTTTTCGCCCATCCTTTTATAGTCTCGTTTTTAAAAAAAGTAGATGAAACAGAAGAGATATATTTTGGGGAAGCAAAAGCGTGGATTCATCTCAACTGTTCTAATGTTCCATTACCCAGAAGATGGGAAATCACCGAGAATATTCAAATACTTTATCAGTGGATTGTAAAACTCAGTGAAGGGAAGTACATAGTTGATAGGCCGAATCATTCCGAAAGACTTCATAAGATAAGCTAAGTTAAAAAAGGTAATAGTTTTTTATGGTGGACGTCATCATCGATTTCTAGGTCGTCAAATTCATGCCATGCCTTAAATAGAGAACTAAAATATGGCCGCCAAAGTCGAAGATGTGAATGATAAACTAATTGCCTATACCGAGGGTCTTGGACGATGTGTTTCCTAGTTTCATAGGAAACGTAATTCTGGATAATAAAATCAATCCCTAAAACTGCATCCATAGGAGGATGGGCAAGTCGTGGAGAGGAAATAATTAGACAATCTCCAAAAACATCTCCCATTAATTCCATCTTATTTCCCCCAAAAGTGAAATGAAATTCAGGGTGGATAAATTTATTTGGGCCATCACCAGCTTGAAAAATATGTTTATCAAGATGCCAAGCTCCATATAGACTTGGAGACTTATCGTTTAATCCATGCAATTCAATATCAAATTGCAGTGCATTTACTGGATTTTGGTAAATTTTCTCTTGAATATACTTCCCTTCAATACTGATATTGAAAATCACTTCGAGGTAGTTTACTCCAACTGGAATTGTTCCAGAAATAGAATTATTTATCGAGAAAGTTAAATTATTACAAGCATATTTCCAGCTTTCTCTGGTACTCGTTGTCCTCACTTTCTGTGAAGCCGCATATATTGCCCCAGCATCTTTCACCAACTTATAACTCAATAGGAGTTCTGCCATTTCATAAAGATCTCGAGCAATCAGTTCTTTACTGTCTTTTAGGTCTTTCATTAGGATATGATAGTTTAAGTTGCTCGAGCTTATATTCTTCTAAAGGAGATATGCGGTTCCACCTAGACTTATTCGTGGGGTTTAACGCTTCTTCAAATGAAATATAACTTTTGTCTTGCCAAGGATAAAGATTGTCTTGTTCTGCGATAAGAAGGCCGTCAACCGTATCTATTGGCGCCCCGCTACCAACGCAATTCGTCCAGAACGAATCGCTTCTTGATTTTTCAATTTTTTTAATTGAAATAAGACCAGGTAGATTGAGTGCATGTATAAACTTTTCAACTTTTTCGGTAGCCTTCATAGTCCTTAAATTCCCATTAGTATCAATTTTTTCATTCCACCACCTTTCGACACCATTCATCCACCACCTTTGCCATCCTTCGCAAAAGACTCCAGAATATTTGTACGGTGAAAGCAATTCCAAAAGTTCACCCCAATCGGGAGAGTCTGACTTCAAAATTCCTAATCTTGTAGCAAGTAGTTCCTCAGAAACTAACAACCCACTTTTTCCTAAAACATTTTTTATGAAAAAATTTGCAATAGAATGAGACGGGGATTCAGAAATCATCTGTAGGTGTGAACCAAACATTATATCCAACTCATCTACGCTAATTCCCAATAATGCCTCGTAGTTATGATCTTGCTTAAAAGAGTTTAAGATTTCATAGCCATGTGCTAATGAAGTAAGCATGTTTCTTGTAGGAAGGTATATTCTACCTAATTCTTCACGAGAAACTATTAAATCAAAAAGGTCCTCATTCGTCTTATCAAAATACTTTTGAAGATTAATTTTCGCAGAAAATAGGACAATTGGAATTTCCCTAATTTCGCCAGATTTCGAAATATTTCTAATTTCTTGAGCAAGTGAAGACCCTTTATACTTAGAATGTCTTTTTGCTTCATTTGGTATCTCTTCCAAATTTAAATCAAGAATCAAACCGTCATATTCCTTAAATGAATCTGATAAAATTCTGTCGCGTTCAACTTCCCAGATTCCAGCAGGGTTATCAAATATTATATCTAACGCCCCTTCCAAAGTAAGACCTGTAATAATCCCTTGGGCATTTTCTTTTGAATTGTCATCAATGTATAAAAATTTATACGCCATATTCTTTAATTTGTTCTTTGGTTGCTTTCGGCAATTCGATTCTAAAGCAAGTTTTAAAATCCTCTTCTGGAGAGATAATAGAGATATTACCGTCGTATGTTTCAACAATATCTTTTACAATCTTCAAACCTAAACCTGTTCCCGTTAACTTGTCATTCATAGGCGCGTCAAAACCTGCTGGAGTAGAAGTTGTGAAAAAAGCATTAAATACCCTTTCTTTATTTTTCTCTGGTATGCCGTCACCATTATCTGAAAACTCTAAATAGATAATATTGGATTCAGAACCTGTGACAATTTTAATTTTCCCTATGACATTTGCACGCTTGATCGCCTTTTTTGAATTAGTGTATAGATTGTATAATATTGAACTCCATTCCGAAATATGCATTGGCAGTGTGAACAAATCGTGCCCATATGTCTCGTTATTGATTTCAGTATTTTGCCTTAACAAATCATCTTTTATGTTTTTTACAAAATATGTAACTACGTCCGTTATCAATATTGGCTTAACTTCTCTGCTTGTATTTTCCGATACTGTAGAATTAAAATACGCAGAGTAGGATGTGAAATTAGCGATTGCTCTATCCAAACTTCCAATAATTGAGAGCGCCTCATTATTGCCTTGATTTACTTCATACAACTTGCTAATAAACCCGTTTATAGAAGGAGTATACTGAATAATCTCGTGAGTGTATTCGCCAATCGTAAGACCCAAGGATGCCAAGATCCGAAGCATACTTAATTCTTCAATAACTTCGTAATACTTCTCTTTAATACTTTTTATAGCATCCTTGGCGTTTACGTTCCCACTGCTTTTATTTAACTCCTCATCAATCTGATTAAATTCATCCTCAATAGTCTTTTTATCATTTTCGCCAAGATTTTCACCATCCTCATCATTTGTTGCCGATGGTTTTTGCTTCCTTATTAGAGTAATTTTTTCGCTGATTCTTCGCCTTGCTGCCTCGAAAGCCTTGTCCAAAAATGAAATCAATTCTTTGAAGGCGGCGTTTTCAATTAATCCTTCTCGACTTGCCGTTTCTTGAAATAATACACCTTCTTTGTCCAGAATTTCTACAAAACCAAAAAGGTTATTATTACTAAACGGGATGTTGGTTTGACCTGATTCGCCAGAGTATCGTATATCAAGACCTAGCCAGTCATCTTGAAGCTCTCCGTATGGTAAAACTCTAAATCCATTTCGATATAATCTTATTCCTGAACTTTCACCTGCCAATTTGCGAATATTTGTTAACTCAAGGCTCGTAATATTCGAATAATATTCTACCCGATTGTAAATAAAATAATAAGCTTTAAAATAGACATTTTTCAGCTTAGAATATGCATGTTCCGATTCGGATTTGTGAATTGCAACGGATTTGTCGTTAAGATCCAACTTAGAACTATTCACCCCAAAAAAACCTCTGCCGCTGGAATCAACATTTCCTTCAATTATTGCCAGACTCTTATCGAAGATCATTTTCTGCGGACTAGCGATCTCAACGGTATTACTATTCTCCGTTCGTCTAAATATAACGTTGAAAGTTGAGTCGTTTTGCTTTGCTATATTTTCTATTTGGCTATTTTGTGACAAATAATCAGGCTGAAACAAATCGGATACGTACCGATATATCCTTTTAATCTCAGCTTCTGTCCAACCTTCACGTAGATTCTCAATAGCTAAAGTTGTGCCCTCTGGTTTAATTTTTTCAACGTATTCAATTGGATTTGTTATTTTTGTAATATCTTGATCAACTCCATACTTATCCCAATCTATCGTCAACCTCAATGCATTTGACGACTGTAGCGTCTGGGTTGTAATAATAAGTCTTCTACCAAGTCTCTGCGTTGCAAATCTTCCAATACCTTTTTTACCTGCTTTACTTCTATAGTATTTTAGAGAAGTTGGATTGTGTACTTTGTCAGTAGAAGATATGGTCATAAATCCTAATTTGAGCTGATCGAAGGTCATTCCAACTCCATTATCTGAAATTAATAGAGTCCCTCCACGCCAGTAGGAATTAATGAAATTTACATCAACAACTGTTGCGTCGGCGTCATAAGAATTTTTGATAAGTTCTGAAACGGCAGTTTCCGCTCGGCCAACTAGTTCGCGACCAAGGCGATCAATCAACCCAGCGTCAACCGAAAAAGAAATTTCGCTATTATTAACTATCTCGTCCATTTTTATATAAAACAACTTGCGCAACCTTCCCCCTCTGCCTCAGAGAGAATGTCAAGCAAATAAGGTGACTGAACTTTGTTTTTACGGTTTGTTCGTTTCACGTACTCTTCCTTTATCTTATGAATTCGTTCTGGTTTTATTAATTCAGACAAAGGTTCGTCCTGTATCCAAGTATAGCCGTCTTTCTCGTATTCCATGGCTTTCAAGAACAATTCGTTGTGCTGCTCATAAAGCCAAACCCACTCAATTTTTTGCTGATAAAAGCAAAAAAAGCAACCTGACCTGCTTCTCGCATAAGTACCTATTTTACCATTGACTTCAAACTCGATTTCTTTATAATATTCTGGCACACCAACCCCGCTCGTCTCCAAGATATTAAAAATATCAGAACGGACTAAGATTTCCTCGTTTTCTACTAGAGGAAAATAATCCTCTTGAGCCAACGGATACTTCGTTGACTTAATAAAAGTGAATACTAGCTTGTTAAATTCTTTTATTCCTAAATCAAGTAACTGATTTAGTTTCTGCTGCTGGTTGTAGGAAGAAGTTAGTGGGTTCTTGAGAATCTCTTTATAACGGTCTGTTTTAGAATTAGCCTCAACCGACTCAAATAATTCCAACACAAACCCGATACTTTCATTAGAAAGTACTTTAGATATAACGTCCTCACTCCAAATATTTCTTCTAAATGGGAATATGGATTGGATATTGTTTTTCTTTGAGATGTAGCCTTCCCTATCTTCATCGCCTCTTATGCCCACATATGATATGACAGGGTCATTACCAACAAATTTCTCAAATGGCGCGAGTTTCAAGTTTTTAGTGCACCAGCGAGCATTAGATGATGGCAAGTAACCACCATACATTTTCAGAAAATGATCAAATGGCAATTCTGGACTGTTATTGGCACCTGTCAGTCTTAATATTTTTTTACCTAAGTACACCTCTAAATTGGTTATTAATTTATAGGTCTCGTCAAGTTCTTTTCCTGTGTCCGCCGTATAGTACTCTATATCCAAATGTGGATAGTTATTTTTCATGTAGATGGCCAAGGCTGCGCTGTCCTTCCCTCCAGAAATACCTAAAACGTGTCGCACCTTTTTCATTTATTTAGTAGTTCTTTTAGAAGGTTAGTCAAAGCTGCAATGTTTACTGTTGCATCTATTGATAATTGATTCCTCAAAGTATCTTCTATAGTTCTGATTTCTAGTTGTTTATTCTTTGGCAATCTAATTATTTTTTTACTTGCAGCATCACCAAAAGAATTGATTTCGACACTCATCACGTCTTCTTTATCCTCTGAAAAATCTGACTTGGAAATACTAGTAAGGCTATCTAGTTCAACGATCATGGATTTGAATTTATCACAAATCAATGCTTCATCATCGTCTTTTAATTTTTCAAGAGTATTACCCGTTAGTGCTTGAACAAGTGAATTTAACCACGCTTTTTTATCGTCAAGTTGAGAATCTATACGCTGCACAAACGCTTTTTGCGCAGGCAATAATAAATGCCTTCGTAGCTTTTTGAAACGTAATTGAAGTATCTCTTTGTATTCCTGAAACGGGACTTCCTCTCCAACAATGTCTGATTGAATGAATAGCTCAATTCTATTAACTAGCTCATCATAGCAGGTCCGTAAGTCACGAATAGCATCTTGGAGCTTTTTGATATATTTTTGTAAATCAGCTTTTGATGTTTGAAGCTTTTCAATATCGAAGCCTAATGAGGTCGGGAAGGCATCAAAAAATGTTTCCTCTGGATCTTTAGAGTTAGAAATAGCCTCTCTTATGCTGACCGCTTCTGGGGTCAAACGTTTGGTTGTCCTGGAGTATTCAGGCAAGCCCTTATAGAAAGTAAGAAAAGGTTTTATTGTTTCAATGAAAGTGTTATTCGAAAGTTTGTTTTCCGAATTTTGATTCAAAAACAGTCGATAGCTGTTGAATATGTCAAGTTTTACGCCTTCGATTGCAAAAGTCTTTACCTTATATTGTGTGGGGTACTTTGTCATTAATTCCAGTACCTCTTCGTTCATATAGGGGATATACCCATTCTCATTAAACAATGCAAAATCATCCCTATTGATAAAAAGAAAACTGGGTACCCAAAAATCAATTAATCCCTGTTTTAACTTGAAGGGTCGTTGGCTCAATATATCGTTCAATTCAGAAATCTTTCTTTTCGAAACCTTAGCACTTTCCAGAAAATCTATTGAAGCATTCCACAGATGATGGAAGTTGTTGTTCTGATTTACCATCAATGTTGGCGATAAATCATCAGAGTATAATTCAATGCCATTGCTCTTTAGCAAGGATAAGTATATCGTTTTTTCAGGTGGAAATTTATCTTTAGGGAAATCTAAATCTGGTTTGTCCCAAGAGGCAACAAGCGATTTAAAGTAGCTTCTCTTAGCCGTGTGAATTGATGCGGAAATTTTGTGCTTGTTTACTAATTCATTGTTGAATATTGGCGCTTGAGAATAAACTCGACCACAGATAAATGAAAGTAGTTTGTTGAAATCTCTTTTACTTTCAACAATATACTCTTCTCCTTTGAAAATCCAGGCTACTTCCTTTTTTGTGTTGTAAAAATTATTGAGAATTTTATGCGTTAATAGATTCTGTTGATGAGTAATAATGTTGTTTAGTTCTCTGACGGCAACTTTGTCACCTTCGTTTTCTTCAATAACCTTTCTAGTCTTTTCGATTTCAAAAAGAAGGTTTTTTATAGTTCTCGAATTCTTATAATAGCCATAGAGAATTGCTTCTTTCTCTTTCTTTGATTGCTCAATAATATCTGCAAGATTCAATTTTTCACTAAAGACAAGATTGATAAACCCATCGATTTCATTTACTGGTGTTTCATGTAATGGATGCTCCGAAATACGATATTCGAATAGCCTTGGCGTACCTTTTTTATAAGTCTCTTCTTTGGCGATAATAGGCGGTAATTGATAATACTTGTTTAGTAAGGTGGTTACGTCAGTAACGTCACTCACTTTGTTGCCCGCTTCAATCAGCGCATTTTGTATATCCAAATCCGTTCCTTCGAATAAAACAAAACGCTTGCTGTAGTTGCGGTACAGAACTATCTTTTTCTTTTCTAAATCCTCAATTAGATTTTCCGCTTTCGATATTCCCAAGCATAATTTTGCATAACTCACCAAAAATGGCTTGTCTAATATTGCACCACTTGCGGTTGAAATATTCAACAACCCAATAGTTTTGATGATTTTGCAGTAGTTGTTAATTTCAACGTCAAAAGCTCGCTCACACTCTTCTAGGGCAGTTTTAATTGCTTTCCATGCTGTGAAATCAGGATTGAACCGTGAATTTATAAACGAGTAAAAGTTAAAAATCAGGTAATCATAGGCATTTGAAATGCTATAAAAATCAGAACTACCTTGCGTATGAAATATTATGCCAGTATTATCTGTGGATTCTAAAAACGAAAATAGTGATCGTTCATTTTGCCCATACTTTTGCAATGACGTTGTAATGATATTGGCGGAAAATATGTCTAGTGGATAGAGTTTTTCGGCTATTTCATTTACATAGTCCGCATTAGTATTAAATGCTTTTGATTTAAGAAAAACATCAACAGACTTGGCTATTTCAAGAGAAGCTGATTTTGCGGATGCTCTTGTTTTTAAGTGTTCAGAAGCTAAAAAAAGAAGTTGTTCAACAGGTTCATTGAAAGTAATTTCTTTGAAACGGCCTTTTACTTTTATCCACTCATGCTTTTGTGTGCTATGCAGTGACATTGCATAAGCGTCAAAACTTTGATGAACAGTGGTGAAAAGCATGATGCTGTATGCAGGATTATTGACAAACTCTGCGAGTTGCTGTATAAAGTACAATTCTTTTTCAGGTTCATTTTGAGATGCATATTCTAAAAACTTACCAAACTCGTCTATAACGAGGAATAGTATTGTGTTCCCTTTACCCAAATCATGATATCGATTGAATATTTCCGAGAAAATATTGTCAGTAAGATTCTTATTGTTTTTGACATTGAAATGCTCTGCAAAGACTTCTTTTATCGACTTGTATTCACCAATAACATTTATAAATTCGACTTTGGGATTCGGTAGAAGGTTTATGGAAAAGTGCTTTTTAATACCTGTGATGCTTTGTTGAAATGCCCATAGAAATGATGATTTTCCCGTCCCGTAAGACCCGATAATGTTAAACGAACGTGCACCCTTCTTAAAATCATTGCATATTTGATTAACAACTCTGGTAGAATTAGGTGTAGGGATATAATTCAAATCCCTCTGGGAGTCGCGAATAATATTAACCGATGTTGTGAATTTATTTGCCATAGTAGGTATCTAAAACTTTTAAAGGGTCTTGTCTTTTCTTAAATTGCAGTTCCTTGATACCTGCGTGGTCTGTATAAGTAATGTTTTTGTTTTTCTCACAAATGCCTTCTATTTTACTCACTAGTCCACTTTTGTTTAGAGCAAATACACTTCCAGGACTCCCTTCTTCATATTCTATAGTCGACAAGCTAACGGATGAATCAAATTCTCCGTAATCAAGGATTGCATAAAGCAAGACATCTTCAGGAAGTTCAGGTTTTTCTGTGTTCTCAATCACATAATATTCTTCTCCTCTTTTACCATAACTCTTCACTAAATCAAGCTCAGTTAAAAGACCTGAGAATGTATCTTCTTTGTCTTTACTTTGCGCATCCGATCGGATGTACATTTTAGTCATCACGCTGAAATCCTCACTGAGTGTCTTCTCATTAAAAACCAGACTGCTAGTGATTTCAGCTTTACGTCTAACAAAAGCAATAAAATTTTCTTTCGTAAACTCTATTTTTTCC
The DNA here is from genome assembly GCA_027484425.1 of Sphingobacteriales bacterium. Classification (GTDB taxonomy): domain Bacteria; phylum Bacteroidota; class Bacteroidia; order Chitinophagales; family Chitinophagaceae; genus Nemorincola. The sequence goes on from JAIXSZ010000033.1 coordinate 21,703, forward strand.
CGCCTTAGTTCATTGAAAATTAGATAATATGACGATGCCAATCTTTTCTTTATAAGGTGGTAGTGCAATAGCCATAACGTCGCTTCATCCTCCATGTAGGGGTCCCATCCATCATTTGCCAGTAATTTATTAGCAAACACGGTCAATTGGTCGTTATTGTCAATGATATTAAATGCCTTCATCCAGTAACGAACTGACGATACCATATTTTTTCCCACACCTAGTTCTACTACAGCGTCCTCACTATTGAACGATTTTCCTGCGGTAATGAAGTCATATCCTTTCTTTAGCCAAAGATGCCGACATTGAAATGACTCATGGCCTGAAAACGTATATCTTATGGAGTTTTTTTTAACTGTTATTTCATCCTTTTCTCCCATTTTGTAAAGTTAATGTAAGTACGGTGTATATTTTTTAAGACTTTTGGCATGTGCATTTCATGTTAACAGCGAATGAAATATGATTTGGACTGTATTATTGCATATTATGTAAATAGATCACGATGATTCTTGCATCTGTCTGCATTAAGTGCGCAGAAATATTATGTGATTGCAGTACTGTAAAAACTTCTTGTGAGATATCACTGGTATCACAGAAAGTAGAAATGTAGCCGTAGCCGACATCCCAAACTAAATTGAATTTTGTCAACTCAATGGGAACAAGTGTTAGTATTGGATTTTCACTTTGCATTTTAAGAGTTTTTACAATAAATGAAATTACTACTGAAAGTACTGTATGAGATTATCTGAAATGATATCTATGATGGTAATTCATAATAAAAAAGAGACATTTGGGTTAATTGTCGAAGCAAATACAAGATGCAACGCTAATACAGCTTATTATAATCACCATGATTTGTGATATAGTCAACAATAATTTTCATGCTTTTTAAGGACATAATGCTATGTACGTTAATAGGTTAACCGCAACAAGTGACTGGCGAAACATCGAAAACGGGTATTTGTTAGCAATGCAACACGCTCACATGAAGATGTGTGCTTGTTAACTTGGGTTATATCTAATAAGTTCTCATTATGGTTTGCTAACCGTGTCTGAGTAGGCATTTGGTCATATGGATTATATTCTTTATCTTTGTGTTGTCAAAGTACCGTCATAGTAGCAGAATCCCCAGAATCAAATTGTAGCAGCCGTCGTAAAAGTTTATAGAAACAACATACGAAGAACAGCCACGTAGCAGGCAAGTTGAATAGGCAGAAGACTTGTAGCAAGCAATTGGCTGCAGATGTAGCCTTATACTACAATTTATTAAAGTGAGTACAACACAAACAGTTCCAACAGGAATAAGACCCAAAGCAGTACCATTCAAAAAGATGAGATCATGGGTAGCTGCTGAACCCAAGCTTGAGTTAATATACCCAGCGATTAAACAAGGCTCTGTTGGCATCATAGTAGGGCCAAGCAAGAGCGGAAAAACAACCTATATGGAGGGCTTTTTGCAGCATATTGCGGCAGGACAAACTAGTTACCTGACTCTTCCATTGAAAATTGAAAACAAGAGGGTGCTAATGGTGTCGTTCGAGGAGTATTATGCCCTTCGGACTGAGCGGCAGATGAAACAGGTCGACAAGTTGGTGGAGACCGTGGGTAATGATGATTGGGTGGACAACTTCATGGTGAATGATGAAACACTTCCTCTCTACATTACTACTGACAATGACTGGAACATACTTGAGGATCTAATTGTCGATTCTGGGGCTGGATTTGTCGTATTAGATTCAGTAACTCGAATGTGCGGACATATAGAAGAAGCCGACTATGCAAGGTCGTTTATGGCGAGACTAAAGGGACTTGCGCACCGTACGAAGACCACGATTGTGGCTATCCATCACACTACTAAGCTATACGGAGGCCCGATTACGATGGATAATATTGCTGGTAGCAGAGTAATAGTCCAAGAATCGGATTTTGCGATTGGTGTCAGTCGTTCTGTCGGTAATAAGAGGTATATAAAAGACATCTTCGTTCGATATGGCGAGGAAGACACTGAGACCGTTCGGGAATTCATCATTGATCAGAACTGCACTGTGTGTCTGACTGGCAAAACTACTGAGGCAAAAATGCTGGCTAGTTTTGACGGGCGTACCGATGATAGTAATGGGGGCAAGATTAAAGAATATCTAATGACCTCACAAAACGGAGCTGATTCGAGCGAGCTTGAGAAGATGCTCGTTCCGCAAAATATGTCGAGAGCGACACTGTTTAATCAGCTTAAAAAGCTAAAGAATGAATGTGTGCTTGTAGAAGCCGATGGCAAGTATAAACTAGCAGCATAGTAAACTACTTAGACTGTTTAGACTAGTTATACTAAACCAATAACAGTCTAAGTAGTATAGGTAGTATAGATAGTTAAAGAGGGTTGTCCAGTAATACTGGCAGCCCTTTTTCTGTTTGTAGTCACCTGAGTAGGCGGCAAGCCGCTCCAACTTCAAACCATAAAAAGACAACTACAATCATCATGACCAGATTTTGCCTGCGTATTCAGTAATGTGTAGCGGAAACCTGGGTTATATCAAAGAATTCGGCACGGTAATGCGCTTCTCATTGGCGCTGACTACAAGGGCAATTGCGCCATCCTGCACTTCTTATTAGATTAGACCCAGGTTCACTTCACCGTCCTGTAATATCTATCTGCTGGTATGCCGATAAGATTCGCTTCTCCTAACGACAGCTGCACACTCTTTTAATCTTAACCCAGGTTAAAGCGCAATAGTTGGCATCAATACCTGCCAAATCATACACCTTTTTCCATTTACTCTCTATTAGATGCAGGATAAAAGGTGTACTCTATAGGTAGTGTAGAAATGGGACATCGGGCAAAGGTTTTTCTAACTCACCAACGACAGGAGCGTATTTCTTCACCTCATTATTGAACGACCTTCTTGCGGTTCGGTCGGTTGATATATTAGTGAATATATTTCGCAACTCTCTGTATGCTGAATCCCTCAATTCTTCACCCTCTTTACCTTCAATGTCCTGTAAAAAACTTAAAGCACTGTACTTGATATATAAATCATCTGTTGATAAAGTAAAGGCAATTACGGCAAGGCGGTTTGCTATTTTCATCGGCATTTTATCCTTAGCTTCGAGGTGAATAATAAAGTCGTTTTCTTTAACCATGACTAGTTCACTACGTATGAAATCTAAGAAATCCTGCCTTACACCATACAATCTTTGATAAGCTCCAACTAATGTCATATCTCCCTTTACCTTCTTATCCTGTAGCATTATTAAAACCGCCTGCTTTATGCTATGCAAAATATAAGCGGCTTTAATGTTGTTTGTAAATAACTTACGGGTACTAGCGATAACCTCCAACTCAGCCTTTAAATACAAAGAGGAAGTGAAAAGACTCCCATGTGATACTTTCTTGCCATCTAAATAAAACACTGTTGGTTTATTTCCAGATTCGCCATTAGCCGACTTAGAACGACTGCCAATACTTTTTTGTATTAATTCGTGTGATTCCTTGACACTGAGATTTTTAACCTTATCTAATACCTCTGTAGGTATTATTTCCATTAGGGAATCAACCATATTGTCACTTAAGAAATACAGCTTGACAATATCTTTCTCATGATATTTTATGCTTATAAGTTGTGCATTGCAGAATTGATCATTTAAAGAAGCCCAAAGAACATAGGAGGATAAATCACTGCCAAATTGGGGTTTGCTTTTCACAAGGGCATTGTGCCCCCTTTCCATTATGTATTCTTCGAATGTCGGATATTGGTAACCTATATTAACTCCTTGAGCATTCTGAATTTCCATAAGCCCTTCAATCTCTAGTAAACCCTCTTTCTTTAATTCATCATATATAGTACGTAGTTGCGATATTGAAGTGTATTGATCTTTAAATTTCTCAACCCTTTTATCTTTTGTGAACCAAACAGGCAATCTTTCAACCAATGGCGTATACGCATTGATGTTCTTATATCCTTCATAATGAAACGTATTTGATTCATATTTGATCGTAAATGTAGCATTGGGGTCTGGCTCAATTAGATGCGTTGGCTCGTACATAAATATATGAATATCACCGCTTGTGCGTTGCCTACCTATAGCTTGGACAATGGATGGTATTCCGTCACTGAAAATTGAAGATGAATTTTTTGTTGTAATAACTGGAAGTATAATTACATACACGCATTGTGCATTTGCCCGTCTCTTTGTAATATTAATTCCTGTTTTGAAAATTGTGCCGATATTATTGCCTGTGGGCCAAAATTTATTCTTCCTATCTTGGGTTAATACGTTGAATTTATATGGAGCAACAAACTCAAAAAATGGGTTTACTTTACCATTACTGTCTTTAGCCGCTAATAACGCATAAGCTAAGGCTTTTGTACCTGTCAAGATATTGACCTGTTTGTCCTTACTGTCTTTCAGTATCTCTTTTAAATATTGTAATGGAGCGAGTTCTTTGCTACTATATTCCTCTCCAACTATATGCAAATGAAGCCTAGAGATTAGCTCTGATTTACACCGTATCCTTGGCAGAGATAACAACATAATGTTCCTCCTCGTAAGTAGTGCGATAAACTTCACTACGGGGTATGCCTCTGCTGTGAAGGTTGCGCTTAATACAAAGCATTTCTGTACAACATTTTTCCACTTCATGAGGTTCGGTATGAATTGTGGAGCAAAGTTGTCTATTGCCTCATGAATCTCATCATAAAACATAATTACCCTTCTGTTCCCTTCCTGACAGTATTTTAGTAAGGTGTCGAGGTAGTCTCGCTTAATTTTAGACTGGTCAAATGAGTCTTCACCAGGGTTACCTAAAAGACAATTTATAGTCATGATGTGTACCTTCTTAGTGACAGCTTCATTTAGAATGTCTGTATAGTCCTCACCGCTTGGCACTGCTTTCAAACTTTCATAGTTATATGCAGATATACCCATTCCTTTATGTAAAACCGCAAAATCTTTTTCTACTAATTTTCTAAACGGGCTTAAAACGAAAATAACTTTATCGTCTTCTTTAGAGTATCTTTCTATCAATTCATAGCAACTTTGGGACTTCCCTCTACCGACCTGTAAGTCAATTACAAATGTGAGGTTATCCTCAAGCTTCGCATAAGCTTCAAGTAAATCTCCAGTTATATAGTCATCAATTAGATCTGCTTCAGGCCAATTTTCTCTCTTGTTAACTACGTAAGGAAATATTACATTGAACCCATCGGCTTGAATTTCGTTAGTTGGTAAATCAAAACTGTCAATTCTCTGTTCAACAGAATTAGGGGTAAAATCTATATCAGTTACAATATAACGGTCAGCCATAGTAGGAGATTGGCTCGTAAATATAGGCATAGAATGTATTGCCTATGCATGTGTAGTTTATTTTATATTTTACTCATGAACATTTTCGGAGTTCCTGCCGAGTTGTCGGCTTGCTCGTTAATCTGGCTCTCCTTTGAACTCTGGCCAGTTCGATGCGTCTCAGAGAATATTTATGCTCCTATTTGATAGGACCCAGGTTAACGAGAGAAGATTCAATCCACTTTCAAAGTTGCCACTAAATCCACCTGAAATGGAGCGACTATTTTCTGCCATCTGGCATGTCTGATTTGGAAATGTTAGTGCCTAAAGCTGCCTCCTCTTCTGGTGTCAGTTTTACGTTATCGTAAAAATCCAACTTTAAAGGCGAAAGCGTTCCCTGTTCTGCCTGCTCCGTTCGCTCTTTCTTAGTCTGTATCAGAAATTCAATCATGTCATGAGTAAAAAAATCTCTTAGGCTGTTTTCCCAAATGGATGGGTTTATGAGCAGTGATGCGCTGCTTCTTTCATATAACATCGCTAATTCATTCTTTGCTAATATTGGGTATGCAACCATATATTCGTCTTCCCAAGTAGAATTACAAGACTTGAAATCATCCCAATCACGTAGATTGTCATATTCAATTAAAAACTGTTGAAATTCCAAACCATCAACGGTGCGCAACATCCTATCTAAGTCAAGGGGAATTAATTGGTTTAAGTTCTTTGTTTGATGCTGATTATCATTTTGCCAGCGTTCTCTTAGTTGATTTGTCCATGCCAAATTCTTATTAAATGACAGCCCAATTTGCGGCTCGATTATGTCGCCCCAAAATGTAGATCTATCATTTATCGTATATGGGTAGAAAGCATCACCTTTTATAAGATAATCCCAATGCTTGATAGCCTGCTCTTCCGTAAACGGATAGTGCAACGAGATATACTCTATGGCGAAATCTAGGTTCTGCAGCAGGAAATCTCTAAGTTGGGCGTTCATTCGCTGTATGTTGAGCAAGTGTATTATTGGTCTTTTGTGATGCGAAGGCTAAAGGTTTCAACTGTCAAGTAGCCTTTAGACTGCTCTCCATCATATCCTTGCAGCCGCTTATACATCGCATTGGTGGCATCCTCGTATCTTCTGTAACTGTCACTCGGTGCCGATACGTTACTGATATATTCAAGGTCTGGCATGGCAGCGATTTTCTCCCTGATTTGCAGTATAGCTGCATTCTTTTTTCGGGTTGTCTTTTCATCACTATCCAATCGAGTTACTTCAACCACGTTGGATATAAAGTGTTTTTCAATTGTGCCATTATGCCCTTTTAGCTTGTATTTAGCCGTAACATCAAAGTAACCATATCTTATTTGGCTATTCGACCTAACGACAAGAAGCCAATATGCGCCAAGACCGACAACCAAGATAACCAGACCCGATATTGCTAACGACCTGCCTTTTCGACTGTTAGTATTGGAATAATTCATTAGTAGATTGTTTGAACGTGAAAGTATGGTTTTTTGAATTACATAGCAAATTTGCTATGGTGCAGATGGAGCGCTTACAGTCCCTTTGTGCAGTGAGTAAAGGAACCTACTATAGGGACGAGCAAGGGGTAACAGCCTTCGGCAACAAACTCCGTGAGATACGCCTGAAAAAAGGCTATTCACAGGAGCGACTTGCTAATGAAGCTGGCATACCGCCCTCGCAGATAAGCAGGATAGAAACAGGGGTAATTAATACGTCCCTGTCCCATATCTGCCTAATTGCTCGTATCCTTAAAGTAAAGCCCAAGGATTTGATGGACTTTACACTTGATTAGAATACCTGACTTACTTCCTGTGGATATACTTCATCGGACTACAGATGAAATCCCAAATCACTAACAGTATCAGGGTGCATATAATTATGAATACGGTTCGCAGGAACTTGATTGCAGACTCCATCATGACTTACGCTTTTTAGAAGGTTTAGCCTTGCTACCACTCAGCTTATCGCCGAGCATAGCCATATCACCACTAATCTTAAAGTCAACCACCTTACTGTATATCTGCGTAGTTTTAATATTAGTATGACCGAGCATTTTTGACACAGTTTCGATAGGCACACCGTTCGATAGGGTTACAGTAGTGGCAAACGAATGCCGAGCGATGTGAAAGGTCAGCTTCTTGGTAATGTTGCACACATCGGCAATTTCCTTAAGGTAAGCATTCGTCTTCTGGTTTGACGGCACTTGGAACACGCAACCCTTAGACACTGAAACTTTCATCTTTTGCTTCTCAATAATCGCCAGAGCTTGTGGTAATAATGGTATCGGCACTCTGGTACTGGTCTTCGCTCTGAATGTCTGTATCCATAACTTACCATCAATACCCTTTACTATTTCATCATGTTTTAGCTTCTTCACATCAGCATATGCCAACCCTGTATAGCAACTGAATACGAAAATGTCCCTGACCTGCTCTAATCTTGTTGTGGCGAATTCCTTAGCCTGTATCCTGTCGATTTCTTCCTGGGTCAAACATTCCCTCACAACCTGATGCAGGGTGCATTTAAACGCTTTAAACGGGTCGTGCTTAAGCCACTCCATACCTATGCCATAGTTTATTACTCGCTTTAGGAACTGGATATATTTAATGGTAGTGTTGTGCGCTATATGCTCGTCTGCTTTCAGGTATAGTTCAAAGCCCATCAGGAAACCTTTGTTTAGCTGGTCTAGGGCAATATCATTGCTCTTGTACTGTTTTTTAAGAAACCCTAACACTTTGAGTTTTAGAGTGCCATACTTGGTGTATGTAGCCTTACTGACCTCTATACCAACCCTGCGCTTGACATAGGCGTTATGGAGGTCTAATAGCCTTATCAGGTATTCTGACTGCTCTCCAGGACTGCGCAGTTTCTCAGCTATTAGCTTTGAAGATACGGGGAGATCTTTCTTTATGTATTCCGTATAAATCTCTGTTACCTTGGTATGTAGTGCTGCCAATAGCTTGTTGTTGGTAAAGGCATCTTCGTCCTGATTCTTGATACGGCTTTTAGTCGCATCCCAATGGGTATCCTTTACTGTTACTCCAGTATTCACTCTTTCTCTTTTTCCTGCGATGATGATACTAAGGTATATGGTGCGCTTCTGTGTCGCAGCACTTGCTTTTTGTAGGAAATACGATATATATAGACGGTTGTCCATAATGCTTTGGTTTTAAAGCACCAACATGTGTCCTCACTCAACGGATATGTATATGTAATTGTCTGTCAACGAATTAGACAGTGTTTTTTCTTGACACGGCGATTTTGGCCTTCTGTCATGAGCGTGACACGGAATCTCTCCGTTTCCCCTTATTCCACGAAGTCGGCTTCGTGGCCCAAACGCCATAACTCACAGTAAACAAGCCATTTACCGCTCTAAAACAAAAAAGCCTCACATATCTGTGAAGCTTTGGAGCGGAGAGAGAGGGATTCGAACCCCCGGACCTATTACAGTCAACAGTTTTCAAGACTGCCGCAATCGACCGCTCTGCCATCTCTCCGAGGGCAAAATTATATAAGCAGGTCGATATTCAGAAACATTTTTCAAGTCTTTGCCACATATTTTTTTACTCAAAGTCTTGATATCTAGAGTTGTTTGTAAGTAGTTGATAATCAATGTTTTATGATAACAGTAGAGTATATATTTGTGTGTGGGCCCTATGAGATAAGATTAGGTGATGTATATGTGGTGGATAATATTTATGCATTTTTGAAAAAACGAACCGCTAATTCATATCCTGCTAAACCTAGTCCGCTTATGGTACCAATGCATTTACTAGCAATAAAAGAAGTCTTGCGATATTCTTCTCTTGCCATTATATTAGATATATGTACTTCCAGCACAGGTATGCCTATACTACTCACAGCATCTGCTAATGCTATGCTAGTATGAGTGTAGGCGCCGGCATTTAATATCACAGCTGCATGAGTATCCATGCAGCTGTGTAGATAATTGATTAATTCTCCTTCAACGTTACTCTGATAATAGTCTATGTTAACGTCGGGATACATTTCTTTTAGTGAAACCAGATAGGTTTCGAAATCCTGATTGCCATAAATTTCGGGCTCTCTTTTGCCCAATAGATTCAGATTTGGGCCGTTAATTATTGCTACATTCAGCATATTGTTCCGTAGTTTTTATGCTGTTGCTTCATAGGTTTTCAATTCATTATATAATGTGTCTCTTTCTACAGGCGTACGTCCTACTGCTGTAATAAGATCGCATAACTCCTCAGTAGACATACTTGGGGTTTGCTCTTCGGATCCTGCCATAGAATATATTTTGGTGGTATCGTCGATTGTGCCATCTAGGTCATTAACTCCAAAAGAAAGTGTTAGTTGAGCTGTTTGTCTACCCAGCATTGGCCAATATGCTTTCAGATTTCTAAAGTTGTCCATAAAAATTCTTGCAATTGCATACATCCGCAAATCTTCAGTTATGGTAGATTCTGAAATGTGCGACATGTCGTTACCAGCGTTACGAAACTTAAGTGGGATAAAACAATTGAAACCACCTGTGATATCTTGTAATGCTCGTAAACGGCTCATGTGGTCTATTCTATGTTTGTATTGCTCCACATGTCCATAAAGCATGGTAGCATTAGAGTGCATACCGAGACTGTGGGCAGTTTGATGAATATGTAACCATCCATCACCGTCTACTTTATCGGCACATATAATATTGCGGACTTCTAGAGCAAATATCTCTGCACCGCCACCAGGTAAAGACTGTAATCCAGCATCTTTTAGTTTTTGCATACCCTCCTCTATGGTAAGTTTAGCTTTCCTGAACATGTAATCCAGTTCTACAGCTGTAAATCCTTTCAAGTGCAGGTCGGGTCTATGTGCTTTAATGCGCGTAAGTAACTCACAGAAAAATTCAAGATTCATTTTTGGGTGTACACCACCTACAATATGCACTTCTGTTACTGGTTGGCCGTCGTATTTTCTTACAATGTCCATCATTTGTTCTATGCTTAACTCCCAACCTTCATCTCTATGTTTGTATTGGCGGGAGTAGGAGCAAAAATTGCAAGTAAAGACACATACATTGGTAGGCTCGATATGGAAATTTCTGTTGAAATAGACCTTGTTTTTATGCAGGTCGTTTGAAATATAGTTGGCGAGAGCACCTACAAAACTCAATTCGCCTTTCTCGAACAGCGCTAGTCCCTCCTCTTCAGATATTCGTTCACGGTTGTATACTTTTTCGGCTATAGACAATAATTGTGCATCTGTATCTGCCATTCTGAAAATATCTGTCATGTTCATAACCATCGCTTCCATTTTTCTGTGTTTGTTTTTACAACTTATTCTATTGCAAAGTTATGTCTATCTATTTAATAACAGTAACTATTGGTCTATCTGGGTATTGAGCAAACAATTTAAATAGTAAACAATTTTTCTACAATTACCTTGTGCAAACCTTCATTATCTATATCTTTATGGAGCATTTTTTATTGGTTATACAATTTTCTTATGAACAAGTTTACTACATGCGTTTCAGCTTTTTTGGTTGTTACTTCTTTTGCTAATATTCAGGCTAATGCACAGTATATTTCCACGTTTGCCGGACATAAAATTGCCGATACTGGTGCCTACTCTGGCGATGGTGGATTGGCGGTAAATGCGCAACTTAACAGTTGCACATCGGTGGCAGTAGACGGTGCAGGAAATGTATACATAGCAGATAGAGGTAATCATGTGGTGCGCAGAGTAGACAACGCTGGCATCATCAGCACATTTGCAGGTACGGGTGCGGCAGGTTTCAGTGGCAATGGCGGTAATGCTACTGCAGCTAAACTCAATATGCCTACATCTGTTGCAACTGACGCCGCTGGTAATGTTTACATATCAGATATGGGCAATAATAGAGTAAGAAGAGTTAATCCATCTGGTATCATAACAAACTTTGCTGGAAACGGTGTAGCTACCTATTCAGGCGATGCTGATAGTGCTCATTTGGCGTCAATTAATGGACCAGAGGGACTGGCTGTGGATGCTTCAAGTAATGTACTAATAGCAGACGCTGGCAACCATGTAATACGTAGGGTGTCGACATCAGGTATTATAAGTACAGTAGCTGGTAGTGGACTAATAGGAAACTCTGGTGATGGTGGACCTGCCACAGCAGCTCGCATGTACAGTCCTTCAGGTGTTGCAACAGATGCAGCTGGTAATATTTATATAGCGGACGTAATTAATAACAAAATTCGTAGGGTGTCATCATCTGGAATTATTAGCACTTTTGCTGGTACTGGCGCTGCTGGTAATTCTGGTAATGGTGGTGCAGCAACAGCAGCTAATTTACGTTTCCCTTCGGGTGTGTCAGTTGATGGTATTGGTAATATCTACATTGCAGATCAAGGTAACTACAACGTAAGAATCGTTAATGCATCTGGTGTTATCAGCAATTATGCTGGTGTATCTACTAGTGGATATGATGGAGATGGTGGCTTGGCTACAATAGCTAAACTTGGTTCTCCAAAGAACGTATATGTAGATGGATGGGGTAGGGTGTATATTGCAGATAATACTAATCATGTTGTACGTTTGGTGGCTTCAACAGCATCTACTAGTATGGTTTCTCCTTTACAGCAATTACTAATTTTCCCTAATCCTACTTCAGGCAGTTTTACTATTTCTCTCCCTTCAGCAAACGCATCTGCACATATTACTGTGTCGGATATTACTGGTAAGGTTGTTTTTCAAAAACAAGTAGGTTATAGTATCTCAAATATTCAAGTGGACTTATCTGAAGTTGCACCGGGTAGTTATATTATTACAGTAGCAAGTGAGAATAAAGTTTACACATCTAATTTGGTTATCGAGTAGTTTTTATTGGTTATAACAGGTTCAATATCTTTGAAAAGCGCATCCACTGGTGCGCTTTTTTGTTGTTAATTAATGAGTATAACTAGAACAAAATTGTGATTTTATCTTTCCGATACTATCTTAGCAAGTCTATATTGTAATATGTATGCGTTGCACATTTGGTAGGGTTGCCTTGATGATGATTGTTTTTTTTAATCCGTTATTATCAATTTCTCAAGATAGCTCTGCCACTGGCGGTATAGGATACGAAGCCAACATTGCATGTGGTAAGATCATCAAACACTCTGTAAAGTTTACAGCGCCTGTACCTGATTATTCAACTTCTCTCGATTTGAATTTTGTGTTTAAACCTACTGGGAGAAAGCCTTGGCATGTACAATGCGGATACCCAGTAACTGGTATAGGAATATTGATAACTGATTATAACAGTACAAAAATATTTGGCAGGTCGGCAGGAGTATACCCGAACATACAAGTACCAATAATACGCTTTAAGACAATAGAATGGACAGTTCGTTTTGGTTTAGGGGCTGCATATGTAAGTAGAAAATATGAAAGGGCGCCATCTGCCGATACCATTAATACAGCTGTAAGTACTCATATCAACGCTTTAGCTGTATTAGTATCAGATTTGCGTTATCGTATCAATGATAATTGGGATTTCCAGGCAGGTTTTAGTTTTTCACACATATCTAATGCTCTTTATAGAGAGCCCAACTTAGGAGTGAATATGTGTGGGTTTCATTTAGGGGCGAGATTCTTTCCAAGAACACAAATGAAGAAAATAGAACCTTGCCTAGTAAATACGAATGTAAAAGACCGATTGCTGGTAGAGGTAAGAGGTGGTATAGCACACAAAGAAGCTCGCGCTGCAGGAAACCCTGTGAAACCAGCTTACATTGGAGCACTTTCATTGACAAAAAGGATATGGTGTAGAAATAAGTTTATAGTAGGTGCAGATATAGCATATCATAAAGAAGTGTATGCGTTTTTAATAAATTACGGAGTCGAATATGGTAAAGAAAAACAACATTCCTGGGATGGAGGGGTGTATATTGGGCATGAATATATGATAGGTAGGGTAGGACTTATAGCAATGGTAGGCGCTTACTACAAACAAACTTTTCTTGATTTTGACCCTATTTATCAGAAAATGGGGGCTAAATACTACTTAGTAAACAAAGAAAAAGGACTGGGGAAAGAAGTGTTTTTATCAGCACTGCTCAATACACATGGGGTTGTAGCAGAGTATGCAGAGTTTGGATTAGGCGTAGCATTTTAGGTATCTGTTGTAAAACTTTTACCCGTTTTCAGTCTTTTAACTCACTTATTGCACAAATAGCTTTTTTGCATTCAGTTTTTGCTTTTAACTTTGCTTCATGCCTTCAATTTCACATCGTGGTGGACATATGCCACCTTCGCCCATACGAAAACTGGTTCCATTTGCCGATGCAGCAAAAAAGCGTGGCACAAAAGTGTATCACCTCAATATTGGTCAGCCTGATATAGAAACACCCAAATCTATAATGGATGCTGTACGCAACACCAATATGAAGGTGTTGGAGTACAGTCCTAGTGCAGGTTTTGAGAGCTATAGGAATAAATTAGCTACTTATTATCAGCGTAACAATATTGATGTTACGTCTGCAGATATAATAGTAACAACTGGTGGGTCTGAAGCAATATTGTTTGCAATAATGACTTGCATGGATGCTGGTGATGAGATAATTATTCCTGAGCCTTTTTATGCAAATTATAATGGTTTTGCTATCACATCAGACGTTAAGGTAGTGCCGATTCCATCTGGTATCGAAACTGGTTTTTCACTCCCACCAATTGAGGAATTTGAAAAAGCCATTACGCCTCGTACCAGAGCAATAATGATTTGCAATCCTAACAATCCGACGGGGTACCTTTATAGCGCAGAAGAGCTAAATGTTCTGAAAGAAATATGCCTTAAGCACAATTTATTTTTGCTGAGCGATGAGGCATACCGCGAATTTTGCTATGACGACCGTAAGCATATTTCTGCATTATCATTGCCGGGTCTTGAGCAACATGCTATATTGCTAGATACTATATCAAAAAGATACAGTGCATGTGGTGGTAGGATAGGTGCTTTTGTTACTAAAAATAAAGAGGTGGTAAGTGCTGCTATGAAGTTTGCACAAGCGAGACTCAGCCCACCTTCCTTTGCTCAGATATTAGGAGAGGCAGCAGTAGATCTTCCTGCTGATTACTTCAGTGGCATCCACGCAGAATACAATTCAAGACGCGACTTGCTGGTAAATAGGCTAAATGCTATGCCAGGTGTTACTTGCCCAATGCCGGGTGGTGCGTTTTATGCAATTGCACAGTTGCCTGTAGATAATGCAGAGCAATTTTGCCAATGGTTATTGGAGAGTTTCTCTTATAATGGTGCTACAGTAATGATGGCGCCTGCAGCGGGGTTTTATGCTACGCCAGGTAAGGGTAAAAGCGAGGTGCGCTTGGCCTATGTACTCAATACCGATGCTATCAATGGCGCTATGGATTGTTTAGAAGTAGCTCTGAAAGAATATAAAAACTAAGGTGACTATTGTTTAGAAGTAGTTTTATTAATTAAGTATAATAATAAACCCTCGGTTTTTCCGAGGGTTTATTATTATACTGACCGATAAGCAAGTATTACTGAATGCTAACTTTAGTATTATAGTTAACACCATTGTTTTTTACACTTATTAGGTACATACCTGCATTAAGCGAAGATACATCTACTTTAGTAGTGCCATTTGCAGTGGTCATATCTGCTGTAGTGCTTAGTACAATTCTGCCAGTTACATCACTTACGGTGATAGTAGCTGTACCTGTAGTAGCTATGTTCCAAGATACATTTACAGCACCCTTTGCTGGGTTAGGATAGATACTGATACCAGCATTGTTTGTGTTTACTTCATTAATGCCAGATGTTATCGGAGTGATAGTTTTAGGCAAAGTGTTTTTTCTGAAGCTTGCAGCAGTTACTGATGAGCTAGAAGCTGTCAAAGAAATAGTAGGATATGGAGTGGTAGTGAAATTCATCAACTCAGGATATACTTTGTAAGTGGCGCCTGTAGGCAGATTGCTGAATGAATACTGACCAAGTGAATTAGTATATGTTTGTTGCAAAATAGCACCAGTCGCATCATTGATACAATATACTAGTTGGTTTACTACTGGATCACCTTCTGCGGTACCTTTATTAGCACCTGCTGTTACGCTACCACCTATGAAACCAGGACCTGTAGTGCCAGCACCATAAGCCATAGTGATGTTTTTATTGATATCGTGTGTGCCTGAAACGTGGTTTATAACTGTAGCAGTGTTCCAGAATGCACTAGAAGTGTGGTAAGTAGGCAAGTAACCCATAGTAGGTGTAGATGTAGAATCACATGCTGCTTTTACACGGAATGAATCTGTGCCCATACCGCAGAATGAATAACTTACACTTGTACCGCTAGCATACACATAAGTAGAGTCTATAGCAGTCAGCATCAATGTGCTAGGATTATATTTGATAAGCCATACTCTTACTGGACCGTAATATGCTGCACCAGATGAAAACAATACATTACCAGAAATACAATTAGCAGCTGTTACTGTTACAATAGTAGTAGCATAAGCTAAGCCACTGCAACCAGATACTGCATAAGATATTACGGTAGTGCCTACTGCAACGCCTGTTACTACGCCAGATGCGCTTATAGTAGCTACTGCTGGGTTGCTGCTGCTCCATGTGCCACCACTCACAGAATTGGACAGAGAAGTAGTGAAGCCAGTAGCTACAGAAGTAGTACCTGTTATGGTTCCTGCTACGGTACTACCAGATACTGTTACAGCCCTTGTACGTACACCAGTGCCACATGTGCCAGATACAGAATAGCTAACTATTACTGTACCACCTGATACACCAGTTAATACTCCGGTAGCAGAGATAGTGCCGATTCCTGCGCTGCTGGTGCTCCATGTGCCACCTGCGGTAGTACATGCATACGTAGCTGTGCCGCCAATACATACAGAACTAGGACCAGTTAAAGAATCAACTGCAGGAGTGCCTATAACAGTAACCGTGGTGCTGGCAGAACAGCCAACGCCAACAGTATAGTAAATAGTAGCTGTGCCACCTCCAGAACCACTAACAGAACCTGCAGGGCTAACACTAGCTATACTAGAACTACTAGACCATGCACCACCTGCTGGTGAACATGATAATGCAATAGTGGTACCAGTACAAAATGGAGTGCTACCCCCAGTAATGGCAGATGGGGTAGGCGAAACTGTGAATACGGCAGTAGAGGTACCTGTTGTGCCAATAAATGTAATAATAGCTGTACCTGCAGAAATGCCAGTTACTACGCCAGTACTCGCGCCAACTGTAGCTATTGCAACGTTGCTACTAGACCATGTCCCTGGTCCCATTACTCCAGAGGACGAAGAATCGAACAATGTACTCGTTGCTCCTACACAAGCACCTAAAGTGCCATGGATTGCTGCCGAGGATGGCTTTGCTAACATCATTACACAACATGTAATGGCTAGGGTTAGAATTTTTTTCATAATCATTTTTTGTTTTTTTTTGTTAGATGAATTGATTTTAGACGCGTCTGCAAATTATGACGAGGTACAAGGTTGAAACGTTAGAATCTTCTCCAAATATTATTTATATTCTTTAAACGCGCACAAATTACAAAATTCCCCATTTTACGCTGCTTTTTCCTAGAATTTCTTCAATTTTCTTTTCTCTTTTTTGAACTTGCAGCCTTACGGGCGAAAAAGTCCACCTTGTTCTTAGTTTAGAACGACGGTCTTTGGGTGGCAAAAAAATAAGTCTGCTCAGTAAATTGAGTGGGGCAAAGGAGCGTAAAGAATTAGATGTCTTTACAAAATAGATAACTGTAGATGAGTCGCACCTATCCAAAAGTTCTTCCAGTTCCACGGGGTCGGTGAAAGAAGATATACACAATACTGCTCCTGTTTTGGGATTGAAGTATTGTTGCAATGATTTGTCTTGATGCCAACTACTGTTGCTTATGATTCTTGAGGTCATTTCGGAAGCAGAAAGTTGATCAGGTATAGCAAACTGTTGGTCTGGTATATACCTTACTTCCCATTCTTTTTTACTGAGTGTATCATATACCGTCCAAATGCAGTTTTTGTAGTAGTTAAGCATTTCTTTTAGGTAGTCTTCTTGCAGCCAGCTGTTTTTAACAGCTGCGTTAAATGATGCATGAAAATACAAGTGAGAAGCATAAGGCTCGTACAGTTCTGGCACTCTTACTACTAATTCTCTATTTTTGGCGTATACTTTCCATACTATTCTGCGCACATCATCACCGCTCTCAAAGTCTTTATAATTGAGATATTCACCCTCTACACGGCGCAATTGTTCTATACGCACATCCAGATTTTCGGTTTTTTTAGGGTAAACTTCTTCATCTTGCATGGCATTCAGTACAGGTGGCTGCGAAAAATGCCCACTAACTGGCTGTGCGACTGCTAGCGAAAACAGATGAAGCATATCTTGGAAATATACAAATCCTCCTTTTAGGTCGTATTCTTTAATGTCGGGCAGATACAAACGACTTTTGCCGGTTATAGCTACTCTACGTAGGCTTCCTGCTTTGCGTTGATCAGTCATTAAAGCAAACTGGTCTGTCATGATATTGTCATCATAAAATAGTTTGCCCTTTACAAACCCAAGAATAGGCCTGAACACACCTTCTAAACGAGCAGTAAGATAAAGTTTGTTTTTTTTGCCGGGTTTGGTTTCGGTTGCAAAATCGATCATTAATTTACATCCTTTCCCAGACCTCAACCAGAGAAAATACAAATAACCAGCTACTGTACTTAGTACTGATAAAATAATAATAGCTGCAGCAAACCAAAAGACCAGTTTTCCCATTAAAATTATAAATGGAAGATAAGGGGAAGGGTCATCACCTTTTGGAACCGGCGTGTACAATAATTTGTTAGCAATCCATCCTGCTACCACACATAGCAACGTGTTGAGGGTAAACGGGAAATATTGCCAGATGTATTTTATTCGCCATTTTAGTTCATTCCGGTTCATATATCTACCTGTCAGCTACAAGTGTGAAAGTAACAAATCGTATTTGTAAAAGTTGTTAATTTTCGTGTTATCATAAAAACTAAACTTGCTTTCAATTGCTATGGCTAAATTTGCAATGCTACCAATATAACTATGGCTACAGAACGGATAGATAAGCTACAGCAGTTCCTTAAAACAAGTCCTAATGATTGTTTTTTAAACCATGCACTTGCATTAGAATATGTAAAAGCTGGTGATGAAGTGCTAGCGCAACTGCACTTCGAGCGCAATCTTAATAACGACCCCAATTATGTTGCCACCTATTATCATTTGGGTAAGCTACTAGAGCGGATAGGGCAAGTGGCTGGCGCTATAACAATATATGAGCAAGGGATGAATATAGCAAAGACAGTAAAAGACATGCACAGTTACAATGAACTGCAAGCCGCACACGAAGATTTAGTTTATTAGCTTTTTTAACACTTAATGCAGTAATTCACTTGGGCGATTTATTACATGGTTTTCGCAAGTATTGGCTATCTCAGTTTTCTCATATATCTGATGCACGCATTTTACTTGCAGTAAGTGGTGGGGCTGATTCTATGGCATTGGCACATATCTTCCTGTCTTCTGGTATAAAGTTTGGAGTTGCTCACTGCAATTTTGGGCTTAGGGCTGAAGCATCTGATATGGATGAAGCGCTTGTGGCGGATTGGTGTACTTCCAATAAGATAACTTTCTACTCAGTAAGATTCCCTACAAAAGAAAAAGCCACTGAATGGAAAAAAGGGACACAAGAAACCGCAAGGATTTTGAGATATGAGTGGTTTGAGACAGTTAGAAAGTCAAATGGATATGATCGTATAGCGACTGCGCACCATGCCAATGATAATGTGGAAACTGTTTTGATCAATTTATTTAAAGGTACCGGTATACAGGGCATGCATGGTATACAACCGGAAAACAACTTTGTGATAAGGCCTTTGCTATTTGCCACAAGAAAAGCCATTGACGAGTATATAGGTGATAATAAAATTTATTTTAGGGAAGATGTTTCTAATAAATCTGATGATTATTTGCGAAACGCAGTGCGTCATCATTTGGTGCCGGCAGCAGAACAATTGTTTCCCAGTGCAATAAAACAAGCTAATGAAAGCATATTTAGGTTTGGTGAGGCAGAGCAGCTATATACTCAGGCAATAAATGTGCATCGAAAGCAATTATTAGAACTAAGAGGTAAAGATTATTATATATCCGTACGCAAACTTCGTCTTCGCAAGCCAATTCATACAATTTGTTATGAGTTGTTACAACCTTTTGGTTTCGTATCTGCACAATTGCCGAGTATATTAAGTCTTTTAACATCAGAAAGTGGGCATTATGTAGCATCTGCGACACATAGGTTAATACGCAACAGGGATTTTTTGGTAATTGCTGCAAATGCTGAACAAGAAGCCGACTTATTGCAAATTACAGAGCTGCCCTGTGAAATAACAACCACTACTCATGTTTATAAATTTAAGCTAATAGCAGTACCTAAACATTTAAATACATCAACGGATATTGCCTATATAGATGCTGCAGATGTAAGTTTTCCGTTGACTTTACGTAAATGGCGTATTGGCGATTATTTTTATCCATTGGGTATGAATATGAAAAAGAAAAAAGTTAGCAAGCTATTGATAGATAATAAAGTACCATTACATAAAAAGGAGCAACTCAGGATTTTAGAGTCTGGCAAGAGGATCTTGTGGGTTGCAGGAATAAGGCTTGATGAGAGATGTAAAATAAAGCCAAGTACTACTAGTGTGATAGAAGTAATTGTTGCTGAAATGTAAGAGAGGGTAGAAATAGGGTGGTTTAGGATATTTAAAACTGTGGATTAGAAATTGCGTTGATAAAACTTAAACCATGAGTAGGGTCAATAATCATGGCATATAACAAACCATATACTGAACCCCAAAAGTGAGCATCATGATTTACGTTGCCTTGTCCTCTTTTAGCCATATACGCTTCGTACATCAGGTATAATGCGCCAAAAAGAATTGCAGGTATCCCTATGGGTATAAACATTATGCTTATTTTGCCCCAGGGGTAAAAATAAATGAAGAAGAATATAATAGACGCTACGCCCCCCGATGCACCTAGAGATCTATAGTAACTATTGTTTTTGTTTTTCAGAAACGATGGTAAAGATGCTACAATTATTCCGGTAGTATACAGCGTAATGAAACCACTACCCAGCATACTCTCGGCCACGCCACCCATAAAATACAAAGTCATCATATTGAATAACAGATGATTCCAGTCGGCATGAATAAAACCTGAAGTCAGTAACCGGTAGTACTCTGTTGGTGAATGCATTATTCTAGGCCATAAAATCAACTTATTGATCAGAGCCTCATTACTGAAGCCTAAAATAGATACTAATGCTGTAATGGCAACTACTATTATGGTAATAATCATCTTGTAATGTAGTATTGAAATATTGACCTCAAATGTATACCTATTGTGCAATTAAACGTTCTTCACAGAGGTTCGATTTAACAATAATTAATGGTGAATTTAGGGTGACACTTTCAGGTGTACATAGAATTGCAAAAGCCTCAGATTACGTACCTGAGGCTTTTTGTTGTAAAATATGCTAATAGAAACAGACAATTAATTCTCCATGGGGCTACTGCAATGCTTTTTCATGTACTTATACTTGAAGTAGCGTCTTGTTTTGTATCTCCAATGTTTGTAATAAGGTGCCGCTTTGTGATAAACGTCTCCACCTTCCTCGTTATCGTTGTTATATCTTTTATACTCTCTATTGTCATTTACTGCATTACGCACTTCTTCTCTTTCTTCACGAATTACAGGTGCTGCGTTTTGAGACGGAGCTGAATAGTTAGGGGCTGGTGCTGCAACAGGTTCTGATACAGGACTAGCCACCGGCATTTTGTTTTTTACTGTTTTGGTTGTTTTGGTAGCTTTTTTGTTTGTAGGTACTTTTGCTACTGTTGTTTTTGGAGCTTTCGCGGCAGGCTTAATAGTGGTTTTGGCAACTGGAGCGGCTACTGGTTTGGGTGCAGGAGCAACAGGCTTGGCTGCAGGTGCTGGTTTTGGCGCTGGAGCGGCAACCGGTTTGGGCGCTGGTGCGGCTGGTTTGGCAACAACAGGAGCCGCAGGTTTTGGAGCAGGAGCTGCTGGTTTTGCTACTGTAGGTGCTGGAGCTGGTTTAGCAACAGTTATTTGTGGAGCAGGTTTTACAACTTGTGGAGCTGGTTTGGCCACAGGTGCTACTGGCCTTGCGACAGGCACTGGAGTTTTATTGACCGGGACAGATACTTTGTTAACAGCTGGTGCTGGTTTGCCTTTTTCGGTTTGTGCGCTAGCAGACGAAGACACCGCAGTCACAGCAATAAACAGCGGAACAAAAATTTTTTTCATTAGAATAATTTTGTGTGGCGAAGATATAAAAATTTGTGAAGCGCAATAGTAAACCTATCATATTTTATGAGTAAAATTTCATCATAATACTCCTTTATACAAACGGGTGCTCTTTAAGTAGGGCAAGAATTTTTTTGCAGAATGAAGAAAAATCAACCGAAAAAGGTAGCATAATACAGAAAAACGCCTCATAAATCATTGATTTACAAGGCGTTATGTTGTTGGTATGTAGTCCGACTAGGATTCGAACCTAGACAAACAGAGTCAGAGTCTGTTGTGCTACCGTTACACAATCGAACTATTTTGTAGCAGGCTGCAATGTTAAGGAGGTTTTTGTTAGGGGCAAAATATTTGCACTTAAATCAAACCCAAAACCGCTTCCGTACTAGCGTTCAGATGAAACAATCTGTGGAGAATGTAGATTGATAAATACAAAGTATTTGCCAATTCATTCAGGGTCCCATTTGTTGTATTCGTACAACCTATTTTTGCGATTGCTATCCTACTTGTATATAAACATAACGCCACCTATATATGGTAGGTGGCATTATGCGTTTCTTAATGTCAAGGTGTTGCTAATTGATACTGATTATCTCAAGTATAATAGCTCTCTGTACTTAGGCAGAGGCCATAGTTTGTCATCTACTATCAGTTCCAGTTTGTCGGCATGGTAGCGAATTTTGTCAAAGAATATTTTCACCTCATGGCAATACATAAGTGCGCGCTGGTGCATGTCGGGGTTGTTGTTGGCTCGCTTGCGGGCCTCTATCATTGCCTCTACATTGTTGTTGATATTCTGGATATGGTCGCTGATGATGCGTGCTAGATTGAGCTGAGCTGCATAGGCTGATTCTGGTAGACCTATATCTTTTAAGCCTTTAATGTTTTCTATCAGTGTGTTCTGGTAATTGATAGCAGCTGGTAATATATTGTTGGTGGCTATGTAGCCTATGATACGTGCTTCAATCTGCACTTTTTTCACATAATCTTCCAGCATTATTTCGTGGCGTGCTTCTAGCTCACGTTTTGTGAAAATGCCATTAGAGTAGAACAACTCTTTGGAGCTATCGGTAACATAGGCATCAAGTGCTTCTGGTGTAGTTTTGAAGTTGTTGAGACCACGGCGTTTAGCTTCTTCTGCCCACTCTTCACTATAGTTGTCGCCTTCGAAACGGATTTTCTTAGAGTCGGAGATGTAGGCTCTAAGGATTTGCAGCACTGCGATTTCTTTTTTCTCCCCTTTCTCAATTAAAGCATCAACCTCAATTTTGAATTTTTTGAGTGTTTCAGCCATGATAGTATTCAACACCACCATGGGTGAACCACAGTTGGCAGAAGACCCTACAGCTCTGAATTCAAACTTGTTGCCAGTGAATGCAAAAGGACTCGTACGGTTGCGATCTGTATTGTCCATAAGCAATTCTGGAATTTGCTTATGAATGTCTAGTTTGAGTATCACCTCGTCTTGTTCGCTGAATTTTTCTTTTACTCTTGATTCTACTTCGTTGAGCACTTCTGTTAGGTACTTGCCTATGTATACTGACATAATAGCCGGAGGGGCTTCGTTGGCACCCAGGCGGTGGTCGTTGTTGGCAGAGGCAATGGCACCACGTAGCAGGTCGGCATAATCATGCACTGCTTTGATTGCATTCACAAAGAAAGTGAGGAACATGAGGTTGGTGCGAGGCGTTTTGCCAGGGGACAGTAGATTAACGCCAGTATCAGTTGCCAAGCTCCAGTTATTGTGCTTGCCTGAGCCGTTGACGCCAGCAAAAGGTTTTTCGTGGAGCAGGGCTACTAGTTTATGGCGTTTGGCTACTTTAGCCATTACATCCATAAGTAGTGTGTTGTGGTCTACGGCTATGTTTATTTCTTCGAATATAGGAGCACACTCAAACTGGCAAGGAGCTACCTCATTGTGGCGAGTGCGGAGTGGAATGCCGAGTTTGTAAGACTCTTGTTCGAAATCTTGCATGAATGCAAATACACGCTCTGGTATAGAGCCAAAGTAATGGTCTTCGAGCTGCTGTCCCTTGGCAGGGCTATGACCTAGCAGTGTGCGTCCGCACATCATAAGATCAGGGCGGGCATTGGCAAGTGTGGCATCGATGACGAAGTACTCTTGCTCCCAACCGAGGGTAGCGAATACTTTGCTTACGTTTTTGTCGAAGTAATGACAAACATCTACGGCAGCTTTGTCGAGCGCACCAATAGACTTTAGCAATGGTGCTTTGTAGTCGAGCGACTCGCCGTTGTAAGCTATAAATATGGTAGGGATGCAAAGGGTTTTCCCAGAGCCAGCCTCCATAATAAACGCTGGAGAGGAAGGATCCCAGGCGGTGTAGCCACGAGCCTCGAATGTGGCACGGATACCACCGTTGGGGAAGCTACTGGCATCTGGTTCTTGCTGTATAAGAGCATCACCATCAAACAACTCTATGGCAGTGCCATCGCTTTTGATAGTGAAGAAGGAATCATGTTTTTCGGCAGTGGTGCCGGTGAGTGGCTGAAACCAGTGCGTGAAGTGGGTGACACCACGCTCTTCAGACCATGCTTTCATGCCGGCAGCTACTTGGTCGGCCATGCGGCGGTCTATTTTGGTTCCCGTTTTGGCTGAGTTCATCAGGCTTTTGTATGCCTCATCGCTCAGGTACTCGCGCATGGTGCGTCCGTTGAATACGTTGCTACCAAACATGGTAGTTATCTTCTTTTCGGTGTAGCCAGAAATTTTTTTCTCTTCGCCGGCTGCTAGTGCCTGTAAGGCCTGAAAACGTAGTGATGACATGATATTATATTTTGTGCAAATTTAGTGTTTTTCCGGAAAAATGGTAGAAAAAACAGAAAAATTTCAAAAAAAGGAAACATTAAAAAATAAAATAAAGTGTATGGGGGTATGCTATAAACTGCTAGATGAGATGTAAGAACAAGCAAAATCAGTGGTAATGAGGTTGTGAAGCAGGATTTTGTTGGTGAGTTCGTTAATGTTGAAATTAATTGACATGTTTATGTCTGGGGTGGAAAGGTCGAGCGAGGTGATGGGTAAATGTGCTATAAAATCTACTTTTCTGTTGCCATACCATTTGTATACAGACTCCTTGGCACACCATGCTAGGGTGATGAGCCGAGGGTCGTCGCCAATCAATGTCTGCTCAGTGGGTGATAGGAACTTGTGGCGGATATCTGTGATGCGAGGGTGGTATGTTTGGATGTCGATACCAGTCTCGTGCAGGGCATCTATAATAACGGCAATATATGGCCAGGAGTGAGAAATGGAGAAAAAGCAAAGCTGATTGCTAAGGTAGGGTTTGTTGGTTTGGTCTTTGGTGATAAGGTGAAGGGGGAATTGTGGCATTATGTGGCGCAGCAAAAAGCGACTAGCAAGGTGCTCTGTGCGTCTGCGGTCGTTTTTGATATCGGGGCTGAGCCCGGTGTGCTCTGCAAAGAACAGTTCGGGCTCCTCTACGTGCCAGATGGCTGCTGTGCCAGTGGTGCCAATATTCCATTGTTTGAGCAGGGGCATGGGCTAAATGTTGCTGCAAATGTAGCAGTAATAATCAATGACCTTTAAGGGTATTGAATCTAATATTTTGTTTTTGGCCTGCAGGTAGGTTCCTCTGGTAGTTGTATATAGCGTTTTCCCATTCGCCATAAATGCAATTTGGCAAGACTATGAACTTTTTGCCCCAATCATCATTTGCGGCATCGGTTTTTGCAAATCGGGTTTCAATAGAACCTTTTTCGAAAATTTCTGAAAAGTCGTTCAGGTTGTCGCCAAGTAAGAGGATCACTTTGTATTCGCTTGTGACTTGTTCTCTTCTGCTTTTTTTTGAGTCTTCAGTTGTTTTGAACAACATATGTGCTGAATCGGCAAATGGGAGGTCATATTTTTGGAGATTGGTAATGGTGCTGTTGATTTCTTCTGTGCTTCTATTGCTTATATAAAATATTTCTACACCACGAGATGCAGCAAATTTCAGGAAGTCTTGGGCGCCGGGTACAGGAGTTGCAGCAGCTTTTTCGGTCCACTCCAACCATGCTTCATTGCTGTATCTTCTACTTTCTTTTATGAGTTGAGCCTCGCTGTAGCTGTTGTCGAGTATGGTTTCGTCTATATCTGTGATAATGGCTAATTTGTTTTTCTTAAATTCTTTTTTGGGAAGTTCCTTAACGCGCAGGGTAGCGAGGTTGAACGCCTGATAACAAAGTGCTCTGTACTCTGCAGCTGTCTGGTGAAAAAGAACTGGGTTTTCCTTTAGGTTGATGTGTATATGATCGTGCTGAGCGATGCTGGTGAGCGATACGCTGATGGCTATGGCAGTGAGTAAATTTCTTAGCATTATAATGTGTTGTATGATTTGTGAGTCAATATTATGACAAGGTGGTAATAAAAGTGAAGTTTGGGTATTATTTTTTGGTTTTCAATTGCGGAGAGAGTGTTGGTTATTGTCCGTTTGGGTGCATTGTAATGTTAATAGGTGTATGTACATCTTGTTAAAATTATGTTTGTTGAACACTGTATTGTTGGTACTTATTTGCTTTTTCGAGCTATAATGTTCACTTTTGGTGTGTGCAGTATTGGTGTATTTGATGATAACTTGAGCTGTAGTATTGTAAAAGTGTATCATAAATTCGGCATATTATTTTGCGCAAAGTATAACACCATGACTAAGTATATATTAGCCCTTGTTTTATTGGTAGGAGTTAGTGCTAGCGCACAAGAGCGATTGACGCTGCAAGATGCAATAAGCCGCACACTACAGCACAACTACGATATAGCAATAGCTGGAACAGCACAACAACAGGATGCTGTGAACAATACCTATGGCAATGCAGGTTTTTTGCCCAACATAAATGTGGGGCTCTCTGGTAGCCAAAGCAGACAAAATGTGCAAAGTGACCTAGCCAACGGATCGGAGCAAAACAACCCCAATGCTATTAACACCAACGTTAACCCCATTATAACCGTAAACTGGACTATATATGATGGTGGAAGAATGTTTTTGGTAAAAAAACAATTGACACAACTAGAGGCACTGAGCAGCCTACAGCAGCGAGTGCAGATGCAGGCGTCTGTGTCGCGCATTATACAGATGTATGCTACGGTGGTATTGCAGCAGAAACAACTGATAGCAATAGACACGGCACTGCACTTGGCTACAGTAAGAATGCAACTTGCGGAGCTGAAATACCGCACTGGTGCAGGAGCCAAGGTAGATTATCTGCAAGCGCGTGTAGACTACAATGCCCGTCAGGCTGACTCGCTTACCTATCTTTCTTCGTTTGCGCAGGCGTGCGACTCTATGAGCGTGCTGATGGGCGAAAATGAGGATAAACTGTATTTAGTAGACGATAGCCTGATGCTGAACACACATTTGCAGCCACTAGATAAAGAAAGGTTGCGTGATGTAAATCTGTCACTAGCTGCATTTAGGCGGAGTGCAGATATAGCCCATATCAATGAAGACATAGCCAAGAGTTTCAGGCTGCCGACAGTGGCATTAAATGGTGGTTATGTATATAATAGGAGTACCAGTGCTACGGGTTTTGCATTGTTTACGCAGAGCTATGGCGCTAATGGGAGCGTTAACTTGAGTGTGCCTGTTTTTCAAGGAGGTAATATTCGTAGGCAGGCAAAGGTGGCATCGTTGCAGGCTATAAGAGAGGAGTTTATATATAATCGTCAGTATACTGTAGTAGGCAGGCAATACCGTACGGCATGGCGCAATTATTCGCTGGCAGTGGCAGCATACAATTTGGCCAATGAAAACCTGCAGTATGCCAAAGAAAATCTGGATGTGCAGCTTGCCAGATTTAGGGTGGGAGTGGGTACCACATTGGAATCGAGAGAGGCGGAAAATGCATATGTGCAGGCATTGATACGCTTGTATACCGCGCAGTTTAACGTTAAGACCAACGAAACTTTGGTATTGGAGTTAGAAAATAGACTAGTGGGTGAGCTAGATTAGAATTGTACAGGCAGTACTGCATAAATTTTCCTGTCATTTTGTCAATTTTTTGAGTTTGGAATACATATTGTAAGCTATGTACTAAACCACATAAATTACTAATATATGCAGGAAAAAGGTAGTATCTCGATTCACACGGAGAACATATTCCCGATTATCAAAAAATTCCTTTACTCAGACAATGAGATATTTCTGCGCGAGCTGACATCAAATGCAGTAGATGCGGTGCAGAAAATAAAACGTTTATCATCGCTGGGGCAGTACAATGGTTCGTTGGGAGAGCCAATGGTAGAAGTAGCATTTGATAAAGATGCCAGAACCATTACCATATCTGACAATGGTTTAGGTATGACTGCTGAGGAAATCAAAAAATATATCAATCAAATTGCGTTTTCAGGTGCAGAAGAATTTGTAGAAAAATTTAAAGATGCCAAGGATGCCAATGAGTTGATAGGTAAGTTTGGTCTTGGTTTTTATTCTGCCTTTATGGTCGCAGACCAGGTAGAGATACAAACACTCAGCTACCAGGATGGTGCAGCACCTGCTCGCTGGATATGTGATGGTAGTACCGAGTTTGAGATCACTGAAGGTAGCCGCACAGAGCGTGGTACCAGCATTATTTTACATGTAAATGCAGAATCAGAAGAGTTTCTGGATAAATACAAGTTGCAGGGCATACTGGATAAATACTGTCGTTTCTTGCCTGTGCCGATCAAGTTTGGTACAAAGAGCGAGTATGTAGAGACTGGTGAGGACGAAGAAGGCAAACCAAAACACGAAAATGTAGAGGTTGAAAACATAGTCAACAACACATCGCCCATATGGACCAAGGCACCAAGCGAGCTGAGCGATGAGGATTACCTCAACTTTTATCGTGAGTTGTACCCAATGAGTGAGGAACCACTGTTCTGGATACATCTTAATGTAGACTATCCATTTACACTTACAGGGGTATTGTATTTCCCTAAGGTGAAGAATGAATTCGAGTTGCAGCGCAATAAAATCAAACTATTCTCTCGTCAGGTGTTTATCACAGACGAGGTCAAGGATATAGTGCCAGATTTCTTGATGTTGTTGCATGGTGTTATAGATTCTCCAGACATTCCGCTGAATGTATCGCGCAGCTTCCTGCAGGCAGATAGCAATGTTAAAAAAATCAACAGCCATATCAGTAAAAAAGTTGCAGACAAGTTGGCAGAGCTCTTCAAAAACGATCGTAAGTCGTATGAAGAAAAGTGGAGCGATATAGGCATGTTTGTGAAGTACGGTATGATCAGCGAGGAGAAGTTTTATGACAGAGCAAAGGATTTTGCACTACTGAGCAATACGAACAGTGAGCACTACACACTAAGCGAGTACAAAGAAAAAGCTACAGTGTTGCAGACTGATAAAGATGGTACGCTCGTGTACCTGTACACAACCGACCCTGCTAAACAAGACTCATTTATACAAAGTGCCAACCGTAAGGGCTATGATGTGTTGTTGCTCAACTCGCCAATAGATAGCCACTTTGTGCACACACTGGAGCGTAAACTAGAGAAAACTACCCTGAAGCGTGTAGATGCTGATGTGGCTGATAAACTGATAGCTAAAGACGAAAAAATAGAATCTGTATTGAGTGAAGACCAACAGACAAGTGTAAAATCTATTTTTGAGCAGGCCATAAGTAAGCCCAACATGAATGTGAAAGTAGAAGCACTAGGACCTGATGAGTTGCCAGTAACGGTAACGATGGATGAATTTATGCGTAGGATGAAAGACATGGCTGCCTTGGGCGGCGGTATGAGCTTTTATGGTGCTATGCCTGATACCTATAATGTTAGCATCAATAGTAACCACAAACTGGTAAGCCGTATACTGGATACAAACGACCCTACAGCACAGGCGAAGCTGGCAAAACAAGCTTATGACCTAGCTATGTTGTCGCAAGGACTGCTAACTGGAGCTGATCTTACAGAGTTTGTAAATCGTAGTGTGAGTCTGATATAATAGTTAGGAATATAGTTTTTGCAGCGGACTACTTGTGATTGACACAGTAGTCCGCTGTTGTTTTTGTGAGGTGCTTACTATACATTTGATAATATTAACCATTGCCCATTCAATAAACAGCTTAGTGATATGAAGATAATACCAGGAGAGATAAAGACCGCGATGCTACATGGCTACCTACTGGGTGCAGTGGCGCCACGCCCCATATGTTTTGCAAGTACAATAGATAATGATGGTGTGGCAAATCTGTCGCCATTTAGTTTTTTTAATGTTTTTGGTGCCAAGCCGCCGATACTTATTTTTTCGCCTGCACGTCGCGTAAGAGATAATACGGTGAAGCACACACTGGAGAATGTATATGCCAATAAGGAAGTAGTGATCAACATGGTGAACTATGATATGGTGCAACAGATGAACCTAGCTAGTTGTGAATATCCTAAGGGTGTAGATGAGTTTTTGAAAGCGGGTTTTACGCCCATAGCTTCAGATATGGTAAAGCCATTCAGGGTAAAGGAATCGCCGGTACAGCTAGAATGTAAAGTGTTGCAAGTAGTAGAAACGGGAGTTGAGGGTGGTGCAGGT
Organism: Sphingobacteriales bacterium; assembly: GCA_027484425.1. Lineage (GTDB taxonomy): Bacteria > Bacteroidota > Bacteroidia > Chitinophagales > Chitinophagaceae > Nemorincola. Next base: position 51,875 of record JAIXSZ010000033.1, read on the forward strand.
AACCTAGTAATTTGTGAGGTAGTGTGTATGCACATAGACGATAACATACTAGATATTACAGGCAAGATAGACCCCAATAAAATAGACTTGGTAGCACGTATGGGTGCCGACTATTATTGCAGAGCGTCGGGTGCAGCGGTGTTTGAGGTGCCTAAGCCCAACGCATCACTGGGCATAGGGATAGATGCATTGCCAGAGCATGTGCGTAACAGCAAAGTACTTACTGGCAATCATTTAGGCATACTGGGCAACTGCTCGGCTATACCGCAGCGCGACGACCTAAATGATAAACGAGTAAAAGGATTACTAGATTTGTATAAAAGTGACGTAATAGCACGTAATGAAGGACTACACAGATATGCCAAAACATTAATAGAATCTGGAGATGTTGATAAGGCATGGCAGGCGTTGTTGGTTTGTGGAAATTAAGTAGAATTATTTCATGAATTAAGTTTTAGGGTTATTCGTTGAATAACCTTTTTTACTTTGTAGATATCCCATATGGTTAATGTTGATAAACTGTGTATTTCATATTGGGCTGATTTTAAGGTAATGTTTTGGTAATATAAATGTGGGTATCTTTAGTATAACAAAATACTACTAGATATGCTTTGGAGGAAATTTAGTGGAGAACTTCTAAAAGTACCCGTACATTCTGCAGTAGAAGATGCTATAATACGCGAAACAAGTGCTGGTCATCGCCTGAAAATATGCATAGGGACAGATTCTCAGGTGCATGGTTCGGAAACCGAATTTGCTACTGTCATCGTGTTTTTGAGAGAGAAACGAGGTGGCTTTATGTTCATCAGTCACGAGCGTACAACGGTTAAATACAACATAAAAGAGAGAATGCTAGTTGAGGTAGCAAAAAGTATAGAAGTTGCTTATTCGCTCTGCGATTTGTTTAATCAGTACAATGTAGACATGGAAGTGCATGCAGATATTAATACCAATCCACAGTTTAAAAGTAATGAAGCACTAAGAGAGGCTATGGGTTACATATTGGGTATGGGTTATGCATTCAAAGCGAAACCAGATGCTTTTGCCAGTAGCTGCTGTGCTGATAAAATAGTTAACTGATATTACTTCGTTGTGTCTACATGTGGTTTCCTTGCAATGGTACTATTTGCCATTGGTTTACGTTATTCCTCGTTTGATATAATACGCAACAGCCACGATATCTACATAGCTACTGTGATGTAGTACAAATAATTATAAATGAAGTATGTAGAAGTTGAACAGTTATATTCTTCATTGTAAGGTATATAGTATTACTGAAGCTTGGTTTTCGGTAATATAATTTTAACTTTTGCCCACTATTTTATTTTTTTTTCTGTCTTTAAATGGAAAAGGTTAAATTTACTATCGAAATTATAAAATATTGTAATGAAAAGGCACTATATACTTCTATTCTGCTTACTTACCTATATCACTTCTGTGTCTTTTGCTCAGTCTGCTCCTACGGAGTTTATTGAGAATAAAGGGCAATGGGGAGAGTGGGTGAAGTACAAAGCCAAAACTATAGCTGGTGAAATGTTTCTGGAAAATGATGGTTTCAGGTATATACTCAGCGATGCTGCAAACACAGAAAAGGTTGATTCTTTTCATCATGGATTGTTGTCAGAGAAGCCCAAATTGAAATTTCATGTCTATAAAATGACAATGGAGGGTGCCAATACCCCACAAATAAAGGGAGTAAAACAGCAAAGTAACTACTACAATTATTTTATGGGTAATGACCCTAAAAGATGGAAAGGTGATGTACATCCGTATTTGGGGCTAGAGTATAATAATGTGTACAAAGGAATAGATATGCATGTATCGTCAGAAGGTACAGCGTTGGTGTATGAATTTTTTGTGCAGCCGGGTGGAAATGTAAATGATATAAGGTTGCGTTTTGATGGACAGGAGCGCATGTATATCAATGAAAAAGGAAATTTGGTAATTGCTACATCGGTGGGTGAGGTGAAAGAAATGAAGCCATATGTGTATCAATACATTAACGATGAGAAGGTAGAGGTAGCTTGTAATTACAAGTTGGTAAAAAATGTGCTCACTTTTGATGTTCCTAATGGATACGATCATAGCAAAATGCTGATAATTGATCCTGTTACTTATTGGGCATCATTTACCGGCTCAACTGCTGATAATTGGGGATTTACCGCTACGTATGATAATGCTGGTAATTTTTACATGGGTGGTATTGTTAACTGTTTAGCTATAGCTGGTGGCGGTGCATTTCCTGTAAGTCCAGGCGCCTATCAGACCACATTTGCAGGTGGACAAGGCGCTGACGCGATACAGTTTGGGTCTGATATAGCAATAATGAAACTTAATCCGTCAGGTACATCACGTATTTATGCAACATACATCGGCGGTCAGAACAATGAACGTCCACATAGTATGATCGTAGATGGCGCTGGTAATCTGGTGATTGCTGGTAGATCATTATCTCCCGACTATCCCGTAACTGCTGGCGCTGTACAAACAGTGAAAAACTTAGGTTCAGATATTATAGTTTCAAAATTAAATCCTGCTGGATCTGCTATGGTTGCTTCTACCTATATGGGTGGTTCTGGCAACGATGGCGTGAATTTTGATTCCACTGAGTTATTTTATGGGCATTTGAAATTTAATTATGGTGATGATGCACGAAGTGAGGTTCAAGTAGATAACGTAGGTAATATATATGTAACTGGTTGTACCGAATCTCCCGATTTTCCAGTTACGCCAACAGCAATTGCCAGTGTAGGTTCTGGTTTACAAGATGGAGTGATTTTTAAACTCAATCCTACGATGACCACAACGTTATGGAGTACCTATCTTAGTGGTATCGGAGATGATGCTGGGTATGTTTTGGCTTTCAACTCTACGCAAACATCTGTATATGTAGCAGGTGGTACTAATAGTACTAATTTTCCTGTAGGCACTGGTGGATGGCAGCCTACATACATGGGCGATTCTGCGGATGGTTATATATTGAAGTTTCGAAATAGTCCACCTTATAACGTTCAAAGAGGTACTTTTGTTGGCACAGCCAACTTTGATCAGGTATATGGTATACAAGTTGACTTCAATGATAATGTCTATGTAATGGGGCAGTCGTTGGGCGGTACATTTCCTTTTACTACTGGTGTTTATATAAACCCCAATTCATCGCAGTTTATCATGAAGATGGATAGTAACCTGACTACTGATTTAATTTCAACTGTGTTTGGGTCTGGCGATCCATTACATACAAATATATCTCCTGTTGCATTTCTTGTAGACACTTGCGAAAATGTTTATGTATCGGGTTGGGGTGGTAATATTATGGGGGTAGCTAGTTTGGCCCACTCAGGTACCACTGTAGGCATGCCCACATTTGCCCCCGCCCCCGAAACTCCTATACAGACAACTACTGATGGTTTTGATTTTTACTTTATAGTATTAGGCCCTGCTATGACATCACTAAGGTATGCTACTTTTTATGGTAGGGTAGGTACAGGTGGTTTGGGAGAACACGTAGATGGCGGAACAAGTAGATTCGACAAAGCAGGAGTTATATATCAAGGTATCTGTGCCAATTGTGGAGGCCCAGGTAGTGCTCCTTTCCCTACAACAACTGGTGTATGGGCATCAACAATGCCTAGTCCCAATTGCAATCAAGCTGGGTTAAAAATAGCGTTTAACATAGGCCCAGTAGATGTAAACATTACTGCAGGTCCTACTACATCTGGTTGTGCTCCACTTACTGTCAACTTTTTTAATGCTACAACAAATGGATTGTCCTATGTTTGGAACTTTGGAGATGGTAGTGCACCTGTAACTACTTTTGCTCCTACTCATACGTTTACAGCTGGTGGTACTTACACAGTTACGCTAGCATCGTCTAATTCTAACGCTTGTTTCAGAACAGATGATACCGCATACATTATTATCAACGTAGACACTAACAAGATAGATCCATCGTTTACCTATGTCGTCACTGAAAGTTGTGACCCGTATATAGCTGAATTTACCAATACCTCTACCACTAACATCACAACCGGTGGGGCACCATCATATGTATGGTGGTTTGGGGATGGTACCTCATTTACCGGTACTACGCCACCGCCCCATAATTATCCAGATACAGGTACATATACTGTATTGCTTATTATGGATCATCCAGATGCATGTAAACGGCCAGATACAGTCCAGCAGACTATTAGGATAACCAGTCTTAGGGTAGCTGCAGGGTTTGATATTCCAGATTCCTTATGTCTTGGGCAATCTTTTGTGCCTACAGGCGGAAGCTCTAATGCTACTAGTTATTTTTGGGATTTTGGTGATACGGTGACTTCTACCGCCCCGTTGCCTCCCCATACTTATTTATCGGTAGGCACATACACGGTTACATTTGTAGCCCAAAATCCAGGCTCATGCAATGGGGCAGACACTATGCAGCACATAATAACAATTTTGCCTACACCTATTGCTGATTTTACATTCACACCCTTGAGTCCGGAACCCAATATACCTACAACATTTACTAACAGATCTATTAACGCCACCAGATATGTTTGGGATTTTGGGGATGATACCAAAAGCACAGAAGTAAATCCTGTTCACCAATACAATAAAACAGGAAACTATAAGGTTTGTCTCACCGCTTACAATAATAGTAACTGTCCTAGCATCGCTTGTAAAACAGTTCCATCAGACGTTTTACCCTTGGTAGGACTACCGACAGGGTTTAGCCCCAACGGTGATGGTAAAAACGATATATTGTTTGTGAGAGGGGCTGCAATAAAAACGATGAACTTAAAGATATACAACAGATGGGGACAGTTGGTGTTCGAGTCTAACAGTCAAGATGTAGGTTGGGATGGTACTTTTAACGGACAACCACAACCATTAGAGGCTTATGGATATGTATTGAATGTAAGCTTTATAGATGGAACAGCTAAATTATTGAAAGGAAATATCACACTTCTGCGATGATGATAAGGAGTTTATTGGTTTCGGGTTTGCTATCGGTATTTTCTTGTTTGCAAGTAAATGCTCAGAGTATCCATTTTTCTCAGTATTACAATGCGCCTACACTTATCACGCCTGCCAATACAGGATTGATGCCAGATAATGATTTCAGAATAGGACTTAACTATCGTAATCAGTGGTCAGCATTACCAGTACCTTATAATACTTTTTCTGGCTGGGGTGATTTTAAGATAGGCGGAAACAAGGACAATGACCACAATAATTGGTTGGGTTTGGGTCTTTCTCTATACAACGATAAATCAGGTGATGGTAGATTGAGTTTAATGCAGTTTCAGGGCAATATTGCATATCATTTACAACTCAGCAATACATTTCTGGTTTCCTTGGGCATGTCGGCAGCTACTGTGTCGCGAAGTGTAAATTATGACCTTTTGACGTTTGATAATCAGTGGGATGGATTTGCATTTAACACTAACCTTCCTAATAATGAACAAGTTGGAATACTAAAGACTAGCTATTATACCGTAGGAGTTGGAGCTAATTTTTCTTGGTTTCCTTCTGAAAATGTCTTTGTAAAGTTGGGGGGAGGAGCCGTGAACATTAACCGTCCAATAGAGAGCTTTTATGATAACGGTGTAAATGAGGTAGGCTTGCGTCCTGCGGCTAGTTTGGATGTACTATTACGAACTGGACCAGTGCTAATTGTAAACCCCTCCATGTATTACACCACGCAGAATGGTGCAACTGAAATAGTTACTGGTTCACAATTCAGAACAATTTTAAGTAACTCATCTTTAGGTGCAACTCCTATAGAGTTGATTTTAGGATTGTACTATCGCCTCACTGATGCAGCTATAGGTACAGTAGGCGTACAAGTAGGTGGGGTGCAGTTTATGGCAAGTTATGACCTTACAATGTCTTCCTTAGCACCATATAATTCCTCATATGGTGCGCTAGAATTTTCCTTGATTTATCAGGGAGTATATGGCAAGAATAAGCAAAATCTCAAACGTAGTTACACATGCCCTAGGTTTAACTAATGTCGCAATCTGAATATATCAGTAGCATAGTGATATCTATTGAATCTCAGTGAGTATGGGTATCATATCGTTATACAGGGTATCCATCTCGTTGGGGTGCGATTTGTACCACTCAAGACTTTTACTGAACTGTTCCATAGTAATATTATGGTGAGCAAGGATGTCTTTGTAAAAAGCAGCTAAAGAATCGGGATTTTTTTTGCCATTGGTGTGCACACTATCTTTTACCATAGTGCTATAGGTTTCTGCCATTTGTATATCTACCATCAATTCTGCCATTGCATCGGGCGCTATGTGCGATTCTTTTTTCTCGGGCATTTTGCAGGAAATGGCTAAGAAACTACAATAAAGTAATAGAAGGGAGATGCGATATGTATTGGGCAGCATTAAATCGAAAGTTGTTGAGTAAGTAAAGTTTTGCTTGATGTGGTTTATTTAAGTGCGTTGTACTTAGCTGAATTTGGCACATCAAGCACCGCCAGTAGGGTGATAAATTGTTGCCTTTCTGAGCGTGGTGTCATTTCAAGCAGTTTCATAATTTCATCGCTTTTGGCATTAAATAAGAACTGCATCAAAATAGAGCTTGGATTTTCCCTGTTAACCTGATATAGTTTTTTTATGCCGGTGAGTATTCTGCCTCGTGCTTCATTGGGTTTGATATACATGCTATCTAGCCCTTCTCGGTGCATGCTGTACCAGAAATTGCGTACATCCTGAAATCTTTGATTCAGCATTTGGTCTACAAGCCAGTATCTGTTTCGGTTATTTTCTACAGGTTTCCAGCCACTTACTCCTTTGCCATCTGGGGCATTGTTTACAATATTCTGTGCCCTTTTCAGTAAAGAAGTACCACCACTAGGCGAAAAACTGTCATAGTCCATAGCTAAGACCAAATAGCAATAGTAAGCAACAACAGCTGTAAGATTGGATGTGAGTGGGTCTATGCCATTTACACGATTGTCATCAAAATTGAGTGGATTGAACTGAGAGAATTTAAATGCAAAGTCTTTGTCTACAAAATTCAGAATAGAGCTCGTGTAGGATGCATTATATACAGGACGTGAAGCCTGAATGCTGAAAGTGCCAGAAAAACCGTTTGGGTCGCCACCTATATTATTGGCAGTAAGATTGATGAAAATATTGCACTCAATACGTTCTGTGGCTGCATAATCATCCGTTGTCCATTTTCTAGTGTTTACAAAGTCTGCAATTGCTTGCTGCATACTAGTAAATACTTGTGGATCTACGCCTGCACCTGTTATTTTGTCGCGCATTATTGTCACCTTGCAGTTCAATTCTTGTGCTGATGCAGCAACAATATTGAATAGCAAAATCAATAAGCTAAATAGTATTCGCTTCATTTCTTAGCAGTATTATTTGTTCGGTTATAGCATTAGCTACTTCTTTTTTTGTAAGCAGTGGCAATGGTTTCCTGGTGCCATTTCTCAATAGTAATGTTACTTTATTGGTATCATGACCAAATCCAGCGCCTTCATCTCTTAGCGAATTTAGTACGATCATATCAGCATTTTTGGCTTCCAGTTTTTTGTTGGCATTTTCCTGCTCGTTTTCAGTTTCCAGCGCAAACCCTATTAACGTTTGTCCGTCTTGTTTTATTTTGCCTAGTGATGCTAATATATCTTTAGTTTTTGTGAGTGAAATATTGAGTTCGTCAGTTTGTTTTTTTATTTTGTTTTCGGCATATTCTACTGGTTTGTAGTCGGCTACTGCAGCGGCAAGTACAGCTATTTGTACTTCGTGAGCTACTTGCATAGTAGCATCATACATCTGAGCAGCACTTTCAACATTTATAACGTTAACTGAACTGTTAGGTGTTGGTTTATGTTGGGTTGGACCTAGTATTAATGTTACACTTGCCCCTGCATTTGCTAGGGATTCGGCTATCGCTATACCCATTTTTCCTGTAGAGAAGTTCCCGATGAATCTGACAGGGTCTATTCGCTCATAGGTAGGTCCGGCAGTCACTACAGCAGTCTGTCCTGAAAGAGGTAGGGTAGGTATTACAAAAAAATCGGAAAGTACTTTTATCATTTTTTCAGGTTCAGACATTCTGCCCGGACCTACCAAACCACTTGCTAACTCTCCATGTTCGGTAGGGATAATATGATTTCCATACTCCTGTAGTTTATTGATGTTGTTTCTCGTCGAAGGATGCAACCACATGTCTTCGTCCATTGCTGGGGCTATAAATACAGGGCACCTTGCAGAAAGGTATACGGCCGCCACTATGTTATCGCAGATGCCATTAGCAAGTTTGCCCAAAGTATTGGCACTACATGGAGCAATAATCATTGTATCTGCCCAAAGTCCCAGTGCAACATGGTTGTTCCATGTGGTGCCGTCAGTTACATCACTTAGTGTTTGGCGACCAGACACAGTAGCTAGTGAAAGTGGACTTACAAACAACTTAGCAGCCGCAGTCATCAGTATTTGTACTTCAGCACCAGCTTTCACGAGTAGTCTTACAAAATGCGGAATTTTATATGCGGCAATACTACCAGTAACTGCTACAATAATTTTTTTGCCTTTTAGTGCCATATAAGCTGCAAGTTACGTAAGTATAAAAACATTACTGTTGTTTAATGAGTACCATAGTTGCTTGTGCAATTAGTTTTACCATTTGCTTTACGTAATTTTGCACATTATAGGAATATTCTTTTATTAATAATTTGCTTTGTCCCTACACTAGTGAACATTGCAAAGTTTTATAGAATTTTAAAAAAGACAGCCTTCAACAAAAAAGATAAGGATGAGTATATTCAGGTATTTAGTAACATTTTTGCTATTAGCTTTCGTTTTGGTTAGTTGCCGTTCACGCAAGAAGGGAGAAGTATCAACTTTAAAGAAAGTAGACCCTAAAATGTGGGTAGATGAACACACTCAAAGTAATGCAGATAGTGTGCAAGTAAAACATTTACATTTGGACGTTACAGTTGATATGGAGCATAAGCAAATATATGGAAGTGCATTATGGACCATTAATAACAATCATAAGCAAAAAGAATTGGTGCTGGATACTTATGACCTAACTATAGATAGCGTGCAAGTAGACGGGAAAATTGTTGGCTACAATATGGATGCTCCAGTTAGGTATTTAGGTAATGCATTGAGGATACCAATACTTGAGAATAGCACTTTTATAACCATATTTTATAAAACAGGTCCTAAAGCAAGAGCACTTCAATGGCTCGAACCGCAGCAAACTCATGATAAAAAATTTCCGTTTTTATACACTCAGTCAGAGTCTATTTATGCGAGATCTTGGATACCATGTCCTGACGGTCCGGGTATAAGATTTACATACACTGCAAGGGTCACTGTGCCCAAAGGTCTCATGGCGCTAATGAGTGCTGAGAATACTGATGTTGTTAATGATACAGGTATTTATCATTTCAAGATGTCACAACCAATTCCTGCTTACTTAATGGCGTTGGCGGTGGGCGATATTACTTTTAAAGGTATTGATGACAGAACAGGTGTATACGCTGAAAGGGGGATGATTGAAAAGGCCAGGTGGGAATTTGAGAATGTTGGGATAATGGTAGGGAGCGCTGAACAGTTGTATGGTAACTACAGATGGGGGAGATATGATGTTTTGGTACTGCCCCCAGGTTTCCCAATTGGCGGTATGGAAAATCCTCGGCTCACCTTCCTTACACCTTCTGTGATAGCTGGGGATAGGTCACTGGTATCGCTGGTGGCGCATGAGCTGGCCCATAGTTGGAGTGGCAATTTGGTTACAAATGCTACGTGGAACGATTTTTGGCTGAATGAAGGGTTTACCAATTACTTTGAGCGAAGGATAATGGAGCAACTAATGGGCGAGAATTACGCTGACATGTTGTGGGAGTTGGGCTATCAGGACCTTGAAAATACAGTTATTCATTTAGGTCCCAAACACAGAGATACTTGGCTGAAACTAGATCTAAAGGGTAGAGACCCAGATGATGGGCTGAACGACATCCCTTACGAAAAAGGGTGTCATTTCTTGAAAATGATAGAAATAGCCTCTGGCAGGGATAGATTTGACCGCTTTCTGATGAAGTATTTTGATGCTAATGCCTTTAAAACCATAACTACAGAAACATTTCTGAACTTTATGGATACCGGTCTAATAAAGAATGATACGATTCTGCGTAAAAAACTGAACATAGATGAGTGGGTATATGGGCCAGGAATACCTAAAAACTGTCCAAGAGCCGGAAACGAACTTTTTGGCAAAGTAGATGCAGAGCGAAAAAAATTCCTGACTGGTACACAACCAGAGGCCTTGTTGTTCGTTCATTGGAGTGCACATGAATGGTTGCACTTCCTTAGAGGTATGCCAGATACTATTACTATTGCGCAAATGAAACTATTAGATAATGCATTTAAGCTATCTGTGACGGGTAATAGTGAAATAGCAGATATGTGGTATCTGTTGTCAATAAGAACGAACTACACAGCTGCTTATCCTGCTATGGAGAAATTTCTAAGTACTATTGGTCGCAGGAAGTTTCTGGAGCCATTGTATTCAGAAATGATGAGAAAACCAGCTACAGAAGAAATGGCTAAAAGGATTTACAATAAATATAGGCTTAACTATCACCCATTAGCACAAGAAAGTTTGGATAGGATTGTGTTGAAAACTAACTCCATTTAATTATTAACTCACTAAATAAGAGGCTTTTTGCAGAATGGATAATGATGGTATTAGCCTCAATAAGTATATTAGCTCCTCTGGGTTTTGCTCGCGAAGAGAAGCTGATAAACTTATAGAACAGGCCAGAGTAACTATAAATGGCGAGTTGGTTTTGCCGGGTGCGAAGGTATATGCAGGTGATAAGGTTGATATTGATGGCGAGCCGATTAAATCATCGGTAAAACGACCTATATATATAGCATTTAATAAACCTGTTGGTGTTACAAGCACAACAGACTTGAAAGACAAAACTAATATTATATCTTTTATCAATCACCCCAAACGCATTTTTCCTGTGGGAAGGCTTGATAAAGATTCGGATGGGTTAATAATTCTTACGAATGATGGTGATATAGTAAACAAAATCCTTAGAGCAGCCAATAATCACGAGAAAGAATATATTGTATCCGTTGACAAAGCAGTGACACCAGAGTTTGTGCAAAGAATGTCTAACGGATTGCCAATTTTGGGAACTACTACTCGAAAATGTTTTGTTAGACAGGAAGGAAGTAGAAGGTTTAGGATAGTACTGACACAAGGGCTTAACAGGCAGATAAGAAGAATGTGCGAGCATTTAGATTATAAGGTCGTGACGTTAACCAGAGTGAGGATTATGAATATTCAACTAGATAATTTGCCAGTAGGTAAGTGGCGCTATTTTACACCTGCCGAAATTGAAAAAATGAATCAATTGGTATCAGAGTCAGTGAAAGAAGATGTAGCTGCTGGAGATATGAAGAGTAGAAAAATGGTAAGAAGATCAGGAAAGTGATACAAAGAATATAGTGGATTGTAGAAAGTTTATACAATTTGGGCTAATTTAGATGGCATCATGAAGTTAACTTACATTATTGCTATTCTGATATTAGCATTTATGAATGGTGTATATCAGTACAGTGTAAAAAAAGATTTCAAACCTTCAGAATTAGATAAGTATGTTACAGGCATGCGCGGGGCAGATACTGTTTTGCCTGAAGGAACAAATATTTCATTTTCAACTATTGGTGTTCCTGTAGATTTACAGACTCGTATTAGGTACATTTTTGCTCCCAGACTGCTGTCATTAAGTAACACTTCACTCTATGATACTTTGTTGACAGTATCCTCTCTTCACAAAAAGGATAGCATTCTTGATGCATTTAATGCAGATGGATCCAGAATTATTTGGCAGAACCAGGATACAACACACTTTTATATACTTTCATCTAAACATAAATAGTTGCAACGTATTACCTTATATCTTATTGCAAGTGGAATTGCCGCATGTATAGCAAGTATGTTATATTTTCTATCGTTACAGCTAGCTTTTTTGCCTTTTGCTGTTACTGCTATAGTGATTTTATTCTCTTTTCCTGCATTTTTTTGGTATGCCAGGCAACAAGCTTTGTTGTTTAGAGATGATGAAATCAGAATGATATTGCCAGTTGTAATTGTGCTATTCATTTTCCTTTCTACTATTACGGGTAAAACTATAGCAATAGCTGAAAGATATGGTGAATGGGATGCTTGGGCTATTTGGAACTTGCAAGCTAAGTATCTTGCAGACCCTATACATTGGAAAAAAATGTTACTGAATACCAAAAATGGACACCCTGATTATCCGCTTTTGGTGCCAGGTATTATTGCATTCTTTACAAGGTTATTGGGTAATGCTCGTGTCGAAGTTGTATCATTTGCGTTTAGTTTTTGGATAGCTGTTCTCATACCAGTAGTGCTTTTCATGCAGACTTTGCGTAAGAGTTTTATTTTAGCAATTGTGTTGTTGTGGTTTTTTGCTACCGATACTTTTTATATTGCCAGAGGGGCTTCTATGTATGCAGATACTACTTTGGCTTTCTTTTTTATGGCAGCACTCATCAGTGTGCGGCAACAAGAAAATAAGTATTTGTGGCATATTGTAGCGGGTGCATGTATAGGTGGCTGTAGTTGGACCAAAAATGAGGGAGTGGTGTTGTCGCTGATATTTTTAGCGTTTTATGTCAGGCAGTTGTTTATCCAGCGACTCTTGAAGCCCTTTGTGCTAGGTGCAATTTTCCCAGTGACAGTATTTGTCTTTTTCAAAGTGGTTTATGCCCCTGCCAATGATATGGTGGGAGGACAGAACATACACACACTGCAGCAGTTGTTAGATACAAGTAGGTATCAACTAATATACCGCTACTTTACAGACAATATTCAGCAGAAGTTCGGTACGCTCAAAATTCTTGTTTTGCTCTATCTGAGTTATCATTTGCTAAAAAGAAAGATGCCAGATAAGCAGTTCTTTCTTGTTAGTATTTGTCTTGCGACTTATTTTATAATTTACGTGCTTTCGGTGCAAGATCTAGAGTGGCATTTATCAACCTCTGCCGATAGGCTTTTGCACCAGCTGATGCCAGCCATGGTGTATGCGTTAGTGTCTGTATACCCTGATCCTAGGCCACATATAGCTGCAGACCAACAATGGACTATGCCTGAATAAGGGAGGCGCCAAAGCAAAATAGTTGCTCTAACCGAGCAACTATTTTGGAAGGAATACTATTATAAGAAAATATTAATTCGCACTTACTGCTTTCTGAACCAAATGAGCAGCTTCACTCAAAAGTATTGCGCTTTGTACTTCAAGGCCAGAGTTTTCTATTAGTTCTTTAGCTGCTTCAGCATTAGTGCCTTGCAAGCGAACAATAATTGGAATATGTATGTTGCCTAGTTTTTTATAAGCTTCTATTACACCTGCAGCAACACGATCGCAACGAACAATACCACCAAAAATATTGATGAGTATAGCTTTTACGTTAGGATCTTTCATTATAATACGGAATCCTGCCTCTACTGTTTGAGCATTTGCAGTACCACCTACATCTAGGAAGTTAGCAGGTTCACCACCAGCTAATTTTATCATATCCATAGTAGCCATTGCCAGTCCCGCACCATTCACCATGCAACCCACATTGCCGTCAAGTTTTACATAGTTAAGGTTAAACTCGCCAGCTTCTACTTCTGTAGGGTCTTCCTCACTTTTATCGCGCATGTCTGCTAAGTCTGGGTGACGCATAAGGGCGTTATCATCCAGGTTCATTTTGCAGTCTACTGCCAATATTTTGTCATCTGCACTTTTGAATAATGGATTGATCTCTAACATCGCACAGTCAAGACCTACATATGCGTCATACAAGTTGGTTACAAACTTAACCATGTTTTTAAAGGCAGTACCACTCAGTCCAAAATTGAAGGCTATTTTGCGAGCCTGAAAGCCTTGTAGTGGAAAACCTGGCTTCACCCACTCTCTGTATATTTTTTCAGGAGTATCGTGAGCTACAGTTTCGATGTCCATACCGCCTTCAGTACTGTACATGATAACATTTTGCTTGGTAGCACGATCTAGTAAGATACTGAGGTAGAATTCTTTACGCTCGCTTGGCCCATCATAGTACATATCTTGTGCTATTAGGATTTTGCTTACTTTTTTACCTGCATCACCAGTTTGAATAGTTACGAGCGTATTTCCTAAAATGTTACGAGCAACTCTTTCTACATCATCTGCACTTTTTATTACAGATACACCGCTTTGTTCAGGTACTTCTACCATGCGACCCTTTCCGCGTCCTCCAGCATGAATCTGAGCTTTAATTACGGCAAATTTATTACCGTGTTCTACAGCTATTTGTTTGTAGGCATTCACCGCATCATCCACATTGGATACGGCTATACCCTCCTGAGTGGGTACGTTGTAGCGTTTCAACAGCTCTTTGGCCTGATATTCGTGCAAGTTCATGTAAGAATAAAATTTTTGCGAAGATAGTTTTTTATTACGAAAAAGGAACTGGCACACCTTTGCGCGATCATATAAGTTTCAACAAGTAACATTGTAATAACTTTTCTTTTCCGATCGAGCATTTATAACAAGATTTTTGAAGAAAATGTGGCAATTTTCTTTCCATTTTACGGTCGTCATTTTAGGTAATTGTTCTAATTTTAATAAATGATTCGAAATAAACGTTCGCTAGTCTATTTCCTTAGTGGGTTGGCAATAGGTGCAGTAATGGTGGTAGGCATAGCATCTCGCAAAATTGATCCTGGAACTACGCCAGTAGAAATGTCGACAGAGGGAAGACCTATGTACAAATGGCATGCACCTTCGCTACCTTCATCTCTCGATTTTTGCGGAGAGCCCGTACCCTTAGATAAGTGGGAAATTCGTGAAAAATTAGATCGCGAAGTACTAGTAAATACCTACTTACATGGTTCTCAGTTGTATATATTGAAACTCTCCGGTAGATATTTTCCTATCATTGAAGAAAGGCTAAAAGCTAATGGTGTACCAGATGATCTAAAGTACGTTTGTGTAGCCGAAAGTTCGCTTCAACAAAATGCTTGGTCGGGCGTAGGTGCAGCCAGTTTTTGGCAATTTATGAAGGATACTGGACCTAAATATGGTTTAGAAATTAATGAAGAAGTTGATGAACGTTTCCATGTAGTTAAGGCAACTGATGCCGCATGTAGATATTTTAAGGAAGCCTACAGTAAGTTTGGTAGCTGGACAGCAGCCGCTGCTTCATACAATTGCGGAATGGGTGGATTTGCCAAACAAGCAGACTTTCAGGAGTCTAACAACTATTATGATCTTATATTCCCTGAGGAGACAAATAGGTATGTTTTTCGCATATTGGCTTTCAAACATTTGCTTTCAAATGCCAAACGTTTTGGGATGGTGATTGAAGAGCACGAATCCTATAAACCACTTAGATATAGAACAGTTACTGTCACTTCCTCTATCCCTAACCTTACAACTTTCGCAAAAGAAAATAACAGCTCCTACAAAATGCTGAAAATATATAACCCTTGGTTGCGCGGGCACAAGTTAACGGTGAAGCCAGGAAAAACTTATGAAATTCAATTTCCCCAAGATTAGTTTTCAAATTAGTTGTTACCATTAAAAATCAAATCACTAAAAACTAGCGTCTATGAATCAGCAAAAAAATGATAATAGGAGGCTACTGGGTGGTGTCTTTATACTCATTTTGTCTTTTGTATTGGTTTATGTACTTGATAAACCTATTGGTGAGTTGCCGGCTATCGGACGGCTATTAGATCCTGTTAGCGGTTGCTGGGCAAATGCCGAACCAATGCAGCATAAGCCTAATAAGCAATTGAGTTTGACAATAACTGCAACTAATGCAACTATTTGGTGGGATGACAGAATGGTGCCACATATTCATGCTAAGAATGATTATGATGTATACTATATACAGGGGTACATACACGCCATGCATAGGTTATGGCAAATGGACATGCAAACAAGGGCTGCAGCCGGCAGGGTAAGCGAAGTAGTAGGTCAGTCGGCATTTGATTTTGACAGGAAGCAACGTAGAAAAGGGATGGTTTATGCTGCTGAAAATTCATTGCATACTGCACTGCTAAATGGACAAACAAAAACAATGATTGATGCTTACACAGCTGGTGTAAATGCATGGATAGGAAATCTTTCTTATTCTGGGTACCCGCTGGAGTACAAACTAATGGGTTTCTCACCAGAACCTTGGACGAATTTGAAATGCATATTGTTGTTGAAATACATGGCTGATGATCTTACAGGCAAAACTGATGATATTGCATATTCCTACCTTAGGTCAGTAATACCGGCAGAAGACTTTGAACTGTTGTACCCAGATAAGATACCTGATGCAACTCCTGTCATACCTACTGAAACAAAGTACCCTCTCGCTTCTCTCAAGCAGCCTGTTACTCCTCCCGATAGTGTTGTATTTCCAGAATATAAATCTACCGATTTTGGTGAATTACGTGAAGACGGTAAAGGCAGCAACAATTGGGCAATTAGTGGTAGCAGAACAGCAAGTGGAGCAGCCTTATTGTGCAATGACCCTCACTTGGCTCTTAACTTGCCTTCATTGTGGTATGAGGTACAGTTGCAAACCCCAGATATGAATGTTTATGGTACCTCACTACCAGGTGCGCCGGGTGTAGTCATTGGGTTCAATGATAGTATATCATGGGGGCTCACCAATAATTACAGAGATGTAAAAGACTACTACCAGATAAAAACCGTAGAAGACGATAAAACTAAATACTGGTTTTCAGGCGAAAAAAAGTCTTTTGGAAGTAGGGTAGAGGTTATCAAAACAAAAGGAAAGCCTACTTTTTTTGATACTGTAAGGTATACAATACATGGACCGGTAATTTATGACGAGAATTTTAATGAAAAAGGTTCACTCCGTGGATTGTTAGCTATGTGCTGGACCGGCCATCGAGGCAGTAATGAGCAATTGGCTGTGTACAAACTAAACAGAGCCAAAAATTATGAAGAATTTGTAAATGGGATTTTGCATTTTGAATGTCCAGGTCAGAATATGATATATGCCGATAGGCAAGGAAATATTGCTTTGTGGGGACAAGGGCAGTTTGTAAATAAGTGGAAGGAACAAGGGCGATTTATTATGAATGGGTGGGATAGTGCAGCACTATGGCAGGAAATGATACCTATGCGGGAGAATCCACATGCATTTAATCCCAAGCAGGGCTATCTGGCATCGGCTAATCAGTTAGTTACAGATAGCACGTACCCGTATTGGTACAATGGTAATTATACTGAGCTTAGGGCATGGCGTATCAACCAAGTGCTGGATACCTTGCATAGTGCAACAATAGACAAAATGTTTGCTTTGCAAAATGATGAATATTCAGTTCTTGCGTCAAAAACATTGCCATTGATGCTTTCTTATTGCGCTAACATTAGTCATCCGTATTTAGATACTTTAAGAAGTTGGAATTTTATTCTTGGCAAGCATAGCGTTGCCGCTACTATATATCAGTTGTGGTGGCGCAATCTTTATTCTGACATATGGAAAGATGAATTTTCTAGGGTTCCAGATTACACTATTCCGCTGCAAGAGCGAACAATGCAACTGATATTGAGTGACACTGCGCTTAAATATTATGACAATCGCCGTACTGCAAAGGTGGAAGTATTGAGGGATATGGTATTGCGCAGCTATCAAGAAACTTTAGATAGCCTTTTTAAGCAACAAAAAACTATCGGTTTGGAGTGGTACAAAGCCAAAAGTACCTCTGTTACTCACCTTACGAAGCTTGCACCTTTCAGTTACAAAGATTTGGCTACAGGTGGCTGGGGTAATACAGTCAATGCTATGAAACCTAATCATGGTCCGTCTTGGCGCATGGTGGTGCAGATGGGCAAAGAAATAGAGGCATATGGAGTTTATCCAGGAGGTCAGTCGGGAAATCCGGGTAGTCCGAATTATGTAACTAATTTACAGCATTGGATAGACGGTAGATATTACCGGCTATTGTTTTTGCCCAATACACCGACTCAGTTAAGTATGCAAATAGCACACACACAAACAGTGAGTAAGAAATAACATCTGCCACTACAAATAAGTATGATTATGAAATTCTTTTTATCAGTAATTGCTACGTCGTTGGTCAGTTATTTGCTAGGGCTAATATTGCCGTGGTGGGCACCAGCAGTGGCTGCTTTTGTTGTTGCCTTAATTTTGCCCACAAAAGCTGGTTTCTCTTTTCTTTCTGGTTTTGTAGGGGTAGGCCTTTACTGGTTGGTATATGCTCTTATGGTAGATATGCGCAATGAGCATATATTATCAGGCAGAATGGCTGCACTATTTGGGTTGCCAAGTACCACTCTATTTATTGCAGTAACGGCAATCGTGGGGGCAATGATAGGCGGTTTCTCCGCATGGGGGGCAGCGCTCTTGAGGCCTGCAAGATGAATTATACAATCTAAATCTCAAAATAGCATACTTTTGTGCTGGTGCCAAACCTCGGAGCTGCAAAGAGTAAGCAATTACTGGTCTTGCAGTTACAACACAGCCTTTGCGAGAGCAAAGGCTGTGTCATTTTTTCTTTAGTTCATTTGTACAATACTTTTTGGTCATCTTCCTAATTCCGCTATTTAGTTATATTTTTGTAACAGATTAGATATATGAAAGTTACAGAGCTACTGGCTGAAGCCAAAGATACAATAATATCATTTGAAGTATTGCCTCCTACAAAAGGAAAAAGTATAGAGTCGTTATATGCTCATCTTAATCCATTGATGGAGTTTAATCCGGCTTTTATAAACGTTACTTACCACCGCGCAGAACAGGTATTCAAAAAAAGAGTAGATGGTACTTTTGAACGTGTTGAGATCCGCAAGCGACCAGGTACTGTGGGTATTTGTGCTGCTTTGATGAATAAGTATAAGGTAGAGGCAATACCACATCTTATTTGTGGGGGGTTCAGTAAGGAAGAAACTGAAAATGCACTAATAGACCTTGACTTTTTGGGAATTAAAAACGTACTAGCACTTAGAGGCGATGCCGCCGCTAACGAGAAATTCTTCAATCCACATCCTAATGGTCATAGATATGCTGAAGACCTTGTGAGGCAAATTGTAACCCTCAACAATGGAAAGTATATGGAAGATGACATTATAGATGGTGCCAAGACTGACTTTTGTATAGGTATCGCTGGTTATCCGGAAAAACATTTCGAATCGCCTAATATGGACACAGAGATATACTATCTCAAACGCAAATTGGATCTTGGTGCGCACTATGTTACCACACAATTGTTTTACAGAAACGATCACTACTACAATTATGTAAATCGTTGCTTGGAAAACGGTGTTACTGCACCAGTGATTCCTGGTCTCAAGCCGCTTACCAATCAAAAACAGCTAACTACTATACCCCGAGTGTTTAACGTAGAGCTTCCAGTAGAACTCTGCAATGAAATGATGAAGGCAAAAACAGAAGCTGCTTGTGAGCAAGTAGGTACAGAATGGTTATTGCATCAATGTAGGGATTTGTTAAAAAATAAGGTGCCTGTTCTACATTTTTATACTTTGGGTAAGCCTATGGTGATTTATAATGTTTTGAAACAGTTGTTCTAATAATTATAATGTCAATATGAATTATTGGTTAGTGAAGTCTGAGCCATTTAAGTACAGTTGGGACCAATTCGTAAAAGATAAACTTACATTTTGGGACGGCGTACGTAATTATGCTGCCCGCAATAACCTCAGAGCTATGTCAAAAGGTGACAGCGTTTTGTTTTACCATAGCAATGAAGGCTTGTCAATCGTAGGTATTGCTGAAGTTGTGAAAGAAGCATATCAAGACCCTACCACAGCGGATACAAACTGGGTAGTAGTGGATCTTAAGCCTGTTAAAGCGATCCCATCACCAGTTTCTCTTGCAGCTATCAAGGCAGAATCTTCACTTGCAAACATGCAGCTCGTAAAGCTCAGTCGACTATCTGTGGCGGCTGTAACAGAACAAGAATATAATATTATTTTGAAGATGGGTGGGTTGTTGTAATTTGTTAATTAATACTTCGAAATAATATGATTAATAGTATGTTTAATTATTTGTTACACATTTGCTGGTCGTGTTTCGTATAAGATTCTTTTCTGCTAGCATCATTAGACATATTTTGCCATTCCATGCTGTTTTCTTTGCGTTCATACAAGTTGATTATATTCCTTCTGTGGCTGATAGGTGCTTGCTCTCCAGTTGCTGCACAACATAGACGTGGTAAAAAAGTACAATCAAATAAAGAACCAAAATTTATAGAAGATATTTATCTTGATGGTCATGTATTAACAAAAGCCACAGTAAAT
The DNA here is from genome assembly GCA_027484425.1 of Sphingobacteriales bacterium. Taxonomy (GTDB): domain Bacteria; phylum Bacteroidota; class Bacteroidia; order Chitinophagales; family Chitinophagaceae; genus Nemorincola. Next base: position 72,219 of record JAIXSZ010000033.1, read on the forward strand.
GCAATAGATTCGCGCAAGAAAAATGTTAAGAGTATTCAAAATAAGGTATTAGACACGAATATTACACCCTCCCAAGTTGTTATTGCGCCAGTCAGTAAAGACACTATCAACGCAATAGATACCAAAATAAATACTGTTATTGACCTTTCCTCTGGTACATTATTGTACGATAAATATGCTAAAATTTTAGGTGTTTCGTCTGGTGAATTGTCTAATTTCAACCTTTACAAGTTCGTAGACAAATGGTATGGTACTAATTATCGTTTGGGTGGGTTCAGTGAACAAGGTGTTGATTGTTCTGGTTTCACCAAATTACTTTATCAAGAAGTTTATGGTATTGAATTGACAAGAACCTCAGTAGAACAACATAAAAATGCTAACAGAGAAAAGTCTCATAATAATGCAAAAGAGGGGGATTTGGTTTTTTTCAGGCAGCGCAGCAAAAGAATTAATCATGTAGGCGTTTACTTAGGAAATTCATTCTTTATACATGCTTCAACATCGCATGGTGTTATGATTAGTAGCCTAACGGAAACTCATTGGAGTAAATCTTTTGCAGGAATTGGCAAAATTGGCAATAAATCAGGAGAGTAATTTCTGACGTAACAAAAACTCTAGTTGATCATTAGATAAACTTAGTTTATTTGTTATTTCTCTTTCTGTCATTTTTTGTTTGTAAACATCATATGCCCTTGTTATAGTTATGTCTAATTCATCTTCATTCCAAGGTTTAGACAGGTAATGAAAAATCTTACCTTTATTTACGGCATCTATCACTGCACTCATGTCGGCATATCCTGTAAGGAGAATTCTTATTGGGTCGGGAAACTCATTTAGAATGGACTCTAGAAATTCCACGCCAGTCATCTGAGGCATTCTTTGGTCTGTAATAATCAAGTTTACTGTGTTATTTCTTAAAATTTTTATTGCTTCTTCACCACTAATAGCAGTAAGTATATTATATTTAATCCGGAAAACAGCTTTAAATGAAATGAGATTATTCATTTCATCATCAACATACAATATTGATATTTTGTCTTTATTCATTATGTATGGTTAAAATGGGGTTTTCGGCTATGATATATGATATCAAAAGCTGTTACTGTAAAATTAGCAAACTTATTCGTTTAAAAATAAAATGTTCGGTGTGTTAACAAAAATTATTCAAAAAAAAATTTCATACAACACTGATACTCAAGGACTACATCGGCCTGTATTTTTCCGTATTTACGACAGTATCGACAATGAAAATCTTACCAAACTGCTAGCGGAAAAAGATGATATTGTTGTATATGATACTATTCAGTCGCAACTGAAGGAGTTAATCAAGACAAAGTTTCCAAAACAAACCCTTACCTCAGAGCAATACGAAGAAAAAATATTGGAGCATCTTAATGGTCAGGCAATAGATGAATATGGCGTATGGGTTTATTATCCTTGGAGTAGTAAATTAGTACACATTTTAGATGAAAAAGAATTTATAGATTTACGTACTTCCGCAAACCGAAACAAAATTACTACTGCCGAAAGAGATTTGTTGGCTACAAAAAAGGTAGGAGTAATTGGATTATCTGTTGGTCAATCAGTATCTCTTACCTTAGCGTTAGAACGTGGTTGTGGTGAGTTGAGAATTGCTGATTTTGACACTTTGGAGTTAAATAATCTAAACCGAATCCGCACTGGCTTGCACAATTTAGGTCTGCTGAAAGCATATGCAGTAGCCAGAGAAATTGCCGAGATAGATCCTTTTTTTAAGGTTGTATGTTATACTGAAGGCATAACCGAAGAAAATATTCATGATTTTTTTACTGTTGGCGGCTTACTTGATATGGTTATCGATGAGTGCGATGGTGTAAATATTAAGATTCTTTGCCGTTTGAAAGCACGTGAACTTAATGTTCCTGTTTTAATGGAAGCTAGTGATAGGGGTACAGTAGATGTTGAAAGATTTGATCTTGAGCCTGATCGTAAAATCATGCATGGATGGTTAGAGCACTTACCTATAGATTTCAAAGTACTGAATAATCTAAAAACCAGCGAAGAAAAACTCCCATACATTTTGCCGATTTCAGGTCTCGAAACACTTTCGCCAAGGATGAAAGCATCAATGGTCGAAATACAACAAACTATCACCACATGGCCTCAGCTAGCAACAGCAGTCACGCTTGGTGGAGCAGTCACGGCTGATGCTTGCAGGCGTATTTTTCTTAATCAGTTTACTGATTCAGGCAGATATTTTATAGATTTAGAAAAGTTAATGCCAGATACACGTCCGAAGGATAAAAGTCCTGCTTTATTTACCTCATCAGAGCATGAATTATCAACTGAGGAATTGCGAAATATAGTATCGGAGTGCACAATTTTGTTCTCATCACAAAGCAATCCACCCAATTTCAATGTTGTTCAAGACTTAGTAAAAGCAGCAATAAAAGCTCCTTCTGCTGGAAACAATCAACCCTGGAACTGGCATTATGAGAATAATTTGCTCTTCTTGTTACATGATAGAGTTAGGTCTGTTTCATTTGGCGACTTTCAGCATATTGCCTCTTATGTTGCATTAGGAGCAGCTATCGAAAATTTGGATTTAGCTGCATACCACCACAACATTCCTATTTCTGTTCACTATTTTCCCATTACAGATACTCGATGTGCTGCGGTAATTCAATTTGCTACACACCAAAAAGGCTTTAATTTGTTTGAGCCTACAAAACTATTTGCAGCTATTGATTCCAGAATTACAAATCGGAATTTAGGTCAAAGAAAACCTCTCTCCAATTCGCAGTCAGATTTACTAACTCAAGCCGTAGCTTCAGTTGATGGTGCAGCTCTTCACCTTAGGCATAATTCTACTGATTTAGAAGAATTAAAAGAAATAATGAGCGCTGCAGAGCGTTTAAGAATGTTGCATATTGAAGGACATTACGAATTTTATGAAAAAGAAATCAGATGGAATGATGAGCATAGCAGAACAACTGGTGATGGTATTGATATTGCTACAGTTGATATTTCCCCATCAGATAAGGTTGGGCTAAGGTTAGTTAAAGATCCTGAAGTAGTGAAACTATTAGCAGATTGGCGTGGAGGTAAAGCTTTAGAAAAAATAGCTATAAAAGCTATTGATAGCGCTTCTGCAATAGGGCTTATCACCATGCCAAAGTTCACATCAACAGATTATTTAATTGGCGGTAGGGCAGTGGAAAGGTTGTGGTTGACAACTGCGGACATTGATGTTTCGATGCAGCCAATGCTAGCCGCTACTTTACATTTTGCCAGGATAAAATATGGTAATGGAGAGGGATTGCCTCATTTTATGAAAGAGGAGTTTTCTCAATTACACCAAAGATTCCTCAAAATTTTTCCTGAGGCTGAAACTAGGGCAGAAGTATTCTTATTCAGACTAAGTATAGCAGATTTACCGACAGTGAAATCTTACAGGTATCCAATAGAAAAAGTTTTTAAACAATCTTGAATACTTAATTAATATGATTAGGATAAGAGCATTTAGAGCTATTGATGATGTGGATGCCTGCAATTTGTATGCTCTTGAACATATGGAGATACTGAAGATTTTTGGAATCACTAAAATAACTACCGCCAATAATAGCTGGATAAACAACCCCAATGTATATGTAATACTTGCTGAAAGAATTTCTGACAACTATCCAGTAGGTGGTGCAAGAATTCATCTTTATCATCCAAGCTATCCATTACCAATGGATGATGCAATAAAAGAATTCGACCCTAATGTAAAGACTATACTTGCTCATCATGCAGCCAATGGAGGTACTGGTGAAATATGTGGACTTTGGAATGCAAGGTCTGTAGCAGGATGGGGTATAGGCACTTTATTTCTTGCCCGCGCGGGTGTAGCTATGTGCACCCAGTTGCCAATGAATTCTATGTTTGTATTATGTGGCGGTCATACCATTGGGATTACACTAGAAAAGGGATTTACAATTGATGAAAGACTAGGAAATAAAGGAACCTTCTATTATCCCAAAGAAGGGCTTGTTGCTACAGCAGGAGTTATGAATGATATATATGACCTCAAATATGCAAAAGAAGAAGAGAAAAGTATTATCGAAAGCTTGAGAACAAATCTTGAGCAGACTAGAACGGAGTCTACAGAGAAAATAACATTTGAAATTGAATATCGTTTGAATCTTAATTTATAGAACAATGATTTGCAGCCGTATTTATTTCCTACACTTTATTAGTTTTGCATAATAACATTCCCTTTTTTTATTGTTTTTCTTATTATTTGCATTATCTTCACTTAGTTTAGTTCTGATGCTTTATTAATTTCATATCTAACCATTGTTATAGGGGATACAATGACTAATTTAAAATGGATATTTATTATTGTATGTATTCTCACTTCTTTTGCTTTACATGCGAAAGAATACAAGTACAATAACCCTCAAGAACTAAATATTATTGGAAGGCAATTCGAAGTTTTAGAAGATAAGTTTGGAAAAATGAACTTTGAAACTGTAGTAGTTTCAAATGACTTTAAATCTTCCGATGTAGATGTTCCTAATTTTGGTATTTCAAAATCTGCATTTTGGCTTAGGTGTACAATACAGAACCAAACACAAGAGCGCGATTTGTTTCTAAATCTACAATATCCATTAATTGATAATGTTCTATTATTTTTAGTTGATTCATCTGGTAATTATTTAGTTGATACTTCAGGTGAAATGGTGCCGGTATCCAATAGGAAATTCAATAATCACAACTTTATCTTCAAACTCAATATTCGTCCTGGTCAGCAAAAAATAGTTTATCTGCGTGTATCAAGCGAAGAGCAAATCTTGGTACCGATAGCACTCGGGGGGTATTCAGCTGTTTTCCAAGCAGCAAACAGACAAGATATTCTTACTGCCGTTTATTTCGGTATTATTTTTGTAATGATATTCTATAACTTTTTTGTTTATTTAAGTGTTAGAGACAAAAGTTACTTAGTCTATGTAGCATATATTGTTTTCATAGGTCTTACACAGATAGCACTGCAAGGCTATAGTTACAGGTTTTTTTGGCCGTCTTCTCCCCTTTTTGCCAATCAAACAGTTATTTGGTTTCCTGCAATTACAGGTATATTGGCAATAGAGTTTTTTAAACGTTTTTTACAGATAGCATCCTATTCTAAGTATTTTATTTGGATTCTTAATGCACTAAACCTATTCTACGGGATCAACTGTTTTCTTAGTGTTGCAGGATTTCACCAGTTAAGTCAGCAGCTTATGCAGCCTAATGCGATGTTGGCTTCATTGGTCATTCTTCTAATTTCTGTTTACGCAATTAAAAAGAAAAACAGGTCAGCTAAATTTTTCCTTTTTGCTTGGGTGGTTTTTCTAGTGGGTATTGTAATTTTTATAATGAAAGACCTAGGAAAAATTCCTTTTAACAACTTTACTAACTACATTCTTCACATCGGATCTGCAATAGAAGTTGTAGTTCTATCTTTTGCGCTTGCAGATAAAATTAATATATTCAGAAAAGAAAAAGAACAATCTCAAGCTGAAGCTTTAGCAGCATTAAGAGAAAACGAGCGAATTATAAGAGAGCAAAATGTAATGCTCGAAAAAATGGTTAATGAAAGAACATTTGAATTGAAATTATCAAATGAAGGCCTTAATAAAGCATTGATAGAACTAAAAGAGGCAGAAACCCAACTTGTTGAATCTGAAAAAATGGCTTCACTGGGTCAGCTAACCGCAGGTATAGCCCATGAAATAAACAATCCGATAAACTTTGTAACGTCTAATGTTAAGCCCCTAAAGAGAGACGTCCTGATACTAATAGACACAATTGAAGAGTTAGAGCAAATCATAAAATCAGGTATTCCGCGTGACGAAAAGCAAAAAAGAATAGATGAATATAAGCTTGAAATAGATTATGACTACCTTAAAATAGAAATTGACCAGTTATTGACAGGTATTAGTGAGGGGGCAGGTAGAACTGCAGAAATAGTAAAGGGTTTGAGGATTTTCTCTCGACTTGATGAAGATGATATTAAAAAAGCAGACATAAACGAAGGATTAGAGTCTACGTTAATCATTACCAATAATTTACTTAACAACTCGATAAGAATTATTAAAAATTATACTAGCCTGCCACTTATAGAATGCTATCCGGGAAAACTGAATCAGGTTTTTTTAAACATTATATCTAATGGAGTTTATGCAGTTCGCAAAAAATTTGCCGACAAAGATGGAGGTTGTATTACTATTGCAACAAAAGCCGACGAAGACTATATTTACATTTCTATAGCAGACAATGGTATAGGTATGGATGAAAACACAAAAAAAAGGCTTTACGAACCATTTTTCACTACCAAAGACGTAGGGGAGGGGACAGGCTTGGGAATGTCTATAGCATACAATACGATCATTAAGCATAATGGTCACATAAATATTATTACAGAATTAGGAGTAGGAACAGAATTTATTATTAAATTACCATTGATTCAAAAATAGGATAAATTGAGTACTGGACGGAAAATACAGGTGTTGTACATTGACGATGAGCAAAACAATCTCAATGGATTTAAAGCCACTTTCAGGTTTGATTATACTATTTTTATAGCATCGGATACTGCAAAGGCAAGTGAGTACTTAAGAGATTATCCCGAAATAAGTGTAATCTTGTGCGATCAGCGTATGCCAGAAAAAACTGGTGTGCAGTTCTTTGAAGAAATACGTGTTGATTATCCTAACCCAGTTAGAATGCTTATCACTGGGTATACTGATATTGAGTCAGTAATAGATGCAGTTAATCGCGGTCATATTTTCAGATACATCAAAAAACCCTGGACTGATAGTGACATAAGATCTGCTATAGAAGAAGCCAATAAGTTTTATCTCACTAATGCTTTACTTGTTGCAAAAAACAAAGAACTCACTTCGGCTTATGCAGAGTTAGGCAAGTTTGCTTATAGTATCACCCATGATGTTCGTGGTCCACTACTTAGCATTATCGGTGCACTAGATCTTGCAAAAGGAATGGAAGACTTGACAGAACTAAGAGAGTTGCTCGGTTTAATGTCAGATGCTGTTACCAAGTTAGATGAGTACATAAAAAACACTCATGAATATTACAAACTAAAACGTGGACAACTACTTTTTTCTGAGATTGACCTAAATGTATTATTATCAGACATCGCTGCTTTGTTCAAAATAGCTGGTAGAAATAATAATATTCTATTTACTTCTAATGTTATTCAAAATAAACCATTTTACTCGGATGAAATATCGATAAAAATGATCTTGAATAATCTTCTATCGAATGCTTTTAATTACCAACGAAAAAATGCTAAAGAAAAAACTGTTAATGTAGTAATGAAAGTAATAGAAAATGACCTTGTTATAACCGTAGAAGATAATGGAATTGGGATACATGAGAATCACATAAATAACATATTTGATATGTTTTATAGGGCCACCTCCGAAGAAACTGGATCAGGATTAGGATTATACAATGTTAAGGATGCGCTTAACAGATTGGAAGGAACAATAGAGGTTCAATCAGAAATAGATAAGGGTACTACATTCACCGTTATAATACCAGGAAAATCACATGGCGCAGTATAACAAATTGAATTTTATTGTTATTGACGATAGCAAATTAGATTGTTTTATCGCTGAAAAAATAATTAAAAACACTGGTAAGTGTGAATCAGTTATGTCTTTTTTACAAGCAAAAGATGCACTACAATTCATTTCTTCGGCCACGCCAGACGACCTTACTCATACAATTATACTTGTTGATATTCAGATGCCTGTAATGAATGGTTTCGAATTTGTAGAGGCTTTCGAAAGTTTGCCTGGTAGTGTTGTGAACAACTATACGATTTATGTTATTTCCTCTTCTATTAATGAAAATGATTTGCATAAGGTTCATAATTACAAATCTGTAAAACAATTCTTAAATAAACCACTTACCAGTAATAACCTATCCTTATTGCTTTCCTGACCTGATTTTTTGCCCATTTTATTGTTGTACTTTTGCATCAATACTTTATATTGGTGCATGATGTCTTCTCGCATCTAGCTAAATATAGTTACAAAAATTTAGCAGTATGGAAATGAAAAATAATACTATAAAAAATAATTTAATACTTACAGAGTGTCCTAGAGATGCTATGCAAGGCTGGGCTAGGCATATTCCGGCTGCTACAAAAGCTGAATATCTTAATCAATTATTGAAAGTTGGATTTGATGTACTAGATTTCGGCTCTTTTGTGTCAGCTAAAGCAATACCTCAACTTGCCGATACGAAAGAGGTTTTGAAAATGCTAGATCTTACCAAATCCAAAACTAAGTTGTTGGCCATAATTGCTAATACAAGAGGTGCAGAAGAAGCGGTAGCTTTCGATGAAATATCATACTTGGGTTTTCCCTTTTCAATATCTGAAATTTTTCAGATGCGCAATACAAATAAGACTATCGAACAATCCCTACATCAAGTCGAGGAAATACAAAGGCTATGTGTTCATAACAATAAGGAACTTGTGGTCTACATTTCAATGGGTTTTGGTAATCCTTATAATGAACCATATTCAGCAGAGATTGCTATAAAATGGGTACACAGGTTAGTGCAATTAGGAGTGAAAACTATTGCAATGTCTGATACAATAGGCGTTGCAAAACCTGAAAATATAACTTATATATTTAGTAGTTTAATTCCTGAGTTCAGTGATATTAATATAGGTGCACACTTTCATTCTGCCCCTTTCTCTTGGCAAGAAAAAGTTGAAGCCGCTTATACAGCTGGTTGCCATAGATTCGATAGTGCAATAAATGGAATAGGTGGTTGCCCAATGGCAGAAGATGATTTGGTTGGAAACATTGCTACGGAGAACATAGTTCATTGGAGTAACAATCATAACCTACCTATTGGTATTAATATGCCAGAGTTTTGGAAATCAGTAGATATTGCCTCGGGAGTTTTTATAAAATAATGCTCAATTTAGTTTTTTTCACCCCAAACCTGGCGGTTTGCGCCGGCAATTGGATGTAACATCTTATTTAAATTAATGTTAATGAGGACCGAAATAGAAAATTTGGGTGAATTTGGATTGATAGACCATCTTACAAAAAATAATGAAACACGTAATGCTGGTACAATACTCAGCGTGGGTGATGATGCAGCCGTAATAGACCAATTTGGTAGACAATCTGTTATTACTACAGATATGTTAGTAGAGGGAATACATTTCGATCTTATGTACACCCCACTAAAACATTTAGGGTATAAATCTGTAGTGGTTAATTTATCGGACATCTATGCTATGATGGCTACACCCACTCATATCACTATTAGTTTAGCATTGTCAAACAAGGTTTCGGTTGAGGCGCTAGAGGAATTTTATGAGGGTGTGTATGCGGCTTGTGATAAATTTGGCGTTGACCTTATAGGTGGAGATACTACTAGCACTAAATCTGGCTTTATTATAAGTATCACTGCTATTGGCGAAGTGGCACCAGATAAATTTGTAACTCGTAGTGGGGCTGGCGAAAAAGATTTGATTTGTGTAACAGGTGATTTGGGAGCTGCTTACTTAGGGCTTCAGATATTAGAAAGAGAGAAAAAAATATTTTTAGAAAATCCCTCAGTGCAGCCCGATCTTCAGCAGCAATCATATTTAATTGGACGAATTCTGAAGCCTGAGCCAAGAGCAGATATTATAGATTGGATGAACGAACACGCTGTACTACCTACATCTATGATAGACATTAGTGACGGATTGAGTTCTGAAATTTTACATCTTTGTTCCAAAAGTGATAAAGGTTGTATAGTCTATGAAGATAAGTTACCATTGCATCCCGATACCAAAAATATTGCAATGCAATTTGGTATTTCTGCTACTACATGCGCGCTTAGTGGCGGTGAAGATTATGAACTTCTTTTTACTGTAAGACATGAAGATTACGAAAAAGTAGCTAGAAACAGTAATATCAGTATAATAGGCTACATGAACAATATTGCGGAAGGAAAGCATTTAATCACCGCTGGTGGTAACAAACACCAACTTACAGCTCAGGGATGGAATGCTTTTGCGTAAAAATCTCTTGCTGTTTTTTGCTCACTCAATTATATTTTATAACTTAGTCACAAATATATTTTCATGAAATTTTGGAGGCAAATTCTGTTAACTGTTTCACTACTTATAGCTATTATTAGCGCCACTGTGTTGACTTCATGTGAGAAAAACTCGTGTGACGGCATAGTTTGTTATAATGGTGGCGCTTGTGGCAATGGCGCATGTACTTGTCCTGCTGGTTATGAAGATCCACAATGTGGTACAAAGTCTAGAGATAGATATTTAGGTACCTATGGTGGATATACTACTTGTGACAACGGTGCTCCAACTATCGATACTGTTGTGATTTATCCAGCCAATAGGGGTGTTTTATCTGTAGATGTTTTTTATCAAAGTATCTCCCCCAAAACACTCCAAGGTTATGTAAACAACAATGAAAGTACATATTCTATTATTGTAACTAACAACGACAGTTCCAAAGTAGGTTCAATAAATTATCTCAGAGTATTTACTATTACACTTCAGGCAGATAAGACACTTAAACTACACTCTTATGAGTCAGAAAACACTGCCTTGTTAGATACATTTGCCTATAAATGTGAATTTTTGGGTACAAAAGTTACTCCATAAAAAATTTCAGTTTTTTTAATCTCTTTCAGGTATGGTCGTAGCATTCATGTTTACTCTCGTACCTGATTTTTTTTGTTCTTATTATGTCTATTAAAGTTAATACTCTTACTAAACTATACGATACTCAAAAAGCCGTAGATGGCATTTCTTTCGAAATAAATAAGGGTGAGATAGCTGGTTTCTTAGGTCCTAATGGTGCTGGTAAATCTACTACCATGAAAATGATTACTGGTTATTTACCTCCTACTTCAGGCACAGCATCGGTGTGTGGTTTTGATGTACAGAAGTCTCCGATGGATGTTAGGAGAAGGGTAGGGTATTTGCCCGAGGCGAATCCTTTGTATTACGAAATGTATGTAAGAGAGTACCTTGAGTTCAGCGCGGGTATACATAAGATAAGTAGCGATGTTAAGAAGCGCATAGAAGAAATGATTGAAATGACTGGTCTAGGTAAAGAGGCACATAAAAAAATTGCAGCTTTATCAAAAGGGTATAAACAAAGGGTTGGGTTAGCCCAAGCAATGTTACACAATCCTGATGTGCTTATTTTAGATGAACCCACTTCGGGCCTTGACCCAAACCAGATTGTAGAAATTCGAGATCTTATTAAAAGAATAGGTGCAGATAAAACTGTGTTGCTGTCTACTCACATAATGCAAGAAGTACAAGCGATGTGTAGTAGAGTGATTATAATAAATAATGGTGGGATAGTTGCCGATGACTCTATACAACACTTACAGCAAGTAAATACACGTCAGGATGTGCTGGTTATTATGTTTGAGCAAGAAGTGAAAGCTTCATTATTTGATATGCTTAAAAACGCACAGCGCTACGATAACATAGAAGGTAATAAATGGAAATTAGCTACAGATGCCCCGGATAACTTAAGAAGAGAAGTTATGCAGTGGGCGCTTGACAATAATTTGAGTATTAGCAGCATGCAGGCACAAACTGAAACTTTAGAAGATGTTTTTAGAACACTCACTAAAAAGTAACTTGCTCACAATTATTTCTTTTTTTTTGTTTTTCTTTTTTGTTCAGTTTCTCCTATCAAGAAACCATATGGTTTTAGTGGCTCAATGTTGTCGCATACTATCTTTAGCATTGCAACCAGTGGGATTGCAAGAAAAATGCCAGGTATTCCCCATACTAGTTCACCGAGAATCAGTGCTACTATAGTAGACAATGGGTTAATCTTTACTTGAGAGCCCACTATAAGTGGCTCTAATACCCATCCTTGTATAAATTGTACAGTACCATATACTCCAACTATTGCAAATAATACTGCTGGGCTAGAGCCATGTATGGCAGCAACCAGCAAAGTAATAATGGTGCCAGTAATGTTACCTATAAATGGTATTATTTCTAGCAAACCACATAAAAAAGCAAAGAATAAAGCATTCTTTATACCTAGTGCAGAAAAACCTATTCCATACATAAACCACAAACACACTATCATTTTCGACAATCCAAGTAAGTATTGCTGTGATACTTTGGCTACGCTGTTTACCACAGTACCCATTTCTTCTCTCCTTGATAATGACGAAAGCATTAAAATGAAACGCTTTATGTGTGACCTATAATACAGGAGCAGTACTATATAAATTAGAATTATCATTAAGTAAGTGAAGATAGTTGTAAAAGAACCTAAAGTTTCTTTTATGATACCCGTTATTATGGGTTGCTGCTCGGTAAGCAATTGGGTCTGTTTTTCAATGGAGATCCCTAATTCTTTAAGGAGGTAATTCTGAATTGAGCTTATAACAATTGATACTTTCTCTTTCATCAATGCAAAATCATTAACTATCTCTGATATTTGCCAGCCTACCAAACTAGTAATGCCAGCTATAACCAACACTAAAAGCACCAAGCAAGTTATAGCGGCTAACAATCGTGGAATTTTTTTCATTTCTAGCCATTTACACATTGGCCAGAATAATGTTGCCAAAACTGTACCTATAGATAATGGCATCAAGAAGTCTTTTGCGTAGTAAAGACCAGCAAAAAGTAGAAAAATGAATAAGAGCTTTTTTAGCAAATCTGATGTTGAGAGATCCATTTTATACTTGTCTTTTCTGTAATGATATTAAATGTAAGCATTGTGTTTCATAGCTACTAATGCTATCGTCATCAATAACTATATAAAAAAAGTAGCCACCATTCAACATGGTGGCTACTTTCACTATTTGTAGAATTATCAATTACAATTACTCAGCAGCATCATCTTCTGCCTTTTTCATTTTGTCTTTGATAGCTGCCAAAGCACCCAAGTCACCAAGTGTTGGTTTCTCTACTTTGCTTTGTATGTTTTTCACAGCACTCTTTGTTTTTTCAGATTCAGCAACAGCATCTTTACGAGCTGCTTCTTTTTCTTCGTTTTTAACTTGCTCCCAAACCTTAGCATGAGAAACCATTATGCGTTTATCATTACGATCGAATTCGATAATAACGAATTGTAGTGTTTCTTCCGCTTCTACATTACTACCGTCTTCTTTACGTAGATGGCGTATAGGTGCATAAGCTTCCAGACCATACTGCAACTGTACTGTAGCACCTTTATCGTCTTTACGAGTTACACTACCTTCGTGTATAGAGCCTATTGGGAACACTGTTTCAAAAGTATTCCAAGGATCTTCTTCTAGTTGTTTGTGACCAAGAGCCAGTTTGCGGTTTTCTTTATCTATAGAAAGAATAGCGATGTCAATTTTGTCGCCTGTTTTCACAAACTCACTTGGGTGGTTATAACGCTTTATCCAGCTAAGGTCGCTGATGTGTATCATGCCGCCTATTCCTGTTTCTAGCTCAACAAATACACCATAAGGAGTGATGTTTTTAACAACACCAGCATGACGGCTATCTATTGGGAAACGATCTTCTATAGTGTCCCATGGGTCTGCAGTAAGTTGCTTAATAGATAAGCTCATTTTGCGCTCATCTTTGTCAAGCGTTACTACCACTGCTTCATGTTCTTCGTTTATTTTGAAGAATTCTTTAGCGTTGATAGGTTGTGATGACCAAGTGATTTCTGAAACGTGTACCAAACCCTCTACGCCAGGCATTATTTCCAGGAATGCACCATAGTCTTCGATGTTTACTACCTTACCTTTGATATGTGCACCTTCTACTATGTTTTCTGGAAGGTTATCCCATGGATGAGCAGTCAATTGTTTCAGACCGAGGCTAATGCGTTTTTTCTCATCATCAAAGTCAAGAACAACAACATTAAGTTTCTGGCCATTATGCAGCACTTCGCTCGGATGTGTAACACGACCCCAGCTAATGTCAGTAATGTACAATAAACCGTCAACGCCACCCAAATCAATAAATGCACCGAAGTCAGTTACATTCTTAACTGTACCTTCAAGTACCTGTCCTTTTTCAAGCTGACCGATTATCACACTACGTTGTTGCTCGATGTCGCTTTCTATAAGTGCTTTGTGAGATACTACAGCATTGCGTATGGTTTCGTTGATTTTAACAACTTTAAAATCCATAGTTTTTCCTACATACTGATCATAGTCAGTTACAGGCTTCACATCTATCTGCGAACCTGGTAAGAACGTTTCCAGACCATGTACATCTACAATAAGACCACCTTTAGTCTTAGATGTAATTGTACCTGTAACCACTTCACCGGTTTTGTAGAAGTCAACAATTTGCTGCCAAGAGCGGGCTGCACGTGCCAGTTTGCGGCTCAGGTGCAAGTGACCATTGCGGTCTTCTTTTTGCACCACCATTACTTCTATAATGTCGCCCGTCTTTACATCTGGCATATCACGGAATTCATTCAGAGATACTAAACCATCTGATTTGAAACCGATATTGATGATAACGTCAGTTTTAGTGAGACCTACTACTGCACCTTGCAATAGTTCTGATTCGGCTATTGACTTGAATGTACTTCCATAAAGAGTGTCAAATTTTTGACGATCGTCTTCTTTGTAAGATGCCACATTACGTTTGTCAACACTCCAGTCAAAATCATCATGAGATGTGTCTTCCATCTGTTGATAATAATGACGTGGTGCACGTACTACTGGAGCTGCTTCTACAACTTCAGCTACAGGTGTTTCTGCAACTTCAGCTACAGGTGTTTCTGCAACTACTGTTTCCACAACTTCAGCAACTACTGATTCTGTAGCTGGTGTTTCCACAACTTCTGTGGTTGCTACTTCCTGTGTACCTTCAGCAGCACTTTCTACCTGAGGTACATTTTCTTCTTGATTGATTGTTTGGTCTTCCAATTTACTCTCAATTTGTACGGATACACATTTTTTAATGCTCCGGAGGTTAATAAATAAATTTATCCTTATTAAAGGGCTGCAAAGATAGGCATTAATTACAAAATAAAATTCAGATGACACCTTTTACATCACTAGTTTCAATTTATTTTTGCATTACCACCACTTTAGTAGGCATAGCATTTTATCACTACCTTTGTTTTTGGTACAATTTTTGCCACATCCATCTAAAATCACACACAAAATGAAAAGAACAATCTTCCGCATTTCCGGAGTAGTATTGCTCAGTTTGCTATTTACTTCCTGCATTGTATCGAAAAAGAAATTTGATGCAGAAACTGCAAGAGCTGAAAAAGAAAAAGCAGAAAAAATTGCTCTTGGCAAAAAATTAGATGAGCAAGTTGATATCAACAAAAAGCTAAATGCTGCAAATGGAGAGCTGAAAAATAATATTTCAGCGCTCAATAGCAGAATAGGAAGGCTTAAGGATAGTATCAGTAGTCTTGAAAACAATGTTAGAGAACTCAACAATCGTATAAATGTATTGGGTGATGAGAAAGAAAATACTAAACGCCAGCTTAACTCTACTAAAGAGCAAATCGCTTCACAACGTCAACGGTTAGAGCAATTGCAGGCTTTGCTTGATCAACAACAACAAGCAGCTGAAGCGTTGAGAAGCAAAATAGCTGAAGCACTCAAAGGATTTAATAGCAATGAACTAACTATCAAGATGAAAAACGGTAAAGTGTACATTAGCATGCAAGAAAGCCTATTGTTTCCGTCTGGCAGTGCTATTGTAAATCCTAAAGGTAAAGATGCATTATCCAAAGTAGCCAGCGTTCTTAATACTGGCTCTGATATCAATATCAATATTGAAGGACATACAGATAGCATTCCTATTCGCACTGCGAAGTTTGCTGACAACTGGGAGTTAAGCACTGCACGAGCCACATCCATAGCTCACGTACTCATCGACGAATATCAAGTATCCCCAGCAAAACTCGTGGCTAGTGGTCGCAGCGAATATGATCCTATTGCTCCCAACTCAACACCAGAGGGCAGAGGGCAAAACAGACGTACAGAAATTATTCTTGAGCCTAAGTTAGATGAGTTAATGAAACTAATGGAGAAGAAATAGACTTCTTTTGAAATTTAAAAGCAAGGTTTTTATCGAAATTGCAACTGCACTTTGATTAAAACCTTGCTTTTTTTTGTTCACAATTTTAACCTGTATAAATATTTATTAAGTTAAACTATTATAGGTATTTAATGACAATAGCGAGTTAATTACTTAATTTTTTCTAAAGCACAACTTCAGTTTTCGATTTAAGATTCATTTGCCACTCTTCTAGTCTTGCTCGCTCGTTTACAGACACAGATAGTATTATTTTCCACTGATTGTTTTTATCTAATTTCAATGTATAGTGGTAGTCACAATTATAAATAGGTTTATGATTTTTATCATAAAATTTCCAGTTAACCTTAGCCGTCATTATTTTATCTGTCTGTGCTCTTCTCGTCCAAAGTTCGTGCCTCACTTGTGCGATCCCAAACTGTCTGTAAAAGGCCGTTCCCTGATTAAAAAAACCTTCTAACTTTCCTAAATCATTAAACAATGTTGTGGTATCATCAGATAACATTGTGCAGGGAATGTTATACATGAACGATAGGCCCTTAGTGTCATAGTTTTCCAGAGCTCTGGCATAGTTTTCGAAAAAATTATTTAAATTTTGCATCTGGTTTTCGTGAAATTTTTCTAGCTTTTGTGACCTGTAGATGGTGAAGGAAATGAAACTGTTCAGTGTGCAAAACTACCATTTTACAACATGCCGAAAATAACTTTACAAACATTTTTCCCTTAGTAATTCGTAAAATCGACAGGGTATGTTTATTTTTGAAACTTAAACGTTTTTTCTGTTGAAAACCCTGCTTAATAATATACAGTTACAGCTTACCCTACAAAGGCTAGCACATCAGTTGGTTGAGAATCATAATAATTTCAGCAATACTGTAATTATTGGAATTCAACCTCGTGGTATTCTGTTATCGGACAGAATAGTAAAGATGGTGAAAACCATTACGTGCAATAATAACATCAGTTACGGAAAACTGGATATTACCTTTTATAGAGATGATGTACACACTACTTCAGATATTCAGCTGCCATCCGAAACTGATATATCATTTAATATTGAAGGCAAAAGGGTAATTCTTATTGATGACGTTTTACACACTGGTCGTACCATACGATCTGCTATGGATGCACTTATAGATTTTGGAAGACCAGCTGGGGTAGAATTGCTAGTTTTGGTAGATAGGCGTTTTAGTAGAGAGTTGCCCATACACCCCGACTACACAGGTTATACTGTAGATACTATACTCACTCAAAAAGTGAAAGTATATTGGCAAGAAAAAGATGGCAAAGATGAGGTAGTATTGATAGACAAAAAGTAAAGCAATAAATCATTTTGTATCTATTGCTGATTTATAATAACATTTTAAAACCGAAAGGATACAAGGCTATATGCTATCTGTAAAACATCTGTTGGGAATTAGAGAAATAACTGCTGAAGATATCGCACTCATTTTCAGAACTGCCGATAATTTCAAACAGGTACTTCAACGTCCTATCAAAAAAGTGCCGTCATTACGAGATACTACTGTAGCAAATGTCTTTTTCGAAAACTCTACACGAACTCGTCTTTCTTTTGAGTTGGCAGAAAAACGATTAGGCGCTGATGTCGTTAATTTTTCAGCATCTAGTTCTTCAGTATCTAAAGGTGAAACACTCATTGATACCGTCAAAAATATATTGGCAATGAAGGTAGATATGGTGGTAATGAGGCATGCCGCCAGTGGCGCACCGTGGTTTCTTGCAAATCATATCAATGCCAGCATCATTAATGCAGGCGATGGCACTAATGAGCACCCCACACAGGCATTGTTAGATGCATACTCCATGCGAGAAAAAATAGGAGACCTAAATGGAAAGCATATTGCAATAATTGGTGACATTATGCACTCCAGAGTTGCCCTCAGCAATATTTACTGCCTTACAAAGTTAGGTGCCAAGGTTACGGTAGCTGGCCCACCTACGCTCATTCCTAAGCACATTCAATCTATGGGTGTTAGGGTAGAATACAACCTCAAAAAAGCTCTTGAGTGGTGCGATGTGGCCAATGTCTTACGTATACAACTTGAGCGACAGCACAAGCCGTTGTTTTCTACACTCAGAGAATATGCACTTTATTACGGTGTTAGTCGTTCAATGCTTGATAGTCTAAACAAAGAAATTTTAATAATGCACCCAGGTCCTATCAATCGTGGCGTTGAGCTTAATTCAGATGTTGCAGATTCTGGACAGTCCATAATATTAGATCAAGTCGAAAACGGTGTTGCTATCAGGATGGCGGTTGTTTACCTTCTCTCTGGCAAGCGAGATAATATAGAATAGTATTTAGTTCATCAACAATCTAATGTACTTATTCTTTAATCAAAATCTTAGATGTCGCACAGTTTGACCCTGATTTATTAATTGTTTCAGAGAGTCTATACCTATTTGTAAATGGGTGGCTACATGTTCCTTAGTTACCACATTATCACTTTCAGCAGTTTTTACACCTTCAGGCGACATAGGTTGATCAGATACTAGCAATAATGCTCCTGTGGGTATTTTGTTGTAAAATCCAGTAGTAAATATTGTTGCAGTTTCCATATCTATGGCCATTGCTCTTATCTTTCTTAGATATTCTTTAAAGTCATCATCATGTTCCCATACCCTTCTGTTGGTAGTATATACAGTACCTGTCCAGTAGTCGCGTGAGTAATCTCTAATTGTAGTTGATATTGCTTTTTGTAGCGCAAAAGAGGGTAGCGCTGGCACCTCTGGCGGAAAATAATCATTACTAGTGCCATCTCCCCTTATTGCTGCTATTGGTAATATAAGATCCCCAACATTATTTACCTTTTTTAGTCCCCCACATTTCCCCAAAAATAATACTGCTTTTGGCATTATAGCCGACAATAAATCCATTACGGTAGCAGCTCCAGGACTTCCCATTCCAAAATTGAGTATGGTAATGTCTTCAGCTGTCGCACATTGCATTGGTTTGTCCGTTCCATATATTTTGGTATTATGCATTTCAGCAAACTGCTTTATGTAGTTGCTGAAATTGCAAAGCAGAATATATTTTCCAAATTCCTCAAGTTGTTGTCCTGTATATCTTGGTAGCCAATTGTTTACTATTTCTTGTTTCGTTTTCATTTGCTAAAATTAATTCCTTTTACAACTATTTCATTATCAGTAATTCAAATTTAACCCTTTGTGAACTTTCAGTTTCTTGAAATAATATTTGGTATACGTCAAATGAATTATAGATACAAAAAATCCTGTACCCAATATAGAGTACAGGATTTTCTTTGTTCATTTAGATTTTCATTCTATCTAAGTAGTGTTACATTGCCTTTATGATTTTCTATTTGTCCATCTTTAAATTCAGCATCTATAACATATACATATACACCCACTGGTTGTTCTGCTCCATTAAATCTACCATCCCAACCTCTGCCATCCAATGCATTACCTGTGAATATTAATTGTCCCCAGCGATTATAAATATTCATATTAAACTTAGTCATACCCTTACTAAGCAGCTCACGCGGGAAGAAGAAATCGTTTATACCATCACCATTTGGAGTAAATACGTTAGGTATAGTAATATAACAATCATTGGTCACTATTACCGAATCTGACGACTCACAACCATTTACAGTAATTGTTGCAAAATAAGTTCCAGGTGCTACAATTCTTATTTTGTTACCAGTTTCTCCAGTGCTCCATTTCCATGTTGCAGCACTACCAAAAGTATTCATATTTCCAGCTTTCAACTCAATAGCTTCTCCACCAGGGCATATTGATGTATCAGCACCTAAATCAAAACTGGCATAAGGAAAAATTGTTATCACTTTAGACATTTGAGTGTCTTTACAGTATTTGTAGTAAGCACCAACCGTTACAGTATATACACCAGCACCACTAAAAGCATGATAGACAGGATTTACATTTATGATGCTATCCATTGGCTCAAAATACCAAGTTACCCCGTCATTTCCTTCTCCAATATTACCAGCAGTGAATGTCATGTATTTACCAGCACATGAAACAGAGTCTGTAACAGATATTGTAGGTCTTGGGTAATCCCACACTCTCACTGATACTTTTGTTTTGCTACCTGTACATCCTTCTGCCGAGGTTTGTGTAACATACCATGTTGTAGTGCCAGATTTTATTGTGGATGGTGTGGGTGCTATCAATGTTCCGGTATCACTCGGATTGCTTGTAAACCATCTCAAATTACTTCCAACTGCACTCAGTTGAGCAGCAATGTCATACTGACAATAATTGGTATCGGTTAGAATTGGAATTTCTGGTGTTTGGTTTATTGTCACATTTACAGTCGCATACTTCGTACATCCGTTAAGTGTAATTGCTACTGTATAAGTTCCTGTAGATACTGTTTGCACATGTGCGATATATGGGTTTTGGTCCATTGACGAATAAAAGTTGGGTCCTGTCCACTGATAGGAAGTTGCACCAGTGGTTGACTCACTGCTTAAAAACAATGTGTCTGCTGAGCATACAGGGGTGTTACTTGCAGCAGATGGCACTGGTGCTACTCTTATTTCTACTAATGTTGAAGAGTAATTAAAACAATTACTACGGGTAACAGTTACTGAGTATACACCAGACATCCCTAGTGTAGCGGGTGTTATTACAGGATTCTGTAGTACTGATGTAAAACCACCTGGGCCTTCCCATAGATAAGTAACTCCAGGTGTAGTGCTATTTGCAAAAAGCATCAAAGGATCACCTTCACATACATAGCTGTTACTTGATACGCCACTTAAGTCAGGCGTTGCAGGGTCCGCTAGCACCACTGGACCAATGACATTGTAGGGACATAATGCACCTACTATCGTGATATTTGTATAGGTACCAGCATTAAGACCTGTTAATATCAACTGACCACTTGAATTGGCTGTTACAGTTCTTGTTTGTGGTAAACCATCCACCAAATACGTGATAGTATAAGTTGTATCAGGTAGTATGCCTCCGTTTATTGTTATACTACCGTCATACCCCAAACATGTGGTTGGATTTACAAATGAAGCTATGCTAATAATTCTTGGGGCAGGGTTGGCCAATACAGCGATAGCGGTATCGGTGCAACCAAGTGCATCAATAAGAGTTACTGTATATGT
The DNA here is from genome assembly GCA_027484425.1 of Sphingobacteriales bacterium. Classification (GTDB taxonomy): domain Bacteria; phylum Bacteroidota; class Bacteroidia; order Chitinophagales; family Chitinophagaceae; genus Nemorincola. The sequence continues at coordinate 93,396 of JAIXSZ010000033.1, forward strand.
GCCAGCGGGTAATCCAGTTGCAGTCGCAGTGGTTTGTGTAGGTGCAGTATTCCATACGTAGTAATAAGGTGCAGTTCCTGTAAAAGGTGCAGCCGTTGCAGATCCGTTGCTGTAACCATTGCACGATGGTGTATCTACTATAATATTTGTATTAACCCCAGGTAACACTGTTATATTGAAAACGTGTTCCATTTCACAACCCACAGCATTAGTTACAGTAACCGTATATGATGTAGTTACAGTCGGCGATGCAACTGGGTTAGCACACCCTGTACAACTCAATCCTGTAGCTGGGGCCCAACTATAAGTTAACGGCACTGCAACGTCTGTAGCATTGGGCGATAACATGGTGCTTCTACCACTACAAATGGCCGTGTCATTAGTAGGATTCAGAGCCATATGTGCAGGAGTTACCGTAGTATATAATGTATCTGTGCATCCAAAACCTGGATACGGTGTAAGAATTACAGCAAGTGTAGTAGGCCCTGGAGGATAGGGTATGGTAATCGTTTGTGTAGTACCGTACAACACAGAGAATGTTGAAGAATCATACCATGTATAGCTCGCAAAACCAGGAGGAGCAGAAAGGGTTGGTGGGGTAAGTGTGTCGCATACAGTACTGGCAATTTGAAACAATCCACAACTCAGATCGATATATGCATATCCGTAATGTCCACCAAGTGAACAATCTGCTGTCGTGAATTCTATTGCTACTGTAGTTCCTGCCATTCCAGATAAGTCAACAGCTGCTGTGGACCATGGAAGATATCTAATAGATGATGCACCACTTCCTACAGTTATGAATCCGGGAATAGCACCTGAAACATAATTATAACTGGCACAAGGCACAGGTGCAAGTGTGGTCGAGTCGTATGCCTGAACAGTGAATCTAGGTTGCTGAGCAGCCGTATGACTTGGATCTTGCATTACTACTGCATACCTATATACAAGACTGTAGTTGGTTACGCCAATTGGTATACGTACATAATATATTGCTCTTTCAGCCTGGGCTCCGGTACCATTATTACCTAGTCTAAACGAATGATTACCACCACCTGGTGCCAATACCGGAAAACCTCCAACAGGGTCTGTTGCTGGTCCAGCGCAACCCACTAACCCAGTAACAGAAGTCAAGGTATGTCTACAGGCTATTGCAGCCGTAGGTGTTGGTAAAGAAGGTACTCCTGCTGGGCAACATGTACCAGTGTAAAAATTCCAATTAGACAAATCTCCCAACTCAAAATCTACATTTGGCGGGCATGATAATTGTGCCCTTCCAGATGTACTAATACCCCCCAAAAGAAAGAATAAAAAGAGTAGTTTTTTTATGTTCATAATTGTGAATTTAAAAATCGTTTCCTTTACGTAAAAACCTTTGAAATACTCAGTTTGCAAACACAAAGTTATTTAACAGATTATATTTACTATAGCAATTTATGAAGTTATTTTTGAATTTCATGCACTCACATGATATATTAAAATAAAAATACGAATTCGGTAATTATAGGCACCAAATTATTAGCTGATAGTTAAAATTATTTTTAATTAACTCTGTAAATCGTATTTATGGCAACAATATAATTATAATTTGAGTCTAAAACCGTCCAAAGGATATACTAACAAAAGTATCGATTGATGTACTCTTTATAACTGATAGTATTTTATATATTTTTACAACTATAAATGTCTCACCAACACCAGTTTGGCTGGCTTTCCTTCAAAAAAAATATTCCCGTACATTTCCTCTACTTCTACTACTGTTCCATCTTTTTTTATGTGCTTCCACCTATTATTAGTCGAAAAACTAGTGCTATTTTCACCATTTAATTTCTCATATAATTTTTGTTCATTTTCTGGTCCAATGTTTTTTGCATTCATCAATATGAATTCTTCATAACTGTACCCATAATATTTGATAGCATAATTATTTACATCCAGAAATCTTAAAGTTTCACTGTCTATTACCCAAGATGCCCAGGGGCTATTTTCAAAAAGGTATTGATTTTTCTTCTCAGATTCCTTTAATCTTATCCTTGAAAGTACTGTCTCTGTTATGTCGCGTATGTAACCATTCATTTTCAACGGTTCATTGTTTTCATTACGCTTTATACTTACTTCAGCATATATGGTTTTCTCATTCTTATCAGGAGTAATTATTCTGCATTCATATTGTAAGCTGTTCAGAAACTGTAAAGCATGTTCATTTATTTTGCGCACATGTTGTTGGTCGTCAGGATGTATCCGTTCCAAAAAAATGCTATATTCTGCCGATACTTCCCCAGCTTCATATCCCAGTATCCTATACATTTCATCCGACCAAGTCATCTTTTGAGTTACGTAATCTATTTGCCAACTACCAAAGGATGCCAATTTTTCGGCTTCCTTCATGATAGACTCTCTAGCTATCAGCTCTTCCAAATATTTATTCTTTTCTAATTGAGAATAATGTCTTTCCATTACGCTTGTTACTGCTATCGGCAATCTCTGGAGTCTATCTTTGAGTATATAATCCCATGCTCCTTCTTTCATTGCACCTACTGCGAAGTCTTCCGAAACAGTTCCTGTAACCAAAATGAACGGAATGTGTATCTTATTTTCATTCATATACTTCAATGCTTCCATTGCGGTAAATTGTGGTAATGAATGATCTGCAATTATAAGGTCATATTTTTTGTTATTTATGTGCTTAATGAAGCTGTCTTTTGTTTCGATAACAGTAATATCAAAATTTAATTTCGCCCGTTCAAGTATTTTTTTAGCCAGATAGGCATCCATTGTTTCATCTTCGAGATGAAGAATATTGATTTTTTTGTTTTGCATATGCTGTAGTGATTTAGAGTAGGTGAGTTGTTTTAATTTCTAATTGTATCAGTATTTAATTCTGCTGTGCGTAGTTCATGCAATAATTTGTTTTCAATCAATACTTGTGGTTTATCGGAGGCCATTGGTTGAGCAACAACCAATATATTTTTAGTTCAGCAATTGCCTTGGAAAATGATTCAAAATTTACAGGTTTTACTATATAGCTATTGACTCCTAATCTGTAACTCTCTATCATGTCTTTCTCCTCCTTTGATGAGGTTAGCACTACTACAGGGGTCATGCATGTGTCTTTATTTGATTTTACTTGTTTCAAAATTTCTAATCCATCAACTTTAGGTAAGTTCAAGTCCAAAAGAATCAACCTATTTACATTTGATTTAGACACTTCTTTATATTTGCCCTTTCCCATAATGTAATCCAACGCATCAGCGCCGTCGTCAATATGCACTATGTTGTTTGCAATATTATTTTTCTTTAGACTTCTTATTGCCAGTTCTGCTTCATGTGGATTGTCTTCTATGAGTAGTATTTCAATATTGTTGTTCATTTTGAATAGATTTAGGTATACTGAAATAGAATGTTGCCCCTTCATTTTCTGCTCCTTCTGCCCACACTCTCCCTCCATGTTTTGTTACTATCCTTTGCACAAGTGCTAGCCCTACCCCTGTGCCATCAAAGTCTGCCTTATTATGCAATCGTTGAAACACTCCAAACAATTTATGAATATATTTCATGTCAAATCCAACCCCATTATCCTTTACTGAGTATATAACTTCAGTAGCATTTTCATTGGAGTTAATTGTAATGTGAGGGTTGTCTTTCTTAGATGAGTATTTTATCGCATTTGATATCAAATTACTCCACACATGTCGAATTAATACTCCATCACAATTTACTGCTATCAATTCATTTGTTTCAAATGTTACAGACCTTGTTTGCAGAGATATCTGCTCTTTAATTGTGCTAATCACTATTGCATTCATGTCTGCATATTGTACGGTCAGCTCCTTTCTACCCATACGTGCCAAATTCAATAGCGAATCTATAAGTTTACCCATGTGTCTGGTATTGTACATTATTATGTCCAATAGTCTTATCCCTTCCACATTTAGTTCTTTTTTATAATCCGCATGCAACATGTCTGCATATCCATTTATTATTCTTAGAGGAGCTCTTAGATCGTGCGACACTGAATATGAAAATCCTTCTAATTCTTTATTAGCTGCCTCTAGCTGAATCGTGCGCTCAATTATTTTTCTTTCCAAATTCTCATTTAATTGTCGCACTTCTAACTCAGCAGTCCTTATTTTCGTTATGTCTCTAAAGTTAAATACTAGTGCATGCACTGCGGTATTTTCTAGCAAATTGCACACCGTGCCTTCTATATTAATGTAGCCTCTTTGCTTGTGATATAGTCTTATTTCCGCTCGTTGTGGTTTACGTGGTGTTTTTATTGCTTTGGCTATTGTATCTTTAAGTATATCAATATCATCTGGATGTACTAGTGTGGACCAATGCGCTTCTTTGCTTTCTTCTTCAGTTCTACCGCTAAGTTCAAAAGCCGATTTGTTTGAATATATGCCCTCCAGGTTTCCATTCATCAATGATATTGCATCTGCACTATTCTCAATAATGGACTTGAATTTAAACTCAGTTAATCTTATCTCTTGTGTTTTTTCTTCAATTATTTGCTCTAATTCCTCATTCATTCTCCTTACCGCCTCTTCTGCATTTTTCCTTCTTTGTATCTCTGCTTCTAGCTCTGGGATGGTTTTTGTGGCAAATGCAGATGGTAGAAATTTTATAAGAGCAACCACAGTCACCCAACTGATTATTGCAGTCACAAACTTCGCTAAAGAATTCAATCTGTAAACTGGTATCCAGAACATCATTGCATCAATAAAATGGGTGATGCCACATGCTAATATGAACGCCGCAAAAAGATAGTAGAGTTTTACGTAATAGGCGTTATTCTTCCTTACAACATATCTTAGAATTATAAACGGAATTGCAAAATAGGCTGCCCATATCATTATGTCACTAACAATGTAAAGCCATCCTTCAAACTCACTCCATTTACCACAATGCCATCTTGCCGGCCAGTCAGAAGTAGAAAATAGTTTTCTGAAATATTCAAAAACCTGATTCATGGATATATTAAAGTTAAAAACTTTGAACAGACTGATTTCGAAGAATTATATCTTTGCATTCCTACAATAATCCAGCGTATTATTTTCAATAAATCAGTAATGTAATGATACAAAAGTATTTGTATCGTAATACTCTATTTTAGCATAATATATTTCGTTAATCATAGTGCCCTATTGATTACAGCGTTATATAATATTCGACTTGATATAGCAACTTTAGAAAATTACTTTCGTTGTGATAATCTCAATGCAAACTCCAGCCCAGTAGCAGCCAACCCAAAACAATCAACGGAGATGGTATTTTAGAATAATATAACAGGCAAAATGTTATCACTACTACTATCAAATTTGTCCATTCAAACGATAAAACTTCGTCAAATGCAATAGATCTAAACAAAAATATCCCAGACGCCCATATTATACCTACAATTGCGGCATTTATTCCTTCTAATGCTCTAAAGATTATAACGTGATGTTTTAGATTCTCATAAATGGGAAATAGGAAGAATAACATAAGTGTACTTGGTAAAAAGACTGCTATTGTGGCAACTATGGCCCCAGTGGCTTGCCACATTCCACCATACTGGCTCATGGCCATCCCCCCTACAAAAGAACATATCGAAAAAACGGGACCAGGCATTGCTTGTACTAATCCATATCCTGTAAGAAGTTGGCCTGATGTAAGTAATCTGCTATTACTTCTACTCACAAACTGATAATACATCATAGGTAGTAATGCCTGACCTCCACCAAATACGATAGCTCCAAAGCGATAAAAATTTTCAAAAAGATTAAATATTCTACCGTGTTGCCAATTGTCAGTTCTGGCAAGTTCGCTCACTACACCAGCGGCAACAAATATTAACCCAAATGCCCACAAATGCACCCATTTAATACGCTTAGGTTTATGTCTTGTATCAGGTATTCTGTTATTACTAAAGTTACTTACAATACCAGAAATCACCAGAATAATAGGAAAAACCCAAGGTGAGTTAATAAATAATGTAGCCACCAAACTACCTATCATAATGGCTGCAGTTGCAATAAATTTTATGCTTGTTTGCATCATCTTGGCTGCTGCAAAAAACACAAACCCAACAGACATTGGCTGGATATAACTAAATAAATGCAAAGGGAGATATTGTGTTGCTTGTCCTGCCCCAATGTGATAATGATATATGATAAAGGAAAATATACCCATAATCATTGAAGCAGGAAATATCCAAATCAACAGCGTTATTAATGCTAATGAAATCCCTCCTCGCTTCAAAGCTATCAGCATTACTGTTTGGGTAGAAGATGGCCCAGGCAGCATTTGGCAAAACGAATTATACTCAAGTAGTTCTTCTTCGGTTATGTCCTTACGTTTTTGCACAAAGGTTTTCACCATCATACCCATATGGCCTTGCGGTCCACCAAAGGCGGTGAATGAGTAAACAAATACTGCTTTAAGAAAGGGTATGTGCCGCAGTAGCATCATCCAATTGCTATTTTATTATTCAAGGTACTAAATTATCTAGCTTAAACTAATTTTTCTTATTTTCTTTTTTAATATACATGAGCTTTGTTAATCTCTGCCTAGTAAATTCACTTAATCATTATATGTTTTAAATGCTTCTTGCTCCTTTTTTTGTCCATGCCCAATCTGTATATTTCATTGTTAAATATCAATCAAACGTTTGTTTAAATTCAAACGTTTGTTTAATTTCGCAAAAAATATTCCTGAGAATGGAGTTCAATGAAAAAAAGCAGTCTATTATAGCCATTGCTGAAAAACTATTCTCTGTCAATGGTTTTGACGGAACCTCAGTAAGGGATATTGCAAATGAAGCAGGTGTTAATGTTGCAATGATCTCTTATTACTTTGGCTCTAAAGAAAAACTTATGGAAGCGGTTTTCGAACAGAAAACCAATGTTATGAGACTTAAAGTTGAAAATTTAATACAAAACTCAGAATTATCAAGCCTTCAAAAAATATACTCGCTCATTGATGATTATGTTAACAAGTTTATGAATCAGCAGCAGTTTCAAAAGATAATGTTGCTCGAACAACTTGTTGACAAAAACGGAGTTGTACCTCAACTAATTTATGAACTGAAAAAGAGAAATATTGTCTCTATTGAAAAACTAATCCACAAGGGACAAAGTAATGGAGAGTTTATTACAGAAATTGATATCCCTTTAATGATGAATACAATGGTGGGTACTGTTAGTCATATGATTATTTCTAAACGTTTCTATAAAGATGTTAATAATTTAGAACATCTAAGCGAATCAGAGTTTAAAGAATACATAATTAATAAACTAAGTAATCACCTGAAAAAACTTTTTAAAGTAATTCTTACCAATGAAGCATAATTTTTTAACACTCGTTGTGGCTATTGTTTGTTCCACATTCACTTGTTTACCTCAAGTGTGGGCACAAGATGTCCGACCACTGCTTTTGTCTGAAGCAATTAATATGAGTCTGCAAAACAGCGGAAAACTAAAAATTGCTAATGCTAAAGTTGAGGAAGCATTGGCTGTGCTTCGCGAATCTCAAAACAATCGATTACCAGATTTAAAAGCTTCTGCATCTTATCTGAGGCTAAATGCCCCTGATGTTACTTTGAAAATGAACGCTTCAGGTTCACAAACAGGTGAGGATAATACTCGCAGCAGTATACCCCAAGTCGATCAAGCAGCCTATGCGCTGATCAATGCTTCTATGCCTTTATTCGCTGGTTTCAGAATCAAATACGGTATAGAATCTGCTAAATATTTAGAACTGGCAGCTAGGCTTGATGCCGAAAAAGATAAAGAAGAAGTTATTCAAAACGTAATTAGTGCATACAGTAATCTATACAAAGCACATAAGTCAGTTGCTTTAGTGAAAGAGAATCTAGATAGAGAACAACAAAGGGTAGCAGACTTCTCTAATTTGGAGAAGAATGGAGTTATGGCCAGAAATGACCTATTGAAAGCACAATTGCAAAAATCCAATATTGAACTGGCATTACTAGATGCACAAAATAATTTGAATATCACCAATGTAAACATGAATCTCATGTTGGGTTTACCTGTATCTAGTCTATTAGTTCCAGATAGTACTGCATTTGAAGTTGCACCATTGCCCGGCACCATTAATGATTGGATAGATAAAGCTCTTGCCAATCGCAAAGATCGAGCTGCTCTAGCATTGCGTATCCAGGCAGCTAATACTGCAATAAAGGCAAATAAAGGTGCTTATTATCCTTCTCTGGCTTTTACAGGTGGCTATGTAGCTGCCAACGTTCCCAATTTGCTCATATTATCTAATGCTCTTAACGCTGGTATAGGCTTGCAATACGACCTTGCCTCACTATATAAAACAAGCGCAAAAGTTGATGCCGCAAAAGCTCGTCTCCATCAAGTTCAAGCAGCTGATGGTATACTTGCAGACCAAGTAAAACTTGAGATTTTCAACGCATATCAAAACTATATCGTTAGCGTAAGAAAGATTAGTGTTTACAAAGAATCAGTAGAACAAGCCAATGAGAATTACCGTATCACAAAGAATAAGTTCGACAATAGCTTAGTTACAACAACCGAACTACTAGATGCCGATGTGGCTCAATTACAGGCTCAACTAAATTACGCTTTTTCTAAAACGGATGCTGCAGTTGCCTACAAAAAGCTAGAACAAACAGCAGGCACACTAAAACAATAATTAACACACAGAAAATCATAAATATTATGAGCAATCAACAAAATATTCAAGAGCAATCACCCAAAAAGACAAACAAAAAATTCATGCTGGTTTTGGTGCTATTGGTGGGCGTGGGTGGTGCATTTGGAATAACTAAGTATATACATGCACAGCATCACGAAGAGACAGAAGATGCACAAATAGAGGCAAACATAAGCCCAGTAATTCCAAGAGTATCTGGTTATATCACTGAGGTAAGAGTAGAAGATAATCAAAAAGTGAAAAAAGGTGACACACTTGTTATACTTGACAACCGGAGCGAGTTAATACAGGTAGAGCAAGCTAAGGCTGCTCTTGCAGCAGTAGAGCAAAACCTTTCTGTTGCCAATGCCAGTACAGCTGCTTCCAGAGCCAGCGTATATTCTTATGAGGCAAATGTAGCTACTGCTGATGCTCAAATAGAGGCTGCGAAAATCACACTTAAGCGAGCAACTCAGGATTATGACCGTTACGCCAATCTTATTAAAGATCATTCTATCACTTTACAGCAATTCGAACAAGCTGAAGCTGCAAAAATGATAGCGGAAAGGCAATTACAGGTGCTTACAGATCAGAAAAATGCAACTGTCCGTCAGGTGAAGGCTATCTCATCGCAGAGTGTTGCTACAGCGCAACAGGTTGGGGTTGTAAATGCCAACATTATGCAACGAAGGGCAGATCTTTCTAATGCGGAACTGAACCTATCTTATACAATTATTACCGCGCCTCAAGATGGTAAAGTATCAAAGATTAATGTGCACGTTGGTCAACTACTGCAGGCTGGTCAAATGTTGTTCAGTGTAGTTATGGATACGAACCCGTGGGTTGTTGCTAACTTCAAAGAAACACAACTTACCAAAATGCACATCGGTCAGTCTGTTTCTATCAAGGTAGATGCATTTCCAAATATGGAATTCCAAGGAAAGGTAGCTTCCTTTTCACCTGCTACAGGTTCACGTTTTGCGCTCCTTCCTCCCGATAATGCCTCTGGTAACTTTGTCAAGGTAGTGCAAAGATTACCAGTAAAAATAGAGTTTACAGGCAATAACCCTGCTACTCGTGAATTGAGACCAGGTATGAATGTAGGTGTTGATGTGCATGTAGAATAATACCAAAAGATAACAAGAATAATCAATTAATGGAGCAGGAATCACTGGTTGAGTACGGACCACGACGAGTAATAATTACCATCACCGCTATTTTTTGTGCACTACTCGAGATTGTAGACACAACGATTGTCAATGTAGCCCTCAACGAAATGAAGGGTAATCTTGGCGCCACGCTTACCGAAATAGCCTGGGTTATTACCGCCTATGCCATAGGCAATGTTATTATCGTTCCTATGACATCTTGGTTAGCTGCCCAGTTCGGTCGGCGCAACTATTTTGCTGCTTCTATCATCATTTTCACCGTCTCTTCGTTTCTCTGTGGCAATGCAAATGGCATTTGGGAGCTGGTATTCTTCCGTTTCATTCAGGGCCTAGGTGGTGGTGCTTTATTGGTTACATCACAAACTATCATAACCGAAAGTTATCCTCCCGAAAAACGAAGTATGGCGCAGGCAATTTATGGCTTGGGCGTTATCATCGGTCCTACTTTAGGACCACCATTGGGCGGCTACATTGTAGACCATTACTCTTGGCCTTATATCTTTTACATCAATATTCCCATAGGCATTATTGCAGCTATCCTTACTATCCAATATGTACGCAGCCCGAAGTACGCTGAGAAAAAAGCTGCCAAAGATGTAGACTGGGCAGGTATAGGTCTTCTGGCACTTTCTGTAGGCTCGCTTCAGTATGTTTTGGAGCGTGGTCAAGAAGACGACTGGTTCAATAGCAACATTATTACTATGCTCACAGTTACTGCTGTTTTTGCATTCTTCTTTTTCATTTGGCGCGAGCTCACAGCACGAAATCCTATAGTTGAACTTCGAGTATTAAAGAATGGCAACCTTCGTGTAGGTACTATTTTGTCATTCATTCTCGGATTTGGATTATATGGGTCTACTTTCATCATTCCACTTTACACTCAGTCTATCCTTGGCTGGACCTCTCAGCAGTCAGGGGCGCTTATGATACCCGCAGCCCTAACTACAGCCTTTATGATGCCTCTTATTGGCAAAATGTTGCAAAAGGGTGCCAAACAGCAGTATCTAGTAGCCGTTGGTATGCTGATATTTTTTATATACAGCTTTTGGGGTTATAAAATTCTCACGCCCGATACCGGTGAATCTGCTTTCTTCTGGATGCTTATTGCACGTGGTGTAGGCATGGGTATGTTGTTCATCCCTATCACTGCATTATCACTATCTACACTAACTGGTCAGCAAATAGGGCAGGGTGCCTCATTTACAGGCATGATGCGCCAGTTGGGTGGCTCATTCGGCATTGCGCTTATCACCACCTATATGGCTCGTCAAAACGTAGTACATCGCAGCGCATTAGTGTCGCATTTGGCTATTGATGATCCCGCTGTGCAACAACGAGTTATCGGTTTACAGCGCAATTTTATGGCTAAAGGTTATTCGCCCGATAAAGCCCTGAGTAGTGCACATCAGTCGCTCGACTATATGGTAATGAAGCAGGCTGCTGTGCTCTCCTATATGGATGTCTTTATGTTTATTGGTTTGATGTTTTTATTCTGCATTCCCTTCGTTCTGCTGGTAAAACAACAAAAAGCTAAACCCATAGACATGTCAGAGGCTATGCACTAAGCCATGCTTTTGATGTCTGGTTATTTTCGGTTAATTTGCAGTACTGTTATGTGCAGTGGATGTGTGTAACATAAAGCGCTTTTTTTATGAAAATCAGATTATTTCTCTGCCTGTCGTTGTTATTATTGCTTACAAACATTGCAGGTGCACAGTCTCGTGCCGATGTAGATATGGCTGTCAATAAGTTTCAGACTTTGTACAACAACAAAAAGTATGAGGATGTATTCAATATGTTCGCGCCACGCATCCAGTCATTGCTACCGCTCCCCAAAACACAGGAAATGATGGAAAAGCTCATCCAGCAGATGGGCGAAATGAAATCTTACACTTTCACCAAACAAGATCAGCAAGCTAACTTCTATAAAGCCACTTTTGCAAACGCTTCCCTTACTATTGTTGTTGGGTTGGATAAAGACAACAAACTCGAGGTGTTTAGGTTTTTGCCACTACAAGAAGATCTGAGTAGCGCGCCAGATAACTCAAATTTTATTTATAAATCATCAACTGGTAGTATCAAAGGTACTATCCAGACTCCCGATAGTAAAAAGCCGGTTCCCATAGTACTCATTATTGCTGGCTCAGGTCCTACAGATCGCAATGGCAATCAGTCAAAAACGGTCAACAGCAATGCCTACAAAATGATTGCCGACTCATTATTAAAAGCAGGTATAGCCTCCCTTTGTTACGATAAACGTGGCGTGGCGGCTAGTGCTTCTGCACTCAAAGATGAATCAAAACTTAAGTTTGAAGACATGGTCAATGATGCTGTTGGTATCGTAAGAATGTTGAAGAACGATAATCGTTTTTCGTCAATTTACATTCTTGGTCACAGCGAAGGTTCTCTTATCGGTATGCTGGCTGCTGCCAAAGAACCCGTAGCTGGTTATATTTCTGTGTCTGGAATTGCTGAGCGCGCAGACAAAATCATTGTAAGGCAAATAGCCGCACAGTCAGAAGAACTTTCTCTTAAAGCTGCTTTTATGCTAGATAGTCTTCAGAATGGTCATGAACTAAAAAATGTAGATGAAACACTTGCACCTTTGTTTCGTTCTTCCATTCAGCCATATATAGCTTCTTGGATAAAGTACGACCCCCAGGATGAAATTAAAAAACTAGCTGTCCCAGTATTGATTTTACAGGGCACTACTGACATTCAGGTTGCTGCAGAAGAGGCTGATAAACTAAAAGCCGCTTACCCCAAAGCCACTCTCAAAGTAATAGAGGGCATGAATCATGCACTAAAAAATTCCCCTGCCGACAGAACTAAAAATTTGGCTACCTACACCGACCCTAAACTACCCCTCAGCAACGGTTTTATGCCTTCCTTGATAAGTTTTGTCAATAAAAACACTGGTAAAAAGTAGTATAATTTAGGCGGAACTATTGTTTTGTAGAATTGTCAAATAGATGCTGGTACAGTGCTAGTTCAGCAGTACTCAGTTGCTTGTTTCTGCGTCCCATCATCCTGTTCGCAGTTTCCATTGCCTTATCAAATCGATAGGTAATAAACCCATCACTACCTCCCCAAGAAAAAGAAGGGATATACTTATCCGGAAACCCGCCACCATAGATATTGCAAGAAACACCTACTACTGTACCTGTGTTAAACATGGTATTGATACCACATTTAGAATGGTCACCCATCAGTAGTCCACAAAAGGTTAATCCGGTATTGACTTCTTTCTGACTCGCTTCATGCCATACCTTCACTACATCATAATTGTTTTTCAAATTAGAGCAGTTAGTGTCTGCGCCTAGGTTACACCATTCGCCTATCACTGCATTACCCAAGTATCCATCATGCGATTTGTTACTATTGGCAAAGAATACAGCATTATTTATCTCTCCTCCCACCTTGCATCCAGGCCCTATAGTGGTTGCTCCGTATATTTTGGCTCCCATTTTTATTACAGCATGCTCGCACACCGCTAAAGGCCCTCTCAGCAAGCTGCCCTCTAGTATTTCGGCATCTTTACCCACATATACGTATCCTGTTTTGGCATTGATTATAGTGCCCGCATTTATAACCGCGCCCTCTTCTATAAACAGATTTTCCTTGCCATTTACAATTACGCCATCGGGTATGGCTGCGCTGATTTTGTCTTGTGTTAGTAACGGCCAGTCATTTTTTATCGCTGTTTCGTTGAGCGAAAAAATATCCCAGATATTACTCAGTTGCACTATTTTTTTATCATATTCTTTTATATTCAGTTGGCCAATAGCCACGTTCAGTGCATGCACATCACCATCAAAGTTGCTTATTCGGGCCGCTATTATAGTGCCATCTTTAGTCAGTGCTTCATTTACACCTAGTGTGGCTATTAGTCGGGTTATTTGATTACTACCCATCACCGCACCGTTAATGTATATAGTTTCTGTTGCAGTGTTGCTTTGTTCATAGCATGCCTGCATATATCCTTGTGTTAGCGTGCCAGTTGTAGTTCCTAATAGGTGTTCCCATCGCTCACGCATAGTTAGTATGCCACAACGTATATCAGCTATAGGTCTTGTATGTGCAAAGGGCAATAAGTTTTCTCTCACTACACTGTCAAAAAGTATATAGTTCATTTTGATGATGTTCGTTTATATGTTGCAGTTAGTCCCAAAAGTAATGACAATCATGCATATTCAGTAGGGCCATTCGTTTGTGTGTCGTTTTTGGGAGTTCATCTGCTCGTATCCAGACCAAAAAAAAGAGGCTGCAATATGCAACCTCTCATGTTCTTTGTTATAATGCAAGCAATTATGCTTTTTTCTCGTAACGCTTTTTGAACTTTTCGATACGACCTGCTGTATCCACAAACATTGACTTACCAGTGTAGAAAGGGTGAGATGTGTTAGAAATCTCCACTTTTATTACAGGGTACTCGTTGCCATCTTCCCAAATAATTGTTTCCTTAGATGGAGCGGCCGAGCGAGTCAGGAATGTACTTTCGTTTGATGTGTCTTTGAATACTACAAGACGGTACGCTTCTGGATGAAGTCCTTTTTTCATTTTGCTATGAATTTTAAGACATGGATTTTGCCATGTGTGAATTAAAGGTGCAAAAGTAATGCTTTTTTACCACATTCCATTTCTTACCTACAAAAAATATTATTGCGTCACATACTTGTCCAGTTCGGCCTTCGCTTCTTCCGATCTGTTATACATTCCCAATATTTTACCATCTGGTCCTACCAGAAACGCCTGTGGTATATACTGCACACCATACAGTGCTGCACTTTTCGAGTTCCAGCCACCCAAATCACTCATATGGTTCTCCCATGTCAGGTTATCCTTGGCTATAGCTGCTACCCATGCATCTTTCTTTTGGTCTAGTGACACATTCAGTACAGTAAATCCCTTTTTTGCACCCTTAAATTTTTTGTTTGAATATTCCTTGTGCATAGCCACCAGACCTGGGTTAGACATACGACATGGACCACACCATGATGCCCAAAAATCGATAAGCACATACCTGCCTTTGTTGATCTCAGATAGTTTCAGTGTTTTACCTTCTGGGTTTGGAAACGCCAGTTCAGGCGCTTTTTGTCCCACTTTTACTGTAGTATTGTCATACTGTGCATTCGCCGAAAACACCAGTCCGGCTGCTACGACCAGTGTAGTTATTATTTTCTTCATCTCTTTTGTTGGTTAAATTTTGTGTTGTAAATATAGAGCAACTAACCCAAATTACGTGCCGCATTTGTATCGCCTGTTTATACTCACTTGCTTTTTTGTTGTTTGTAACAGTTATTTAACAATATGTATACTAGGTCTTTTCTCAATTGTTACCTCCAAATTTGTTATCCATCCTTATCATTCTTTTATTTATTTTGTGAGCTCATTTACCATTAGTTATGGACACAAATTTAGCAATAGGCTCTCGCGTAGATCATGCACACTTTGGCAAAGGCGTAATAGTAGATACAGCTTTGGAATTTTATATCATTTGGTTCAAATCGCAGCAGGGTACCAAAAGTATAAGCAAAGACTACCCAGACCTCAAAACCATTGCAGCTGCCGAAGGGCAAGCTACATCCGATACTATTACCATTGCCGATATCGAACAAGCACTTCATAATATTCTCGATCAGCGATTACACGACACCCAAATGGTACCGATAGGTCCTCGCTGGCGCAGAGGCAATATGATTCTCAAACCAGGTGACCCAACATTGCAATCCAAAGAAATTCCAATCGAGACCTTCTTTCACAAGATAGTAATGGTGCGCGATCGCTTACGCGTGATGGAACAGAAAATAAATGCCCATAAAGTACTGGAAGATGATGAAAAGGTTGAGCTACAGCAGTACATAACCGCTGTGTATGGTTCCCTTACCACTTTCAATGTTTTGTTTAAGGAAACACACCATCAATTCAAGGGTATGTCAGGCAAAGACTAGCAGATGGTCCTTTGATAGTTGCAATCTTTATTTATGCTCATCTGCTATGTTGCAGAGGCCATTTTTACTTTATTTATTTCATGAAATTATCGCTTTTTACTGCAGCTATTTTCCTTACATTTTCTGCTGCTCATGCTCAAGATTCACTGATGTTTCGCCGCATTTCTGATGAGGTCATGCTTCGTAGTACTTGCTACAACAATCTACGAGTTCTCTGCAAAACAGTGGGGCACAGACTCAGCGGCACTCCTGCAGCTGCCAAGGCAGTGCAGTGGGGCGAAAAAGCAATGAAAGAAGCTGGTGCTGATAATGTATGGCTACAACCAGTCGATGTGCCTTATTGGTATCGTGGTAAGGAATCGCTAGAGCTCAATATGGGTAAAGAGTTCAAATCAGTACCTGTTCTCTCGCTAGGCAATAGTCAGGGTACTGATGGTAAACCACTAGAGGCGCCTATTGTAATGGTCTACAACTTCGATGAGTATAGAGCTTTGCCTGAAAAAGAGCTTAAAGGAAAAATCGTATTTTTCAATTACAGATTCCGTCAAGATTTTATCAATTCATTCGAAGGTTATGGTGATGCAGTGATGTACCGTTGGAACAGCCCCAATGTTGCCGCTCGTCGAGGTGCTGCCGGTGTTATAATAAGGTCTATGTCTACCGGACAAGACGATTACCCCCACACAGGTAGTATGCATTACGACGACTCTGTAGTGAAACTACCCGAAATGGCTATTGGTAATCAAACGGCCGACGCCCTTGAACAAGCTTGTCTTAAAGGTACGGTAAGAGCTCGCATGACCTCTGAGTGTCACATGATGCCACAAATGGTTCGCTCTTATAATGTTATTGGAGAAATAAAAGGTACCGAAAAACCAGAACGAATCATCACTGTAGGTGGTCACCTCGACTCCTGGGACGTGGGAGAAGGTGCGCATGACGATGGTGCTGGTTGCGTGCAGTCGATAGAGGTAATTCGCACATTTAAGGCATTGGGCTACAAACCTCGCTACACCATTCGTGCGGTATTATTTATGAACGAAGAAAATGGCAACAAAGGTGGTCATGCTTATGCTGATTCTGCTATAGCTCGTCACGAGCAACATGTATTGGCTATGGAGAGCGATGCAGGTGGTTTTTCACCACGTGGCATTGGACTTGAAATGACCGAAGAGCAAAAGCAATACATTCGCACATTTGCGCCACTTTTCATGCCTTATAATGTTTATGACTTCTCTAAAGAAGAGGGTGGGGTAGATATTTCACCTATTCACAACAAACTAAAAGTTCCTGCTGCAGGTCTTTTGCCCGACTCTCAGCGCTACTTCGACTACCACCACACTGCAGCCGACAATTTCGAAGCTGTTAATCATCGTGAGCTCAAACTAGGTGCAGTCACGATGGCTCAGTTCATCTACCTCATTTGTGAGCATGGGTTGAAGTGATAGGGTGGGCGTTACATATGTGTGGTGTATGTTTATTGCTTTCTATTTATTGTTGTTAAAGTATATATAATACACACTGTGTCGATTGGCAATTCTAGTATATTAGCATAGTAAATCAATTTATTAGCTAGTATCGACTATGAATAACTACAAACCTACCCAACAGCAGATATGTTCAGTACTGTGTTTATTGCTGTTACTGTTTCTGCACAGTTGTCATACTTTTATTACTGCCAATGGTAGCAAGCATAGGCAACTTTTTCCATCCAAGGTTAAAGATGCTACCCTAACTACTGATACAAACAAATATCATCTGCAACGTTTTAGCTATGCCAATTATGAAAACAAGAATGGCTTTGTTGGTTCGAAAAAACTTGTGGAAGTAATAACTCGCTCAGATATTGATGATTTGAAAACTCGTAATAGCAAGTATTACCTTGTTTTCTGGAATCCTCAATGCCCGAAATCTTCTTCTGTCATTCGTAGGTGTGACAGTTTGCTGAGAACTGGCGAGAGTATAATCTTAGTATCGCTCAGAAACGATTGTGAACTTATAAATAGAAGGCTAAAAAGTAGCCTAATCAACTCTTACCCTTATTACACGATTGGTAGTTCATTTGACAGCAAAGTGATGTTAAGAAGACAGATTAGTTTCATAAAAGATTGCTGTCCTGATTGTTACAAATCTTATCGTGATGATGTTGCTGTAGCCGACTATTTATTGATTGAAAACGGAAACATCCAATCAATACTATACAATGATGAAGACAATATGCTGAATTGATGATGAACACTTTGTTCTAGTTATAGTTACTATTTTCTAACTGCAGTAACTTCATCTCAAAACTGGTTATTACCTTTCAGCCACCTTCCCTAAATCATTAAATACGGTATCTGCCGAGTAAATCAATCCCCACGTAGCCATTGCTTGTAGCACTGGTTTTAGTGCCATACCCGCTTCAGTCAGGCTGTAGGTCACATGCGGGGGCACCACTGGTTTCACATCCCGCAGCAATAGTTTATCTGTTTCTAGTTCCTTCAGTTGCTGTATCAGCATCTTTTCTGTGATGCTAGGCATGGCCCTTTTCAGCTCCCCATATCGCAAAGCTTTGTTACTCAGATGGTACAATATCAGTGCTTTCCATCTGCCTCCTATTCTCTCTAGCGTATAGGTCACTGGGCACTTGTCCATCAGCATTTGTTTATTCTGCAGGTTAGTCGAGCTTTCTTTTGCTATATACATTGTAGTACATACTTTTTGGTTAGTACTTGTCAAAAAGTTAGTACAAAGATACCTTTGTGTCACAAAAAAACAATAGCAAAATGAAATATGTAGTTACAGGCTCTTTGGGCCACATCAGCAAACCATTAGTACAGCAATTAGTGAGTGCTGGACATTCTGTCACAGTTATCAGCAGTAATGCCGATAGGGCGCACGACATTACCGCTTTAGGTGCTACTCCCGCCATAGGTTCGGTTACAGATGTTACATTCCTTACAGCCACCTTTACTGGTGCCGATGTAGTGTATACCATGGTTCCACCCACATGGACGGCATCAGATTGGAAAGCACACATACATAATGTTGGTAAAAATTATGCTGTTGCTATCAAGGCCAGCGGTGTTAACAAGGTGGTTAACCTCAGTAGCATAGGTGCACATATGCCCTCCGGTTGTGGTCCTGTCAGTGGCCTCTATTGGGTGGAGGCAGAGCTCAATGCACTAGATGGGGTAGATGTTGTTCATCTCAGGCCTGGTTTCTTTTATATCAATTTCCTCAGTCAGTTGGGGCTTATCCGTCACATGGGCATCATGGGTGGCAATTACGGCGTAGATACCACAATGGTGTTGGTTCATACTTCCGACATTGCAGATGTAGCAGCAGGTTTTATGCTAAATCCTCAGTTCTCTGGCAAATCTATTCAGTACATCTCTAGCGATGAGTGCACTACTTCCTATGTAGCTGCTACTATAGGTGCTGCTATCGGCAAACCCGAATTACCATGGGTCAACTTCTCTAACGAAGAGTCGCTGAATGGTATGTTACAGGCAGGACTTTCAAACGAAGTCGCTTCAAACTACTCAGAAATGGGTGCTGCAATGGCAAGTGGCGAGATGTCGGCTGATTACATACAACATACACCTGCAAGAGGTAAAATTTCTTTTAGTGATTTTGCAAAAGAATATGCTGCCATTTATGCTGCTCAGTAGGGATTTATTTTATCCACACTAAGACAGAGTTTTGTTAGGTAAAGCTCCTGATTTTTGTAATTCACAGGTCTGTGATGAATCCATTTCCATCACATACCTTCTTACCCTTTATCTAAAAATAAATATCCCTGAGAAGTTGTAAAATCAAGCTTTGCCACTTACTTTTGCACTCCCGAAAACATCGGTACAAGCGGAAGTAGCTCAGTTGGTAGAGCACAACCTTGCCAAGGTTGGGGTCGCGGGTTCGAGTCTCGTCTTCCGCTCCAAATGTAAAATCCATTCATTGATAAAATGAATGGATTTTGTTTTTTAGTCCTTAACTAAAAACTACTACTATTAGTATCATTAACTCATTTATCATTTATCGGCTATCTTTAGGCTACTTCAATCTTTAAATTATTACACTGTATGCACACAAAAGTCAGGTCAACTCTTTTAATGGTTAGTTGTATAATGCTTGTGGCGTGCAATAACTCTGAGGCTGCCCGCAAAAAACAAACCGCTGTTGTTGCTAAAAAATCTGCTACTACCACTGCTGCAACAGATACAGTTAAACCACCACCTGCACTCGATACCGTACTTTTCAATCGGCTCACTATGCACATGGTGCACGACTCTGCTTCCACCAAGTGGCCAGTCAAAACTGAGTATCCTTTGCCCGGTGCTATTTTGCCTTTTCATAGGGTGATAGCTTATTATGGCAATTATTATTCTACTCGTATGGGTATTCTAGGCGAACTTGCCCCCGACACCATGCTCCAAAAACTGATGGGCGAGGTCAAAAAATGGCAGGCTGCCGATACCTCCGTCAAGGCTATTCCTGCCTTGCACTACATAGTTACTACAGCTCAGGGCAGCCCTGGTAAAGGTAACACTTACCGTATGCGTATGCCGTTTACCGAAATTGATAAAACCCTGCAGTTGGCATTAAAAATCAATGCTTTAGTCTTTCTCGATATTCAAGTGGGTTGGAGCACTTTGCAAAAAGAAATACCAGAGTTGGAGAAATACCTCAGCATGCCCAATGTACACTTAGCTATAGATCCTGAGTTCTCTATGAAAACAGGTCGAGTACCAGGTAGTGTCATAGGTACTTTCGATGCCGAGGATATCAATTATACCACACAATACCTCACTGAACTAGTACAGCGTTACAATCTACCCCCCAAAATGCTTGTTATTCACCGTTTTACAAAGGGTATGGTGACTAACTACAAACAGATCAAACTGCACCCCGAAGTACAAATAGTAATGGATATGGACGGCTGGGGTTTTCCTGCCAAAAAAGTGAATTCCTACAAATTGGCTGTTAGTAGCGAGCCTGTGCAGTATACTGGCTTCAAACTATTCTATAAGAACGATATCAAAACACCACCATGGAAAACAATAATGGAGCCCAAAGATGTGCTCAAGTTGTACCCCAAACCCATGTATATCCAGTACCAATAAAACCAATTCAGCTTTATGATTTCAGCTTATTTTGCTAGGTATAGTTACATCTTATATTTTTCCTGTTTTTTCCTGCTCTCCTGTCATGCCCCACAGCGGGTAGATATGATGGTCATAAATGGCAAAATTTATACGGTAGATAGTGCTTTTCGTACCGTTGAAGCTATGGCAGTTAAAAACGGGATTATTATTGCCACTGGCAGTACTTTAGACATACAAACCCAATACAAAGCTGATAGTACCGTCGATGCCAAAGGTAAAGTAGTATATCCGGGTTTTATCGACGCTCATGCCCATTTTGTGGGTTATGGAAGGTCACTTTTCGAGGTCAATTTATTCGATTGCAATGATTGGGATGAGGCGGTGGCTCGTGTTGCAGAATTTGCCAAGAATCATCCTAACGAAAAATGGATTAGGGGTAGAGGATGGGATCAAAATAAATTTCCCAATGCTGCTTACCCCGACAATAAGACCTTAAACGTATTATTCCCTACCACCCCAGTGTTACTGCAGCGGGTAGATGGTCATGCTGCCATTGCCAATGCCACTGCGCTTGATATGGCAGGTGTTGCAGCTTCTACCAAACTTATAGGCGGTGAGGTGGTTCTTGCTGCTGGCAAGCCTACCGGTTTACTTATCGACAATGCTGTAGATTTGGTTAGTTCCATCATACCTCAGGCTCAGTTACCCGATTACGAAAAATGGCTCA
Organism: Sphingobacteriales bacterium; assembly: GCA_027484425.1. Taxonomy (GTDB): domain Bacteria; phylum Bacteroidota; class Bacteroidia; order Chitinophagales; family Chitinophagaceae; genus Nemorincola. The sequence continues at coordinate 114,991 of JAIXSZ010000033.1, forward strand.
CAGCAGCTCAAAAAAACTGTTTTGCACAAGGGCTTACTTCGATCACAGATTGCGGCTTGCCTTATTACGATGTAGCTATGGTAGATAACCTACAGCAAAACGGTAAATTGCAAATGCGCCTGTATGTGATGCTAAGCGATGATGCAACCACTTACAAACAATATATGCGTGTGCGTGCAGCAGCACTTGCGTGCAATAATCCTACGGTTGCTAAACGATATGTAGGCAATGGTCCATACAAAACAGATAAGCTCTATGTAAAGGGTATCAAAGCCTATGCAGATGGTGCGCTAGGTAGCCGTGGTGCATGTTTGCTACAGCATTATTCAGATAAGCCAGGCTGGGGTGGGTTTCTCCTCAGTAGCCCCCAGCATTACGATTCGCTTGCTCAGCAACTTATAAATACCGATTTTCAGTTGTGCACCCACGCAATTGGCGATAGTGGCAATCGTATGGTGCTAAATGTGTATAAAAAATACCTCAATGGCACTAACGATAAACGCTGGCGTATAGAGCATGCACAGGTTGTAAACCCTGCCGATTTTAATGCTTTTGGCGAATCATCTATCATACCCTCCGTACAGCCTACTCATGCCACCAGTGATATGCATTGGGCAATCCATAGGTTGGGTGATGAGCGAATCAAAGGTGCTTATGCCTATAAGCAACTATTAGCACAAAATGGTTGGCTACCATTGGGTACAGACTTTCCAGTCGAAGATATCTCACCCTTCAAGACTTTTTATGCTGCTGTTGCGCGCACCAACGCAAACGGATATCCAAAAGGCGGTTTTCAACGCGAGAACGCTCTAACTAGGCGCGAGACACTTCAAGGTATGACGATCTGGGCTGCTCGTGCTGGCTTTATGGAACAAGAGATAGGCAGTATAGAAGTTGGTAAAAAGGCAGATTTTGTCATGCTCGACAAAGACCTGATGATGGTCCCCAGCAATGAAATACTGGGTGTTAAAGTGTTAAGTACCTGGGTAGGTGGGAGGAAGGTGAATTGATCGTTCTTTTAAAGCTTACTAGCCAGTATAAAGTCTGGTCGAGTAGGCAGACTGTGAATGTTTCCATGTCTATTTTTCCTTATTGTATCGTAGCTTTGTAGTAGGCAGAATTTTTTAAAAATGAAACTTTCAACTCCGCAGTTTATTACTGATAACGCCGGCAGAAAACTATCGGTTGTGTTACCCTATGCAGAATACCAACAGATAGTAGCCGAGCTTGAAGAAAAAACAATTCAAGGACAGCAAAAAAAAACTAAAATTAAAGTTTCCGCTTTGAGGGGAAAAATGTCCTCGTTGACAAATGAACAAATCGATCAACAATTTAAAGAAATCCGCAACGAATGGCAATAAGGTATTTGATCGATTCCAGCGCAGCTATTAAGTACCTTAACAACACACTTCCAGCTTCCTCGCTTTTGTTTCTGGATGCCGAACTAGACAAAGAAGTAAATTTGTCTATAGTTACTAAAGTTGAGATATTGGCATAGGAATCGGTTGATCCAGCTAATCTTGTAATAGCGCAACAATTTGCAGATTGCGCAGTTGTTTTTCCTGTAGATGAAAGGATTGGAGAAATTGCTATACTAATCCGAAAAGCAACTAAAGTGAAACTACCTGATGTGCTTATAGCGGCTACTGCAATTGCTTATAACTTTACGCTTATTGCAGACAATGATAAGGATTTTAATAAAATTGTGTCTTTGGATGTAGGATTAAAATATATTAATCCATTCAAAATTGCCTGATTTCTTTTTTGCACTAATAGGCATAACAGTTTGTAGGCACTTACAGAAGACTATGTTCATTTAAAAACCGCTGCAAAAAGGCACATCACCTTCATGCAACGGTTTTATTATTTTACACTATTACTTAGCTATCGTTATCTTCTTAGTTACTGCTTCTTTATTGTTGAAAATCCTCACCAGATACTCACCATTATACAGTGTGCGTGCATCTATGTAGGCTATAGTGCTGCCTTGGTATATTTTAGTACTGTGTATCAGGCGGCCTGTCATATCATACAGTACTACATTCAGGTCTTCTGTAGTTATCAATCCTGCTTGTATAGCTATGATATCATTGGCAGGGTTAGGATATACTGTCGCTTCAAGATTGCCATTGCTCATTGTAGTTACGCCTGTAGTAGGGGAGTAAGGAGTAACGGTCTCTGTTATGGAAGTTACTTTCACAGCTGTTTTAGTACCATAAAACGTAGGCCCTACTGCATAAGGATAGGCCGAATTCCACTGTGCATCTACCGTACAGAAGTAAGCATATATACCTGATGGATACTCAGGTGTTACACAGAAACGACCATTATGACTGTCAAGATAGTCGGGCTGGGCGGTAGTGGGTGCTGTATACTGATAGTCTTCTCTGAAGTAGCCCAACGGATAAGTAGCACTCACAGCTGGACCTGCGGTTACAGAACTGCCATCTGCATACGTTGTGCGGGTGGTTATAGACCTGTAGGAGTAGCTACTTTTTATTCTGGTAATGCCACCTGTCCCATCAGCATTTTTGTAGCCATACGCACCATATATTGGGAAGCCATCATAAGCAAATCCTATAAGTGGGGAGTGCACAGTGCTGTCTATGACATACAATCCATCGGCATCATACAGATTACAGATCGTAGATATCACCGTCCTGTCCAGTTTAAAAGCACTTGGGTTTTGATGGTGGTGATAGTTGCCCATTGCTGGGTGCCCTTTTGAGCAGTCAAATCCGCCTTTTTCTGCCACAACAGCGTCTCTGTTCCATACATTGTCTCCCATACCGCCCATAGGTCCACCAGCCAGTGCGTTAGTGCTGTTTTTCCATGATACACCATCTCTGTAGTCAAACAATGCCACTCCATTGATAAACAAACCTATGTTTCCCCCATTAGTTGGTGTTGGAGTACCTGTATTTGCTACAGGATTCAGAGATACCTTGAATATCGCATTCTGGCTAGTGGCCAAAGATGGATTGCCATCCAGAAAAGGACCAGTAATGTAGCCAGGTATACCCTTCGTGCGTATATACACCCAGTTGCTAGAGTATAGCACTGTTTGCACATTAGCTGAATCAGGGTCGGTAAATGGTGTAGAGTTGCCACTTACATAGTGCCTGCCCGTAAGTCCTGTAGTGTTTCTTAGCCACTTAGTTATGGCCGGATTCGTTTGTGCCACCAAGGTATTACTGGTTACCAATAGTGCAGCGGCTATTATTGTTTTTCTCATTTTCTCGTTTTTTGTAGGTGCTTCAATATTTTAGACGACCATTTTTCATCACTCCTTCGGTGCAGACATAAATATTTCTTTAGGAAATGAGTATGCCCTGTTGAATAAAAATTCTTTGTCTGTAAGCGTCAACATAAATGCTACCAAATCCACCTTTTCATCAGCTGTTAGCAATATCGGTTTATCCAATAACGGCGATAATGTTGCGCTATGCTGTATACCGGTAGTGTAATGATTGATAACTTGTTGCAAAGTCGCAAATCTACCGTCATGCATATACGGATACGAAAACTCTATATTCCGCAGACTAGGTACTTTAAAGCACAATGAATCTTTTGGATTGTGGGTAATCTTTATTCTGCCAAAATCATTGAGTGTGGTGTCTACAGATAGGCCATTATTCCTAAAATCATTGGTGGTAAATAAAGGCTCTTTGTGACATGATGCACAATGAGCCCGAAACAGTCGATACCCATTAGCTTCCTGTGACGTAAAAGCTATGCCCTTTTCGTTACGCATCACTTGGTCGTATTTGGCATTTGAACTCACTATCGTCAGCATAAACTGAGAAATAGCTTTCAGGAAATGCTCACCAGTTACAGCACTATCTTTAAACGCTCTATAAAACAGGCTAGGGTAGATACTCGACCTGCGTAGTCTAAGTAGTACAGAATCTATACTACTACCCATTTCGTCAGGGTGGCTTATGGGTGCCAGTGGTTGCATATCAAGGTGATTGATAGCTCCATCCCACATAAACAGTTTGCCCCAAGCCATATTAGTTAGTGCAGGCGCATTCCGAGTTCCTATCTTTCCATTTATTCCATGACTAAGCGTATGATCTACATGTGTAAATGCTGTATATTGTAGGTGGCAGCTAGTGCATGATATGGTACTGTCGGCGGATAAAACTGGGTCGTAAAATAAGGCTCTACCCAGCAATATTTTATCTTTGTTGAGTCGGTTTTTGTTAAAGTCGTATACAGGGTTTGGCCAGTTCTTTGGTATTCTAAATTTGGTTTCATCGTCACCTTTTAGTGCCACTATAACTATCCATACCCCAAAAACTAACAATAAATACTTCTTCATTTTTGGATACTAAATATTGACGCAGCTAATCTAGATAATTTCAAAGCATCGTCACCCGGTATCATGACATTATTCTGATTTACAAGGTCTATCTGCTTTACGAATGTTGCAATATCTGCTTTTATTGTAATACTGTCAGTTCGCTCCAAATTCAGTACTATTTTCTGTATACTTCCAAACGGATAACCGTACCCACCTAGGTGAAAATGGAATTCATTGTTGCGTGTTTTACAAACGTTACTTTTTCCTTCCAGTTTATAATTTATGTAGCCACTTTGCCATGTCCAGTACATTCCTTTTGTGGGGTCTAGGTCGCCACCCATAGCACCCGATACATTGGTTACACTATCAATCCCTAAGTTGAAACTGACTTTATCGTATAACACATCTTTGGGTAAACTCAGAAAAATTGTAGTGCTTTTGGGTATTCTGGCATCTATAAGATGCACACTATTTGGCTCAGCATAAACTTCATGTCCATTATGCAGCAATGCCAGGCCCGATATGTAATATTTTAGGTTAGTGATAGAGACGCTATCTGTGTCTTGATTATGATAAATACTTTTCTCTAGTTCTATTGGTTGATAATTCCACGTATTCCTAAATTGAATGGGTACTACATACTGCGCACAGGTATCACCAGCGCAAATAAATGATAAAAAAGTCACAGTGAGTAGCCTGTACACTGGTTATGGGCGTTTAGGACGATGAGGTGCAAACAGTTCGGCTATTTCTTGAGTCAATAATTCATAGTATTGCTTTTGTTCACCGTTGCATAGTCTTTTTATATCCTCAAAATGTTTGTAGTGTATCAGTTCTATGTTTCTTTGTGCTGCAGCTATATCTTCAAAACACTTATTTTTCAACATACTATCGGTACTATTTTCAGCAAGGGTAGTGTACAGCCTGTTCTTAGACATCATAAGTATTCTCTGTGCCTTATCTATTTCAGATCTGTGCCATTTTATCAATTCATCATATTGTGTTATTTGCGCTTCGGTGAAGTGTAGTTTTTCAATAACAATATTTCTAGGGCCAGGTTGTCTATTCTTATCGTTGTTACTAGGTCTATCTGTTTTGTTATAAACTACATAGCCTACAAGCATCAAATTTGATATCAGAAGTCCAATGGCCAGTAAAGAAAGGAATTTTATCTTGTTCATCTTGATTATTGATATAATGTATTGTCTGGAGCCAAATTCATTGATCTTACAAGGTTAGTTGTTTGCTGGTTCTGCTCATTACTTTTACTCATCACTACCACATTCACTATTAATACCAGCATCAGTGACACACTTCCAGCAAATACCCAACCCAACCCTATCTTTATTTCAGGGTTAGTTTTTATTTTTTCCCTAATGCGTGTCAGCAAAAAAGGTGGGGCATCTACTTTCTGGATAGTGCTCAGTAAAGAAGAAAAATCAGTATCCACTTCGTGTTTCATAATTCTTTGTGTATTTATAGACGATAAAATTTCTGTTATCCTTCGGTATCTTTTAGTTTTTTTGCCAAATTCGTTTTTGCTCTTTGTATCAGCGATTCCACGGCCTTTACTGATATATCCATTATATTGGCTATTTCTACTTGCGACATCTGTTCAGTTTTGCTAAGCAGTAATGCCGTCTTCTGGTTGTCTGGTAGTTCGTTTATGCATTTAAATATCCTTTGCATCGCATTCTTTTGCTCTAGTTGAACCCCCGGATGATTGAAGTGCCCCAACTCATCTTGTTTTTTGTCTCCTATACCCAACAGATCAGTTATGATACCAAACCGCTTTTTCCTGTTTTTTGCTTTTATATGATCCAGAGATTTGTTTATGGTTATCCTGTATATCCATGTAGTTATACTCGACTTTTCCTGAAACTTATGTCGGGATTGGTACACAGATACAAATACATCCTGAGTTATCTCTTCGGCATCCTCATAGTTCTGCAAATAGTTGAGCGATAGGTTAAAGACCATGTCCTTATGCCCATCATATATTTCTTCAAAGCTTAATGTGATCAACTATTGAATGTAAACTGCTGATTATCAGGAATATACCTTGAATTATTTTTACTATTAATTCACTCTAGCTACATGACAACAATGGATTTTCATAATTGTCAGATTGATCTTCATGTGGCGGTGCATCTATGCATTTAAAGTCTTTTTCTACCAGCAACAACAATGTTCTACCATTCTTGAGCTGCTTGGTGTGCGTGTGGCTCACTGTATTATTGTCAGGCCATGCTTGAGCTACAGTAGCCGGCAATAGCACAGTCATAGTGTTATTATTCATTACAGCGTCTAGCGTTTCAATGCTGGAATCTGTCTGTAACCTATATCCAAAACTACCGTCTTCAAATTCTGTTTTCTCCTCTATTATTCCAGTTGTAGCCAGTGTATCTACCTCACTTTTCGTTAGCCTCAGCCTTACCGAATTTCCCTTTATGCGAATCTTCATAGCAGTTATTACTTTTTGCAAATTTACAATACAAGTTACAGTATAATAACTACTGTTTTATTACTCCATTTTTAGGTTTATCCTTTCTGCTCCCGCATATACATTGAATTGCTCATTTCGTAGAAATCCAATCAAAGTCATCCCCCATTCGTTTGCCATCTCCACTGCTAGGCTCGACGGAGCACCGACTGCTGCAATAATCTTTATACCAGCCATAGCTGCTTTTTGCACCAGTTCAAAACTTATACGTCCACTAAGCATTAGTATGTGATTATTCAGTGGCAGCATATCTGCAATTAAGCCAGCACCTATCAGTTTGTCTAATGCATTATGCCTTCCAGCATCTTCTTTAGCCATTATCAAATTACCACTCAAGTCAAAAATCCCACATCCATGCAGGCCTCCTGTTAGCGAAAAAACCTCCTGGTGATTACGTAGTTTTTCCGACAAACCATACAATGTCTCGCAAGATATTACAATATTATCCTTCGTATCTACAATAGGGCACGACACCCTGACCGATTCTATAGATGCTTTGCCACAAACTCCGCAGCTAGATGTAGTGTAGAAATTTCGCTCTAACCGCGCTACATCAGGTATTACAGTTTCCGCTAGCGTCACCATCACCACATTATTGTTTTTGATGTCAGTGTGTTCCAGTGCTTTTACGTCAGATAGACCAGATATTATGTTCTCAGTATACAAAAAACCAATTGTCAATTCGGCATCATTTCCAGGTGTACGCATAGTTACAGATATACTTTTCCGTTCCATGCCAGCGCGTGTGGCATATTGCAGCCTTATTTCCAGTGGTTCTTCGGTTGTTATGGTATCATCAGTTCGCTGTGCTTTACTTCCTTTTACCCTTATTATATTGAAAGTAGTGGCCTGTTGCATGTTCAAATTTACACGATATATCTCTATTTTTTCTTCAAGGTAAATCTATATCTATTCAGTTTGATTCTTGTATGCTTCATCATTACTTTTGTCGCAAATCCATTATTCCCATGTTGAGTAAAGAGAGCTTGCTGGTGCTAGTAAAAGAATATGTTGCAATGTTCCCCAATGATGAACCAGAAACCATTGCTTTTAGCGAGTATCTATTCCGCAATACAGATGAAAGTTTGTACAACCGTAAAAACTTTGATGGTCACATCACCACCAGTGCTTTTATTATTGACCTCAATACGCACGAAATGTTATTGCTTCGCCATAAGTCGCTCAACAGATGGTTACAGCCTGGTGGACATACCGAAGGCGATGTTTCGTTGCAGGCTTCAGCCCTCAGAGAGGCTGTTGAAGAAACTGGCATTCCTGCAGACCAATTAACGCTTCGTTCTATAAATGCTAATCAAGATGTTCCTTTCGACATAGATTCTCATTACATACCAGCCAATCCTCGCAAGGGCGAAGATGGGCATTACCACCACGATATCAGGTATTTATTCGAGTACATAGGCAATCGCAATAATAATTTTAATACTGACGAAGCTACAGGTATGCAATGGGTCAAATTTGATAATCTAAAAACCGATGAAACATTTAGTAGCGTCGTAGCCAAAATTGCCGCTACTATTTTGTAATTCCATTAGTTGGTCTACTTTAAGAGTAGCTATTTACCATAACTATCTGATTTTAATGAAGTTACTATCTACTATTGTCCTTTTTTTTGTCAGTTATGTTAGTGTATACGCGCAATACAACGACTCAGTAAATTATTACACAGGTCTCGTATCAAATGGAACCATCAACAAGACCGCAACTAGTAGAGCATATGTACTCACCAACGTAGTAAAGTTTGGTATTCGTAAGAAAAATTTTGCGTTTAATGCAAATAATAGTTGGTTGTACGGAGAGCAACAACGAAAACTGACAAACAATGATTTTAATTCTTTAATTGATTTTAGTGTGTATCGCACCCAATCCAGATTCTACTATTGGGGTTTAGGAAATTACACCACCAATTTTTCCCTCAAAATAAATAATCAATACCAAGTAGGTTTCGGAGCTGCCTTTAATATTCTCGATAAGAAAAATGCCTACCTCAATGTGAGTAATGGGATACTTTACGAGTACAGTAGCCTTAAGGTAAACGACTCTATCAATGACACCTACAATACTTACCGCAATTCGTTCAGACTATCGTTAAGGCTAACCTTTCACGAGTTGCTATCGCTCAATGCCACAGGGTTTTACCAGCAGTCTTTCAACACTGCAGACGATTACATCCTTAAGTCTTCAACTGGTATGAATATTAAACTAGTCAAGTGGCTGTCGTTGACAACAACCTTCACGTATAACAGGGTCAATCGTACAAACAGAGAGAATCTGCTATTTAATTATGGTTTGTCTGTCGACAAATATTTCTAAAACCAATTACTTGCTGGCTGTATAAAGCGTTGTTACACCAAAGGTCAGTGGTCGTGCCATAGAATTTTTGAAACCACAATTATTAAGAATCTTACAAAAACGCTCACCATCCGGAAACACATTTACAGACTCTGGCAAGTAGGTATATGCCGTGCTATGTTTAGAAAACAGCTTACCTATCAATGGTAGAATATATCTGAAGTAAAAGCTGTACAATTGTTTTATTGGGAAGGCTGTTGGCTGCGAAAACTCTAATATAACTAGTTTTCCACCATTACGCATCACTCTATTCATTTCTTTGAGTCCAGTTTCCAGGTTCTCAAAATTACGTACACCATAGGCGCACATTACAGCATCGTAAGAGCCACTTGCAAAGGGTAGCTGCTCACTATCACCCAGTTGCATGGTTATTACATTACTCAGGTTTTGTTTTTTTATTTTTTTACGCCCCTCTTCCAGCATCATATCTGCTATATCCACACCCGTTATCTTGGCGTTTTTCACATTGGCCGATGCCGCTATTGCCAGATCTCCCGTTCCAGTAGCTACATCCAGTATTAAACTCGGATTAATGCTAGAAACTTCCTTTATTGCTTTTTTTCTCCATATTTTATCAATACCCAATGATAAAAAATGGTTTAAAAAATCATAGCGTGCTGCTATGTTGTTAAACATCGTGGCTACCTGCTCTTTTTTTCCTAGTTCCGATCCCGCGTCCGGTACTACTTTCGATGCCGGGTTGTTGTCTGTTCCTACTTGCATTACAGCAAATGTACGAATTGATGGAAATATGCTTGCAATAAGCTCTTCAGTTAGTAATCAGTATTTGTTATACTGTCATACTCATCGCCACACAGGTAAGATATTTTTTATTAATATCAAAATCAGTGAAGAAAGACGTATCTAGGAATTAATATCTTAATTTTGCTCTAGCATATATTATATCCTTTTTATCACCCAAACCAGAACTACATGAAGCGAATTTACTTGTCATTTTTATTTTGTCTTTCAGCACTTTTAAGCCAAGCTCAATCTGCAACTGGTTACAAGTTTCTTGCCACGACTGGCACCGCCACAGATATCTCTGGTGTTTCCGGTGTAAATACATCTGTCGATCTTAGTGTGGATGAGGCAGTGTTAACCAACATACCCATCGGATTTACTTTTAATTATTGTGGTACTAACTATACCACATTATCAGCAAATACCAATGGATGGTTGTCTTTGGCAAATTCTGCACTTGATATCAATCCAGCACAAAATAATTCTGATGGGAGTCTGTTTGCCATCGAGAACGGTCAAGGTTTATTGATGCCCTATTGGGACGATTTAGTAGGTTTCGGTGCTAGTGTTTATTATCAGGTTTCTGGTACCGCTCCTTTCAGAGTATTCACTTTTCAGTATGGCGATCCTACTACTGGTTGGGAAGCATTCGGTAGTTTAGGTACTGCTTTTTTCCAAGTAAAACTGTATGAAACTTACAATGCCATTCAGTTTGTGTATGGTGCTGAAACTAACCCTTTTAATGCAAATACTGCTACAATAGGCATAGCCAATAGCATTACTGATTTCCAAACGGCTGATGCTATTTTTCCTTCAGTCACTACCACTTCTACTTTTACCGATGTACTCAATGGCTTTCCTGCTGCCAACACTGTTCTTACATTTATGCCATCAGCAGTAGTCTCAGCAGCTCCAGTAGCATTGTCTTTTTCTACTGGTGCAGGTACCAATTCCGATTCTCAGATGGTGAGAATTTTTGCATATAATCTCTTGCCCTCCGAGTCTGTTGCTGTTAATGTCAATACCAATTTTCAGATTTATGATGGTAGCAGTTGGGTATCATCACTCACTTTCGCCTCTCGGGTGGCGGCTGTAGGGTATCAGGTCGATACGCTCGTGGCAGTACGTTTCAGTGCACCTACAACTTCTGGTGTCTACATCGGCAACCTCACTGCTGCTGCACCCGGATCCATAACAGATGCTGTGCTATTAACAGGTGTTTCAGTTCCCGTTTGCTCTGCTACACCCAATGCCGGTACTGCTAGTGCCACTGTTACCTCTGGTAGTTGCACTCCTTATGCTACTAATCTCAGCCTCGCTGGTGTTACTACGGGTGTGTCTGGGTTAGTGTATCAGTGGCAGTCCTCTCCCGATGGCGTTGCAGCTTATACCAATGTTGTTGGTGCTACAAACAATACATATACTCCTACAGTTAATGCTGGTGTTTTTTATCGCGCTATTGTTACCTGTAGCTACTCTTCGTTATCCGCTTCTACCAATGCTATTCAGCTTACCTACAATCCACCACCCACTGCCATCACAGGCAATAATCCTGTTTGTATTGGCAATTTGATACCCCTGGCATCTTCTCCATCTGGTGGCTCTTGGACCAGCAATAATACTGCTACTGCCACAGTCAATATCACTTCCGGTGTCATCGTAGGTGTTTCCGCTGGTACAGTATCCATCTCATATCAGTTGCCTTCATCGTGTTTGGTTACAACCGTAGTTACTGTCAATTCTATTCCTGGTAACATCGCAGGCACAGATTCTGTTTGTGCAGGCGCTTCTATCACACTCACCAATCCAGTTTCTGGTGGCTCGTGGACCTCTGGCAACACTTCTATCGCTACAGTGTCATCTGGTATTGTTGCCGGTGTTGCGTCTGGTACTACCATTATCACCTACACATTACCTAATAGCTGTAGGGCATCCAAAACAATTACTGTCAATGCATTGCCGCTGATATATAATGTTACAGGTTCAGGCAGTTATTGTGAGGGAGGTTCTGGTTTGCCAGTAGGTCTCAGCAATACACAAAGTGGAATTACCTACGATTTATACAAAGGTGCAGCCTTGGTTGCTAGTATTTCAGGCACGGGCACTGCTGCTACTTTTGGTACTTACACTGCCGCCGGTACGTATACCGCAGTAGCTACAAGTTTGTCGAGCTGCCGTAGCAATATGAGTGGCAGTACATTCATAGCTATCACCCCTACTGTTACACCTTCTATCAGTTTATCTACCTCACCCGGCGATACTGTATGTGCCGGTTCTGCTATCACTTTCACTGCCCTACCTGTCAATGGGGGTAGTGCACCTGTTTTTAATTGGACAGTTAATAGTATATCAGTTAGCACCACTGCAGATACTTACTCCTACACTCCTGCCAATGGCGATGTTGTTGCAGTAGCTATGACAAGCAGCATTGCTTGTCCTTCTGTAGCAGTGGTTAATGCTAGCAGGTCAGTAGTAGTAGTGGTTAATCAAACACCTGTTGTAAGCATTGTTGTAGGTCCCAACGATACTATTTGTCAAAACTCCACAGCATTTTTCAGTGTTCTAGGTTATGCTTTTGGCGGCGATGCGCCACAGTTTACTTGGTTCAAGAATGGCACTGCTACACCTGTCACCGGTCTCGTTTATGCTTACGAACCAGCAAATGGTGATGTTATTTTGTGCAAACTAAATAGCAATTACCGCTGTCCATTAGTCAACGATGTAAACAGTAATACTATCAGCATGCACATAGATAGTATACTTATTCCGGCTGTAGCTATAAGCACTAACAAAGGTTTGTCTATTGGCAATAGCGACACTATCACATTTACAGCTGCGGTAGCTAATGGTGGTAGTGTCCCTACCTATCAGTGGTTAATAAATGGTGCAGCCATTTCTGGCGCTACTAACACTACTTTTGCTGCCGGAGGTCTTAAAAATAATGATTCAGTTACTTGCATAGTATGGGGCGAAGGCGATTGTTCTTACTTCACTTTCAATTCTGTCAAAGTGATGGTGTCTAATGCAGTTACTACAATAACCGCTGGTAACGCAGACTTATTTCTTTCGCCCAATCCCAATAATGGGTCATTTATTATCAATGGTAATTTGGGAACTCGCATCGATGCAGATGTTTTGTTGCAGATTACAGATATGGTCGGTCGTATTGTATATGCTCATACAACTACTACAAAGGGTGGATTGCTAGATGAAAAGATTCTATTGAATAATCTACAAGCAGGTATGTACCTGTTCCATGTCCGTTCTGGCAACGATAGTAGGGTATTGAGATTTGTTGTAAAATAATTTTGATTTTTGCGGCCATTTCTATAAATGATGAAGCCTCGATTTTTCGAGGCTTTATTATTTAAATTGATGCAAGTATTTATCAAAAAGGTTCAAAACAATCATAGTTACGTTGACGACGTATTTTGCCGTTTTCAAATTCATAGAACCTGGCAAAATTTGCCTTCATCTTGCCACCTATTGGTATTTGTCCTATAGGCAGTGCCAGTGTACCTGTCCATAGGGCTTCTACTATCAGCGTGTTGCCACTTTCATAATAACGTTGTATCTCTACTTTCTGGCTCGATAGTATGCCTTTTGTTTTTGTTGAGCTATATTGCAAGTCCTTAATGGCCTGAGTCAATCCTGCTGGCACCATAAGGTTAGGGTAGTCAGTTTGAAAGGCATCAGGGGTATAATACTTGCTAAAACTTTCAGCACTAATGCCTTGCTCTATTTCGCCAAAATAGGCTTCTATTATCGATATCAGACTCATTGTTTCTTCTGCTTCTTTTGTTCTACAATGTTACTATAAACTCCGATCCTTCATTTTCTCTACTTCTCACCTGTATCGTTCCACCAAAAGATTCTATTTGTGCCTTGGTGATGTACAGCCCTACGCCCTTGCTATTAGGGTTGTTGTGAAAAACTTGATTCAGTTTAAAAATTTTACTGCCATATTTTACTAGGTCTATACCCAATCCGTTGTCTTTAACCGATAATACCACTTTACCGTCTTTCTCATAAGTGCGTAGCAATATGTCTGGTATTCTGTCCGGACTTACATATTTCAGAGCGTTACTCAGCAGATTATAGATAATACTTTCCAAGAATACCTTAGGGTAGCGCACTATCGACACCCCTACGTCAAACTGTACAAAGGCACCAGTCTCAAACACCACACTATTTAGTTGATCCAATATTTCATTAACCATTGTGTATACATCACAATCATCAAATGGAATATCTTTTTTCATGCTTATCTGCACTATATCCATGAGTGTGTTGAGGCTGTTGATAAGTGCACTACTGCCATCGCTCAGGTAGTTGATGATGTCTTCTATTTCCAGTCTTAGCCCCGAATCTTCTCTTTCTTCGTATTTTTCTTTTAGCATTTCCACCAGCAGATTGATATTGTTTGCTGGCCCCCTTAGGTTATGTGCTATTATGTTGTTGAGTTCCTCCAGTTGATTTATTCTGTTAATTAACCCTGTTCTTGCAGCTTCTAGTTCGCTGTTTTTTCGGTTAAGTTCGTCAGTTAGCGTTTTCCTTCTAGTTATGTCTACTATCTGTAGTACATAGTATTCTATACTGCCATTGTCATTGCACACCTTCGATACAGTGTGCATTCCCCATAGTATAGTATTTCTTTTTGAAATGTATCTTTTTTCTAGGTTGTAGTAATTCAAAACATTACCTAACATTTTGTTCAGTAATATCTGATCATTGATGTTGTCATCTGGGTGCGCCAGATCCAGAAAATTAAACTCCAGCAGTTCTGGTTTTGTATAACCAGTAAAGTTGCAAAACGCATTATTTACATCTAGTATTTTACCTTCTGGACTCACCAAAGCCATACCTATGCCCGAAAAATCAAATGCACTCCTGAAGGTTTCCTTGTAGTTCTGCTCGTGACGATAAATCTTTTCACTATACCTGATTATATCCTTTTGCTTCTTTTTCGTAACGCGGCCGTACTGGTACGTTTCTTTTTTAGAAGTAGGTTTACCCCCATTATTTTCCATTTGGGTTTCATTGCTCATTATCAGGTATTTGATATTATGTATTTTACTGTTTTCTCTCTTTATCTTTTTTTACTCAGTTTACAGCTAACAACGGGTTAGACAGGCAATACCTTGTAAAAATAATCAGTTTTTGTTTATTACTGTTCATCAGGGCATTCTGATAACGCTAATAACAGTAACATAACCAAATACTAAAGCCCGGAACTAACCGGGCTCTAGTAAAATAGTAAAAAATTAAAGTATTATTTAGTTTTAGACTGTGCTGCCTGATACTTAGTGAATTGCTCAGCGGTCATTACACTCTGAAAACGCTGATCCCTTCCCATTTTCATTTGCATACTCTGTCCTTCTCCTAATTCATAGCCACCGTCACGCGCTTGTACCACTTGTTTTTGGTACTCTAGCTCTGCCTGATACACAGCTGCATATTGTTTTTCATCTAAGCCATATTGCTGCTTCATAGCTTTTGCAGCTCTGTCAGCATATTGCTCAGCAGTTGGGCCTGATTTCGCACCGCGAGAAGCAGGTGCTGCACTTTGATTGGGTGCAGTTTTAGAAATTGTTTTTGACTGTGCGAACGATACCACAGTTAACGAAGTAAGCAGTACGCAGGTAGTGATTAGCTTTTTCATATTTTCTGTATTTAATGTTTTTAGTAATGAGCTACTAAATTAGGTTAATTCTCACAAACTAGATACAAAGTAATAATAATTTTTCTATTTTGAGTGTTGCTATTTTCTTAAAACGCAAGCTGGATAATGATTTTGTCAGATTATATAAATTCACCTTGCAATTGGTCATTATCAATTTTGGGTTAATAATTTCGTCGAAATTGCCTCTTTGTTGTTGTTTATTTTTCTGGGTATAAAAGGTATTTTCTTCTAACTTCTTTAAATTCCCTGATGGATGTTTTCCAGCTATTCTTGATTTTTTTTTCTGACCATCCTTTTTTTATACTTTCTTCCAATGTTGTATTTCCAGCTAGTTTTGTAAAAAACGAATTGAAATACTTCGACTGCTTATCATAACTTCTATAGCCGTTTATTATCCATTTTAGTTGTAGGTCATTGTCAACCGTTTTTAATATTTCTTCCTCAGTTTCTGCCACTAATTCGCCATAGCATTTTTGGTTTTCAAAAGGCGGTTTTTTAGCACCTGTCCTGCTCATTGGCACAAACTCATAGACATATTTACCCTCAAACTCGGGGCATCCATACACCCTGAACGGTCTATCGGTACCTCGCCCCACACTCACCACTGTACCTTCAAATAGGCAAAGTGATGGGTAAGCATATACCGCTTCCATTGTTTGTAAATTAGGTGATGGTGGTACTGGCAATTTGTATAGCTTGGCATGTGTGTAGTTATGGCATTTTATTACCTGCATTTTTAGCTTGTTGGCAGTTGCAATCCAGTTCTCCCCTTGTAGCATTTTTGCATATTCACCTGTTGTCATTCCATATACTATTGGTATACTTTGCATCCCAACAAACGATTTGTGGGCCTTCTCCAGCACCGGACCAGCTATATAAAAACCATTAGGGTTTGGTCTGTCCAGTACCATTAGTTCCTTGCCATTTTCTGCACATGCTTCCATACAATACTCCAATGTGGATATGTAGGTATAGAATCTTACCCCAACATCTTGTAGGTCATATACCAATACATCTATGTCAGTAAGTTGTTCTTGTTTTGGTTTTTTGTTGCTACCATATAAGGATACTACAGGCATTCCTGTGGAGCTATCTATGCTGTTTTTAATGGAAGCTCCCGCGTCTTCGGTTCCCCTAAATCCATGTTCTGGCACAAATACTCGTTTTACATCAATCTTGTTATCCATTAGCACATCTAGCAAAGACTTGCCATGTACCTCAGATGTTTGGTTAATTACCAGTGCCACCCGTTTGTTTTTCAACAGTGGAAGGTAATCATTGGGATGATAGGCTGCTGGCAGTACAGCTGTATCAATCAGTCCCTTTGGGGTTGCTTTTAACTGATTACCAGCCCAAAGCACAAATATTACTGTAAGGATATTTATTTTCAACTTTAACCTATTATTTCCCCTAAAGATAATGTTGCATGAGGTAATAAGGCGTAACTTGCACGCTTATTTTAATAATTTCAATCTACAAAGATGTCACACGTACAAAATGGAGATAAGGTCAACGTGCATTACCATGGCCGCCTCAATGATGGTTCTACTTTCGATAGCTCAGAAGGTCGCGAACCCCTAACTTTTACTGCCGGTGCCGGTCAGGTTATCAAAGGTTTTGATGACGCTGTGATGGGTATGATCGCTGGGGATAAAAAAACTGTTACCATTCCTGTTGATCAGGCTTATGGTCACAGAAATGAAGAAATGGTAATGGATTATCCTACTACCGATTTTCCAGCCGATATGACTCCTGAAGTGGGTATGGAATTGCAGATGGGCGACGATCAGGGTAACGTATTCCCAGTAGTAATTGTAGCTGTAAACGAAGGTATGGTCACTCTCGACGCTAATCATCCATTAGCTGGTCACGATCTCACTTTCGATCTAGAGTTGGTTTCAATAGGCTAATTTCAGCTTTTTTTTGTTTTCTTTACAAGGGGTTGTCGCATTCCAAGCGATGACCTCTTGTCGTTTTGAAATATTAATATCAAAACAATGATACCTTTCAAATACTACGATATACATACTCACAACTTATCTCACTCAGATGAATCGCTTTCTGTTTTGAATGTTTATCGTGATTTCGAAATAGTAAATGATAAAGGGCTTTATTCAATCGGGTTACACCCTTGGTATCTACAAAATGCCAAAGCAGATTTTGCGCTACTGAAAGCCAACGCGGGAAATAAGCAGGTAGTAGCCATCGGTGAGTGTGGATTAGATAAGGTTTGCGAAACAAATTGGGAGTTGCAGTTGTTTTATTTTCGACAGCAAATACAGTTGGCTAAGCTAATCTCCAAGCCATTAATTATACACTGTGTGAGAGCATACGAAGAGGTTGTAGATGTGCTCAACGAAGAAAAAGTAGACGTGCCAGTGGTCTTTCATGGCTATAACAAAAACAACTTATTGGCTCAAAGATTACTCGATAAAGGCTATTATTTGTCATTTGGTGCTGCACTACTAAGAGGTAATGAAAGTATTAAAGAGGTTGTAAAAAAAATGCCTCAAGACTGTTTTTTTGCTGAAACAGATAATTCTGAAACCTCAATTATAGATATATACCAATGTCTGGCAGAAATAAGGAAAACTGATGCAGATGCTATTATTTTGCAACTTCAAAAGAATTTTAAAAGCGTTTTTGGACAATGATGACCGATACTGCATGGCTCTCGCGCACCGAGTTACTGATAGGCAAGGAAAAACTTACTAAACTCAACAATTC
The DNA here is from genome assembly GCA_027484425.1 of Sphingobacteriales bacterium. GTDB lineage: Bacteria > Bacteroidota > Bacteroidia > Chitinophagales > Chitinophagaceae > Nemorincola. The sequence goes on from JAIXSZ010000033.1 coordinate 133,324, forward strand.
GCATGTCCTTATAGTGGGCATGGGTGGGGTAGGGTCGTTTGCAGCAGAGTTCATTTGTAGATCGGGGGTAGGGGCTATGACTATTATTGATGGAGATGTAGTAGACCCGAGCAACAGAAACAGACAATTGCCAGCCCTGGCTACTACTCATGGCATGAGTAAGGTTGAGCTGATGGGTGATAGGCTAAAACAGATAAACCCCGAACTGAAACTGACCATTATCAAAGAGTTTGTAATGCCCGACAGAGTAGAGTCTATGCTCGACAGTAATCCCGATTATGTGGTGGATGCTATAGATAGCATCACCCCCAAGATTACATTTATTAGAGCTGCACATGCTAAAGGGTTAAAGCTTGTCAGCTCCATGGGTGCGGGTGCTCGCCTTGACCCTACTTGCCTTAAAATTGCTGACATCTCCAAATCTTACAATTGTCCCTTTGCCCAGCAAATAAGGAAGGTACTACGAGGTCATGGCATCACCAAGGGTATAAGAGTGGTGTTTTCACCAGAGCCTGCCAATAAAGAATCTTTAATGTTTACAGACGGCAGCAATTTCAAGAAGTCGGCATATGGTACCATTTCTTATTTGCCAGCTACATTCGGAGCAACATTAGCGTCGGTAGTTATCAGAGACTTGATAGGGTCATAATTAGTTTTTAGCACAGTAATTCATACATTCACTACACATAAATTCCCTTATGGCACGGGCACAGAAGAACAATACAACTGGTAGTAAATGGCTGCTTATTTTGCTCGTAATGGCAGGGATAGGAGCAGTATTATTATACAAGGTTTTTGGACCTAACACCGGTAGTATAGGCAAAGAAAAGTACCTATATGTGCATACTGGTGCCACTTATGAGCAGGTTATCGAGTCCCTTAAAGAAGGTGGCTATGTAGGAGATATAGCTACGTTAAGTTTGGTGGCTAAGGCAATGAAACTGACAGAAAAAGTACATGCTGGTAGGTATAAGATTAAGAACGGTATGAGTAGTTTTAATATCGTAAGAATGCTGCGATCTGGTACACAAGAACCTGTGCGATTGGTGATCAACAAACTACGTACTCAGCAAGATTTTGTAAGGCTTATTTGTACAACACTAGAGGCTGATTCTACTGATTTGAAGTCATTGATGAATGATCCAACATATTTATCCGAGTTTGGTGTAACACCCGCTACAGCTATGGTAATAGTTATGCCAGATACTTACGAGTTCTTCTGGAACACAAGTGCTGACAAGGCTTTGAGAAAAATTTATAAAAATCATGTCCGGTTCTGGAATGACGAACGGAAAAGTAAGGCTAAAGAACAAGGCGTAACACCCGCTGAAGCTACAATTATAGCTTCGATAGTAGAGGAAGAAACCAATATGAGCTCAGACAAGCCTAAAATTGCCAGTGTGTACCTTAATAGGGTAAGAAAAGGTATGAAGCTTCAGGCTGACCCCACTGTCAAATTCGGGATAGGCGATTTTGCTATTCGTAGAGTGACGAGCGCAATGCTCCAACACAATTCGCCATACAATACTTATATGTATGCAGGTATACCTCCTGGACCCATTTGTACTCCATCTCCTAATACCATCAATGCTGTCATAGATGCACCTCGCACTACTTATCTCTATTTCTGCGCTAAAGATGATTTTAGTGGATATTCGGCATTCGCCAGCAGCTATGACGAGCAGATTAAAAATGCTATTGCCTATCGAAAAGCATTAGATAAGCGGAATATTCATTAATGAGATTTTGTTTTTTATTTATCCCACCTTTGTTACTTCGGGAACGGTGATTTTGTTTTCTGTAAGATGGCTAATACCTGACTGCCCCATGTTGTGACGTTGCTCAATGGTATTGATAGCAGCTTTTCGCACAAGGTGTTGGGCTACGATAGTCTTAATATCCTTGCCAGCATGGTGTAAAATGTCATTTTTAAGGCGTATCTCTCTTGCCATTCTACCAATAATAAATATAAATACCACACCTATTATCAGCAATGCATACACTGCAGCAATGAGCATAGTTAGGTTTGGGGCACCCACATTGTTGCGCACATCGGGGGTGTAGAACATCTTGTTGAGAATACTAAAGGGGTAAATTAGATGCAGCATAGCTATTACCGCCAATCCACCCAGGCTAATTACATAACAACTGAATTCTGTGATAAATAGCGTACCACTACTTAGTAAGCGGCGGGCTGCAGGTTTGCGAAGGGAAGTAGCTAATGGATCTAATAATTCAAGTTGCTCGCTTATCATTATCCTTTCATCTCTGAATTCTGCTAGCAAATCATCTTTCAAGGTGGTTAATGACATTGGTAATCTTTATTTCAAACAAAAATATAGTAAACATAACATGCATTATGTAATTAAGTATCCACATGTTGTTAGTAATTGTCTGGCTAGATCTATAATAAAACATAGAAATGCTGCTGATGCATATAGCATGTGTGTTACTCAGCGGAAGGAGTGGAATCTGCTGTAGTTGTTCTAATACGAAGCCAATGCATACCAGATGCGCATGTAAGGCCCACTGCGCCCACTATCCACCAAAGTACATTGTATCCCCAGTGTTGGGCTATTTGTCCGCCCGAGTAGGGGCCAATGATTTGTGCTACAGACCATGCCACAGTGTACAGACCAGCATACTGGCCACGGTTTTGTGAAGTGGTGCGGCTGATCCAGTAGGTGTTCATGAAGGGCATAGACAGCATTTCGCCTATGGTAACAAACAGTGTGGAAATAACTGCCAGCGACAACTGCCCCGGGAGCAAGTTGAACACCAAAAACGAAAAGGCTATGAGTATGGTGCCCCATACCATAAAACGCATGTAGTTTTTGTTGTGTTCAAGGGTAAATACCAGGGGCATTTCGAAGGCAGCAACGAGCAAACCGTTGAGTGCCATAACACAACCTATCAGAAAAGGGGAAAGGTGTAACTGTTGCTTGAAATATACTGGCATAGTAGCAAAAAGCTGGAAAAAGCACATGCCAAACAGGACTGTAAGTACAACAAATACCAAATAAGGACGGTCTTTATAAGCCGATTTTGTAATTAAAGATTTTTGTTTGGACTTGTGTGATGGGGTGGCACTGTTGCGTGAGGGCGATAATACCAATAGCAATATGAGCGCCGCTGTGATATTGGTAAGGCCGTCGATCCAGAACAATAGGTGGTAGCTATGTGACGCTATAAACCCACCCAATGCACCACCAGCCGCCCAGCCTAGATTGATTGCCAGCCTATTGAGAGAGTAGCTACGGGTGCGGGTTTCCTCGTTGCTGTAGTGGGCAATAGCGGTGGCATTAGCAGGGCGAAAAGTTTCGTTGAGGAGCGCCAGGGCAAAGGTGCAAGCACAAATAGCCTTAAAATCAGTGACCTGACCCAGGAGTATAAACATGACCCCGCCAGATAGTAGGGCCGATAACTGAATATTGTAAAAGCCAAATTTGTCGGTGAGTTTGCCACCCAATACACCGCCGCAAATAGCACCCATACCAAAAACTGCCATTACCATACTTGCCTTGCCTATGGGGAAGTGCTGGGTTTCGGTGAGGTAGAGGGTCATGAAGGGTACTACCATAGACCCAGATCGGTTGATGAGCATCACCAACGACAGCCACCATGCTGCTGGAGATATGCCAGTATATGCGTTTTTATATAGGGTTTTTATGCTTTTCATGAGCGGTGGCAAAGGTAGTATGATTTGGTGGTATGGTGTGGTAGGTTTGTGTGCATTAAATCTCTGTGTAAGGTTTGAGATATTGGGTGTTATATTTGTATGGGTGAGTAGGTATCACTAAGGGGATACCTAGAAATTGTAAAGCACTAATGCCATATTTGTCTTTGGGTTCGGAGCGTCTTCATTATCTGCAAATGGGTGTGGGTAGCAAGGTGCTATTGGCTTTTCCTGGCTATGGCGAGAGGGCTACTGTGTTCTCTGTTTTTGAGAAGAGTCTGGGTGATGAATATACGATTTTATCCTTTGACCTGCCACACCATGGTAGTAGTACATGGACGGAAGGCGTGGCATTGAGTGAGCCCCACCTAGCTATGCTGGTGCAGGAGGTGCTGCGGCTATATGGTGTGCAGCGGGTATCGCTAATGGGGTATAGCATAGGTGGTAGGGTGTGTATGGGCTTAGTAAAATGCTTACCTGATAAGATAGACCGACTGCTGCTGCTGGCTGCTGATGGGCTAGCTATTAACTATTACTATTACTTTTTTGTGCGGACGGTACCAGGCAAATGGCTACTGCGAACTGCCTTGCTGCGACCTACAATTAGCTTAGCGCTGACAGAAGCGCTGCGCACAATAAGGTTGCTACCTGTGACCCAGTATAGACTGGCTATGGGGACGCTGCAACATGAGCATAGTCGCCAACTACTGCTGCTGGCATGGCCTGCGCTGCGCTACCTAGTATATAGCCCCGCTGTGCTACGACGTATTATAAATGCTCATAACCTGCGAGTAGTACTAATAATGGGGCGTTATGACCGTGTATTGCCGCCAAAATTGGCCACAGATTTTGCTAAGGGAATACCATCTGCTACTGTACAGGTATTGGACAAGGGACACCGTATCTTTGACGCTGAAAATGCGCATGCTATAGCGCAGCACCTGTTGTAACTATGCTCGTTATATATATTATTTCTTCGCTACTGACGGTGGGGTATGTGGGGCTGATGGTAGCCTACCGATATGGCTGGGCTAGGCAGCCTGAACATATAGTGGATAATCAATACGTGATACATACCAAAATATCTGTAATAATACCTGCCCGAAATGAGGCTGCCAACATAGGAGCTTGTGTAGCTGCGCTGCTGAACCAGCAATACCCAGCGCACCTATATGAGGTGCTGGTGATAGATGACCACTCAGAAGATGACACAGTGGCTATTGTAACTGCCTGTAATGATCAACGAGTAAGGTGTCTGAGACTGGCTGACTACCTAGATGGCGACAGTGCTATAAATGCCTACAAAAAGGCTGCTATAGCAGCTGGGGTGGCCCAAAGCACTGGTGAGCTGATAGTGACTACCGATGCTGACTGTACAGCTCCTGAACTGTGGCTGCTGCACATAGCTGCACTATATGAGCAAAAAAAGCCTATGATGATAGTGGCACCGGTGGTGTACAAGGCTAACAATAGCCTGGTAGAGGTGTTTCAGCAGATAGACTTTATGAGTATGCAGGGAATAACTGCGGCTGCTCATAGGTTGCGGCTGGGTAATATGAGTAATGGTGCTAACCTGTCGTTTAGGAGGAGCACTTTTGAGCAAGTGGGTGGATATGAGGGTATACAGCATTTGGCATCGGGGGATGATTATTTGTTGATGATGAAAGTGAATCATTTATCGTCTGGGGGTATTGCTTATCTGAAATCTGTGGATGCAACTGTGAGTACGTTGCCTCAGTCAGATTGGAACAGCTTTTTGCAGCAGCGGATACGCTGGGCTTCGAAATCGGGGAAGTATAATGATGCCAGATTGACGGGTGTGTTGATGCTGGTGTATTTTTTTAATGTATTGTTGCTGCTGCTGGCAGTAGGTGGCATTTTTAGTAGTGCGCTGCTAACTATGGCGTTGGTGATATATATGATAAAGGTATGGGTGGAGTTGTATTTTTTGGTGCCTGTGGCTCGTTTTTTTGGTAATAGCAGGGTGTTGTTGTTTTTTCCTTTTTTGCAGCCATTGCATATATTATACATTGTTATAGCGGGTTTTTTGGGTTTTGTGGGTGATTATGAGTGGAAGGGTAGGAGAGTGAAATAAGTAAATTTTGGTTTGTTTGTTTCCGGTTTGTTTCCGGTCATTTCATGTGTTTTTGGGGTTAACTCATTGATTATCAATACTATTCACTTTTCCGGTATGTAGTCATTTTCCGGTTGGTGTTTGTCTGAACCACTGATTCATCTGATTCTTTTGATTATGTTGATTAGGGATGATGTACTGGTCTTCTGTAGTCATATTTGGTTTAATGTTTATTTCTATTTTTGCCGGTTTTTTGCCGGTGTTTTCATGTGTTTTGGCACTTAAGTCATTGATTATCAATA
>JAIXSZ010000059.1 GCA_027484425.1 Sphingobacteriales bacterium
AATAAATGTTGCCTGCAGCGTCTTTAGTCAAGTAGCTTGGTTGGTTGATTTTAGCATTTGTTGCTAATCCACCATCTCCAGAGAATCCACCAACGCCTGTACCAGCAATCGTGTATATTTTCAGTGTGCTGCTTGTATCTGCTGCTGCAATGACACTAAATACTATTGATTTAGTGCAACCGTAAGAATTAGTATAATTTATTATGGAAGATCCTGTTGATACTCCCGTTATTACTCCGGTTATGGAATTAATTGAAGCATTAGCATTGCTACTACTCCACACGCCACCAGCTGGCGTACAGTTTAGTGTTATAGTGCTTCCCACTGCAACTGCTAAAGTGCCTGTACTGCTTGTAATGCCACCGGGAGTGGGATTAACGGTCAAATTTTTAGTGGCAATTGTAGTGCCACAGCCATTCGACATACTGTAAGTCATAGTACATGTACCACCACTCAGGGCTGTAATAGCACCCGTTGTTGATGAAATAGTGGCAACTAATGTATTACTGCTACTCCATGTACCACCTGGAATTGAAGCAGTGAAATCGTAATAAAAAGAAGTCAGCGCACATATTACATCAATGCCTGATAAAGAAGGTGTATCAGGGAATGCAGGTATTACAGTTATTGCTATTGTAGCTGTATCTATACCTGTACTGTCTGAAACGATGTACGAAATGATACTGGTACCCGCTGCTACACCTGTCACAATACCTGCTGTACCTACAGTAGCTATCGCGGTGTTACTGCTGCTCCAAGATCCACCTGGTATAGAAGCCGAAATAGTGGTTGTGCTGCCTTGACATATAGAAGAGATACCCGACAAAGTCAATGTCTCTCCAGGTGCAGTATTTACATATATCACCGCTGTGGCTATAGGACTCATACAGGTATCTGCAAGCATATAAGACACTATAGTAGTACCAGTAGCTATAGATATTACCTTTCCTGTAGTATCCACAGTAGCTACAGATGTATTGCTACTACTCCATGTGCCACTGGGTAGAGATGCTGCTAATTGGCTGGTGTCATCAGTTGTCAATATAAATCTACCCGTTATTATGGGGCTATAAAGGTCAGGGTTTTGAATCTTCCTTATTCTATGATTCCCACCTTCAGCAGTAATTAATCCGCCATCTTTGTCTACCACAAAGTCAATAGCAGCAATGTTGGCTATATCTGCATTTTTACATTCGCCATTATATACTGTACTTCCAGTGCCTGCGAAAGCATTAATAATACCTTCATTATTAATTTTCCTGATAGATGCACCATCTGATATATATATATTGTTGCTTGTGTCAACATTTAATTTGTAAGCTAATATGCCTGCTAGTATAGCAGGTCCTCCGTTTCCATAGGTAGACGAAGCAGCAAGTCTTACTCCAGCTACCACTCTTAATAAGCCTGTAGTGTCTACACGCATTATTGTTCCTCCTTCGGTTTCTGCTATATAAATACAACCATCTTTACCTATTGCTACATCTCTAGGGCCGATAAGATTTACAGAAGTAGCAGGTACATTATCATATGGCTCGTCTATGTGTGATATACCAGGAGATCCCGTTCCTGCTACAGTATTAATTAAACTTGTTGTAATGTCAATTTTATTAACTGTGCCAAAGATAGTTTCAGTGTAGTAAAGATTACCTTCTTCATCAGTACTCATTCCATAAACTTGCCCAAGAGATGCTCCAATTGCGGTAACATTAACGAAAAATCCCCCCCCAAATGATGAGCCATAAGGCGCTGAACCAGCGAATAATGATATATTTCCGTCGACATCAATTTTTTCTATTCCACTCCAACCGCAAACATAAACATTACCCTGTTTATCTACTGCCATAGCTTCAATTTCTCTTAAAGGAATAGCTGTAGCAGGTCCGGCTATTACATAGTCATAAAAGCCTCTGGCTATTCCATTACCAGCTATGGTAGTGATAATGTTAGCTGTACTTTTCTTTTTTATATATAAACCTTCTGCGTAATATATATTCCCTGCACTATCCATATCTACTAAATAAGGATTAGAAACCAAAGCACTACTTGCTACGGTGCCATCAGGGCTATATCCTGCTGTGCCATTGCCTATTATGGTATTTATTTTACCTACAGCATTGGGATATCCATCATCAATGGCTATGGGTAATGATTTGTAACATCCACCAGATTGTGTATAGCTTATTGTAGTAATACCTGGGGACAAAGGGGTAACGACACCAGAAATAGAATTTATTGTAGCTTTACTAGGATTACTGCTGCTCCATGTACCTCCAGCAGTAGCACTTGTTAATGTGTCTGTTGTACCAACACTCATTATTGTACTTCCAACAATAGTTGCTGGCATAGGATTTACTTGAATATTTGCGCTTGTAGTATCAGAACCACAAGTATTACTGCGAATATAGAAAACTGTTGCGTTAACAATTGAAGAGCTTAAGTTTTCAGCATAAATATTGAAATCAGAAGGAAGTGAAGTTATAATTACATTATCCGGGTGCGTTGTTGTCATTACTCCATCATACGATGAAGTTATAGTAAATTCAACTGCTCTTCCACCGCATACACTCGTAGGTATCGTCAACGTTCCAGCATCGGGCAATGGGTTTACAGTAATTATTTTTGTGGCTATACATGCTCCACTATTGTATGTTATTGTCGCTGTGCCTGATGCCACCCCTGATACAATGCCAGTAGTACTGCTTACTGTAGCTACAGTAGTATTGCTAGATGACCATGTGCCTCCTATAGATCCAATACTGAATGTTGTGTTACTTCCTTGACAAACAGTGCTGACACCAGTAATAGCTGGTAGGGAAGGGGTAGTGTAGTTGCTGCCTACACCCACAGCATACCATGCTCTTGTTACTGCTTCTACTTCGGGTGAGCACACGCCATATAGTGCTGTAGCAGCGCTGATACTTGCTGTGCGGCAACTTGCGAAAGTGGATGTAGGGGTAAGCATAAGTTCTGTTTGGTAAACAATGTCAGCTCCTTTGGCAGTACCTATACCTGTCACCGAAAATGCATTCGACAAGTCATTAGTTCCGCTACCACCTGTACATAGCAAATAAAACCAATAATTAAGTACACCACTATTTGTATGAACGCCACAATAGTCATTTCCCTCAGCGGGTGTACATCCGCTTACACTTACCCAGTAGGTTCCACCATAGGTATCTGGCTGGAAACGAGTATTTGGGTTGTCCATTCTGCGTAAAGGGTTGGTTGCTATTTCTTCTCCTATTTTCCATTTGTCTTTAGCTACTGCATCGGTTTCATGTGGGTTGGCATATTCTTCTATTATAGCAGCCCAAATGTCACTAAAGCCTTCATTCATAGCTCCGGGTTCCTTTTCGTATATAAGATCGGCTGTATACTGACAAATAGCATGACCGATTTCATGAGCACAAACATCCAACGAAGTAAGAGGAGAAAAGCCAGAGGGTAGGCCAGAGCCATCTCCATATACCATTTGAGAGCCATTCCAGAATGCGTTGTTATAGTTTGTACCAAAGTGTACATAACTATTAATAGCAGCACCAGCATCGTCAAAGCTGTTTCTTCCTTGTTCTAGTAGGAAATAATCAAATACTTTAGATGCGCCCCAGTGTGCGTCGAGTGCCGCATCTGTAGCCCATACGCTCGATGCGCTGGTTACATCTACTATTGTAGATCCGGTAGTGTTTGCGCAAGAGAATGTATTAATACCCAAACCCTTTGTAGAGTCTCTAAGTTTATTAACTCCTCCCAATATAGATGTATTAAAAGATACGGGTCCACTATACAATGTAGTACCTGTGCCATTTATTTGATCTATCAATGATTTTTTGTGTAGTATTTTACCAGTTTTTGCATCTACATATACATTGTGTCTGCTCAGTGGCTCCATAGCATACACATTAAACTTGTATGCTAGATGTAATACACGGTCCGACTTTTGGGCAGTATGGTCTTCTATCCACACCAGTTCTCCTTTTGGGTAGTAGGTCGCTCTGCTGTCCTTTTTTTCTTGCTTCAGTTGTTGCTCCAGCCCTTCCATTTCCCAAGCATACTTACGGGCATTCACTGCACTTATAGCTTTTGTTACAGCAGTTTTCTCATTCAGTGTTGGTGTACTACTCGCTGTTGGTACTGCTTTATAAAAGTTGCCATTCATAAAGCTGGCACGGCTGTCGTTGCCATACATTACGGTATATACGCCATTTTCTACTTTTACTCCGTTGCAGTACTGGTCATATCTTTCTGTAGTAATTCCCTTTTTCGATACACTGGTGTTCCTCAGTACCAGCTGTGTTTTGTTGGTATTAAGTTCCAGATAATCTCTGAACAATTCTGCGGCTTGTCCTACTTTGTAGTTGACATCGCCTTGTAGTGTTACAGCTGTTACTGTGTTGTCTACAGCATTTCGCTCAATGTTTGATGCCTTCTTTAAGGTTTGCTGTGCTTGTGTGTTCGTTGCTATACACAGGCATAATAGCAGTGGGGTGACTATTTTTTTCATGACTAAATTTGGGTTTTTTTCTTTTGGTTAGTTGTACAAAGATGTTCTACATGCGCATACGAATAAGATGGCAGGGTACATTTAGTAAATTTAAATGTAAGCCCACGTTCTTCTCAGGGGAAACAGTGATTGGCAGTAAGTCCTATCTTTCAGGACGAAAGGCGACTATGAAGGTTTTGTTTTTTTGAATTTCATAAGGTTTGTTTTTGGGTATATTATTCTACAAATATAGGGTTAACTTTCCGAAAATTTAAATTTATTCAATTGATTTATACTGTGATATTTGACTTTTGTATGATATTTTAATGAATTCAAAATCGCTATCTGTGTAATATTCTGTATTACAATTTTGTACGGAAATTGGTGCTTGTATATTTATATTATTATCTAGCGTATATTTTTCTCTTTTTTTTTAACAACGATCACTATTTGTCAATTAATTTACCGTTTTGAATATTTTAGAGTTTTTAAGTTCTGAATTCTTTAATCTTATTTGAAAATGCCTTGATGTTTATTGGTTTCACATTGGTCTGATAAATCATAAAAAAGCCTGACTTCTAAATTAGAAATCAGGCTTTTTCATAGTGAAAGTATATTAGTTTCTGTTATTGCTGGTAAACTAATCTTGCTAATTGTGAGCTGCCATCGTTGCCAGTAAAGCGGCACATGTAAACACCAGTAGCGAGATTGTAGGGTAAATTTAGGTTGTTGTTACCTACTGCTACGTCATAGCTTTGTACTTCTTTTCCATCTACAGTATAGATAGTAGCCTTACCTGAAACACTTGTAGCGAGGGTGAGGTTTCCGGTAGTAGGATTAGGGAAGAGGCTAAAGCTGGTTTGTGCTACATCTTGTACATCTGTATTGCCTGGACGAGCGAAACAATTGACCGTCACCACTCTAGTGGTGTTACATGCTCCATTAGAGTAGGTGATCGTACTGTTACCCAAACTAACACCAGTCACCACACCTGTAGAGCTTATGGTGGCTATGGAAGGGTCGCTGCTAGACCAAGTGCCTCCACTTGTGGTGTTTGTGAGTGTAGTATTAAGCCCTACACATACTACAGCGGTGCCTGTAATGGCAGGTAAACCAGCATTTACTGTTACCACTGTTACGCTTGTGCATCCGGCTGCCTTGCTGTAGGTAATGTTTGCAGTACCTGAATTAATTCCAGTTACTACACCGCTAGAGAAGTTAACTGTGGCTATTGTTGTGTTGCTACTGGTCCATGTACCTGCACCAGCTGCATTGCTAAGTGTGGTGCCACTGGGTAAGCATAAACTCGCTAATCCTGTATTGGCTCCTGGCATAGCGTTGACCGTTACTACTTCTGTGTTAGCACAGCCAAGTGCATTGGTGTAGCTGATAGTGGCCAAACCTGCTGATACACCCGTCACTATACCACCTGGTGCTGCAGTAGCTAACGCTGGGTTGGCGCTGCTCCAAGTACCACCGGTAGTACTATTGGTAAGGGTAGTAGAACCGGCTACACATATATTCCTGTTCCCGCCTATAGGCGATGGTAAGGGGTTAACGGTAACGGTAGCAATACCACCACAACCAGTAGGTAATGTATAAGTAATGTTTACAACGGATATTGCGGTATAGTTGAAGATTACTGCTGTCACTACACCTGTAACTGGATCCACCGATGCTTTGGTAGGAAAGTTACTGGTCCAAGTGCCACCAGCAGGTGAGCTGGTTAAAGTTGCTGTTTGGCCAGGACACAAGGCTGGAGGCGCTACTATAGCTGAAGGTACTGGATTTACCGTTACTGTCTGAGTTACGAAGCATAATGCATTAGCTGTAGAGCGATATGTGATGACTGCATTGCCTAAACTAACACCAGTAACTATTCCGCTGGCTGCTACTGTAGCGACTATTGGGTTGCTGCTGCTCCATACACCGCCACTGCTAACCAATAAGCTGGTTTGACCAAAACAAATACTTGGGTTACCAGTTATAGCTGGTGGCGTACCAACTGTTACAATTGTTGTTCTTACACAACCAGTGCTTACTGTATAGCTAATAGTAGTTGTACCGCC
>JAIXSZ010000021.1 GCA_027484425.1 Sphingobacteriales bacterium
ATAGTACCCAACAATGGCAGCGGCAATTTTTCAGTGTTGCGCAATACTGCCACAAGCGGTGTTATCAATTCAGGGTCATTTGCAACTAAGGTTGATATAACTGCGGCATCAAGCCCAGCGATAGTAGCAGTGGCTGATATAGACGGAGACGGAAGACTTGATGTAGCAGTGACGAATTCGGTTTCTAACTCGATAACGCTGCACAGGAACACTGGTACGGCGGGTAGCATATCATTCGCATCATCAGCAAGCGTTACAGGTGTTTCCAACCCAGTAAGTATAGTGCTGACAGATATAGACGGAGATAGTAAGCCAGATATGGTGAGCACCAACTATGTGGGTAATACCGTTGCAGTATTCCGTAACATAGCTACTGCAGGAGTGCTGAGCAGTGGATCATTCGCTTCTGCCATAACGTTTGCTACTGGTGCAAGTCCGTGGGGATTGCGTGAAGGCGATGTGGACGGTGACGGGAAGACTGACCTAATCGTTACAAATAACAATGGAGCTTCTATTTCAATATTACGCAATACTGCAACATCGGGTTCTATAACAAGTAGTTCTTTTGCTGCCAAAGTTGACTTTACGACAGGGGCGGCGCCTTTTCACGTGGATATGGGCGACCTGGACGGAGACGGCAAGGCAGACATTGCGTTGTCCTCATTTGGCGCCAACAATTTAAGCGTGTTTCGTAATACGAGTACGTCCGGTAGTATATCGATGGCTGCAAGGCTAGACTTTCCTTCAGGTGCCAGCACGCAGATACATGGTATAGCGGTTGGCGACTTGGATGGTGATGGCATGGCAGATGTGGCAAGTACCAATTTTGGCACTGCAACGATGGGTGTTTTCAGGAACAACCCGCTGAGACCTATAACTGGTGCTGCCCAGGCGTGTGTGGGTAGCACTATTACTCTAGCTAATGCTACCAGTGGTGGCACCTGGAGTAGCAGTAATACTGCTGTAGCTACGGTAGGTACTTCGACTGGTGTTGTTACTGGAATATCTGGTGGCACCGTTACTATTACTTATGCAGGTAGTGCTGGAGCAAGCTTTGCTGGCAACAGCGTAACGACAGTAGTTACTGTTGTTGCTGCACCTAGTGTAACATCAGTTAGTCCCAATGCAGCCAATCCGGGTGCAGTAGTGACTATTACTGGTACTGGCTTCAATGCTACTGCTGGCAACAATATAGTATACTTTGGAGCTACCCGTGCTACGGTGACCGCTGCCAGTACTACTAGCCTGACAGCGACCGTACCGGTAGGTGCTACCTACAAGGAAGTATCTGTAATGAACAACATTTGCCCACTTACTGGTTTTACGCAGTATCCGTTTCTGCCCACGTTCGATAATAGTGCAACAAATCCGAGCACTATCAGCATGGCCTCTCAGGTGACTTTTGCCACTGGTACTAATCCGTTTGGCTCAGCTATTGGGGATATAGATGGGGATGGTAAGCCCGACCTTGTAGTAGCGAATCAAGGCTCTGCTTCTGTTTCTGTGTATCGTAACACGAGCAGTAGCGGCAGCATTACATCTGGTTCTTTTGCCTCACCAGTTACATTTGCTACTGCAACAGCTCCCGCAGGTGTAGCTATAGGCGATATAGATGGAGATGGCAAACCAGAAATTGTTGTGGCAAATTCGAATGCTGTTTCTTCTACGATTTCTGTACTGCGCAATACCAGCACTAGTGGTACTATTACATCTGGCTCTTTTGCCTCCTATGTCACCTTTGCCACCGGTAATGGCTCACACAGCCTAGCCATAGGCGATATAGATGGGGATGGCAAACCAGATATAGCAGTGGCGAATACAGCCTCAGCTAATGTTTCTGTGCTGCGCAACACCAGTACTATTGGCAGTATTACATCTGGTTCTTTTGCCACACAGGTCACATTTGCTACCGGGACCAACCCTTGGAGTGTGGCTATCGGCGATATAGATGGTGATGGCAAACCAGATATGGCAGTGGCTAGTATAGTTTCCGATAATGTTTCAGTGTATCGCAATACCAGCAGTAGTGGCAGCATCACATCTGGTTCTTTTGCTGCACCTGTTACATTTGCCGTTGGCGATGGGGCATATTCTGTTGCTTTGAGCGACATTGACGGTGATGGAAAGCAGGATATGGTGGTTGCGGTTAGTACCCCCTCCAATAATGTTTCAGTATTCCGTAATATCAGCACTAGCGGTAGTATTACCTCTGGTTCTTTTGCTACACGGGTAACATTTGCAGTCGGCAGCGGCCCAATGTATTTGGCTATAGGTGATATTAATGGCGATGGCAAGCCAGATGTAGCGGTGACCAATAATAATTCCGCTACTGTTTCTGTACTTCGCAATACCAGCAGTAGCGGTAGCATAACAACTGGTTCTTTTGCTACACAGGTCACCTATGCAACCGGAAGCTTACCAGTAGGCATATCCATCGGCGATTTGGACGGAGATAATCTACCTGACATAGTGGTTTCTAACCGTAACTCAGCTACGGTTTCAGTATTTAGGAATAATCCCACTTTTCTTCCCACCACAGTCACCTCTGTAAATCCTACTACTGCCAATCCGGGGGCAACGCTGACCCTAACGGGTACGAGATTCAGCGCTACTCCAGCCAATAACATCGTATACTTTGGTGCTACTCGTGCCACAGTGACCGCCTCTAGCACTACTACGCTGACGGCTACGGTGCCATTAGGTGCTACTTACGATAGGGTATCTGTAAATAATGTTATATCTAAACTTACTGGTTATTCGCAATACCCGTTCTTACCAAAATATGATAATAGTGCGTTTGTGCCAGCAACATTGAATTTTAATTCCACGTATACATACGGAGCCAATACACAGGTGTATGATGTAGCAACGGGGGATATAGACGGCGATGGCAAAGCGGACCTAGTAGTTGCCAATTACGGAACAAATAACATTTCGGTTTACAGGAATACCAG
>JAIXSZ010000077.1 GCA_027484425.1 Sphingobacteriales bacterium
TGCAAAAATACGTGATTGTATAATAGTTATTTCCTTTCTAAACTAATCTCTTCATCGCCGGGCTGGTAGGGTAAGTACGTCACTATAAACTGAAACATTTCATCTGTAGCTTTCATACTGCCGTTTTGGTCGGTTACAAGTTTTGGGGGGCTAAAAGGATTGTTTAGGTTTTGAGTGGTATTGTCATATATGCCCTCGGCTACGATAGTGCTGCCAGCGGGTACATGTACCATTTTTTTAAAAGTATAAAAGTACTGCCAGTTAAAGTCCCAATTGGGTATTGATATCAGCCGTATAGTATCTCCATTGGGTTGCAAGGCATAGGCTTTGAAGCTCTTGCCCAGCAGGTGCATGTGCGGATTGAGCGTAAGCACTGATATATCAGCTGGTATGCTGTATTTACTATAAACTTTTTTCACCTTATTAGGCTGAATCAGCATGTCAGGTTCTACTGGAGCTACGCCTAGCGTACCCAACTGAAATTCCTTGACTGGTCTATTGGGAGGTATAGGTGAAAAGAAAATGTTGATAAAAGAACTGTCGAGAAAAGATTCGTTTTTAGTGAATCCATAATGCAAATCATTGAGCAAAAATGCTCCTTTTCGGGGTAGCTTGTAACCACCTATCCCACGAGGATATATTTGTCCGTACACACCAGGCAGATAATTCACTACAGATTTCTGAAGAGTTGGATAAGTGCCGTCGTCATTGGGCAGGCCTAGGCGTTGGTAGGCTTGTAATAGTGTAGCCGTATCTGCAGCCATCTCCATAATTTGCTCACCTCCAAATACTGTTTTCTTTTTATCAAAATCATACTTCACCATGTCGCCGTTTACGTGATGTACTACGTTTCTACGCCCAGGTATAAACTCTATTACACTTGCAAACGTATCATTAGGCAACTCGAATGGCACCTTAACCAACAAAAACTTATCTAGGCTGTTGGCAGGTAATAGGTAAGGTTTTACGGGTATACGCAGGTCAGGAGTGCCTATATCTGATCCCGTGGGGTAGGAAGGTAAGGCAGGTAGCTTATTTTCGGGCCCCATAGGGGTGCCATCTTTTACCCATTTTTCAAATAGTTTTATATCGTTGTCTGATAATACTCTTTGGCCGGCAAACTCTGTGTAGTGCGGGTCTGCGGGCCATGGTGGCATTATGCGTTGGCGGGTTACGTACTCATTGGCTGCTGCATATTTTTTGGCATCCTGATAGGAAACCAAAGAAAAATGTGCACTACCTTCAGGTCGGTGGCAAATTGTACAATTATTGTACAATACAGGTGCTATATGCTCAGTGAATGTTACCGTAGCAGGTAGTTTAGAGGTGTCGTTGCAAGAAACAAGCAACAACAAAATAATAATAGCGTTTAATAAATTTACAAGTTTATGCATGACAACAATCAACTCTTTTGCACAGATACAGTGGCAAGATACAGACAATATGCTGTATCATAAATATCCCGTCCCAATAAGGGTGCAGTTGGTTAGGATACTGCCGTACGAATATCTGGTATAAAGGTGTTTTTCGGGTATTGTATATAAAACCTTATTTTGCACATCGTTATCAGATTTGTGAAATCTAGTGATTAGGAGTGCAATAAAATTACTTGAGTATGTTTGAGAAAATACTGAAAGTAGCCAATCTCTATGACGAAGGGCTAACAAAGGTGCAAAGCAGAAGGGAACAGTGGCTGCACAGATATGAGGGTGTCAGAGAGCATCTGAAAAAAATGGCACAGTACCTGAATGAAAATGCAAAGTACAAACAAGGATTTTTTGTAGATACGCTTCATGCATTTAATGAAGACATCAGAGGCACAAGTTCTAAAATGCCATCCCTTACATTTAGGTCTGGTGCTATGCCTGTGTTGGTTACCTTCAGAAATAGCATGGGTGAACGCAAAACATATTCTGAAGAGGGTTTTAGTATATCATTTACGCCCACTATAGCTGGACAAATATTGGTGCTGCTGCGCCCCCACTATAGCGATATAGACCAAGAAGAACCCGAGTATAGCACCATAGCAATAATTGAAGAACCAGAGGCTTTGATTAATGACGTAGTTACTGAGATCGTGGCTAGAGGCATGGAAGCGGCGTTCTCGTCCAGCTTTACTGGAATAACCAGACTCAACGACGATAATGGAGAGCTGGCTCTTGAAAACAAACCAATACCCCGAAACCCAATAGGCTTTAAGAGATATGATACAACTGAAAAAATACAGTAAAATAGCTGTAGTCATGCTGATTACGGCACTAGCAGCCTGTAAGGATAGTGAATCGCCTGATGAGCCAGCTGCCACACCTACCGATGCGCCAGCAGCTGTTGATGTGCCAGCCATCATGAGCTATGATATAGTTACCCAGTACCCCCACGACCCGGCTGCGTTTACTGAAGGGCTTGAGTTTAAAGACGGATACTTGTACGAAAGTATAGGTCAGTATGGACTGTCTGATATAAGAAAGACAGAACTGACAACGGGTAAAGTGCTAAAAAGTACCAAAATGGATGCTAAGTACTTTGGCGAGGGAATGACTATACTGAACGGCAGGATTTATCAACTTACCTACAAAGAAGGTAAGGGTTTTGTGTATGACCTTGCCACACTCAAGCAGGTAGCTACGTTTTCATTTCACACACCAGAGGGCTGGGGTATGACTAATAATGGTACACACCTGATATTCTCTGATGGCAGTAACATGATTTACTTTCAAGACCCTGCTACTGGGCAAGTGGTAAAGCAGCTATCTGTAACCGATGAGCGTGGGCCAGCATACCAGATAAATGAGCTGGAACTCATAAAGGGCTATATATATGCCAATCAGTGGCAAACAGACCGCATACTTAAAATAGATACCTCTACAGGCAAGGTAGTGGCCCGTGCCGACCTTAGCGATCTGAGGCAGCGCACCGGTATACCCCCCATATCTGGGTACGAAGGTGCACCCGATGTGCTCAATGGTATAGCCTATGATGCAGCAACTAACAGAATATTTATTACGGGCAAAAACTGGCCAAAACTCATGGAAGTGAAGCTGGACAACTAGTGCAGCTAGTGTAAAAGGTGATAAGGCGTATAGCGTGAAAAATTATGTGTCACAATTTCTAAAAACATTTTTGTTTTCTGAAATCCCCTCGTATATTTGCACCCCGAACAGCGCATAACAGTGCTGAAGTTCTTTAGAAAAACAATAGATAACCCTGCTAGAAAGCAGTTATATCTTAGAATAATAGTTAAAACACTCAACTACATGGATTGGTAGTTCAGTTGGTTAGAATGCCGCCCTGTCACGGCGGAGGTCGCGGGTTCGAGTCCCGTCCAGTCCGCA
>JAIXSZ010000094.1 GCA_027484425.1 Sphingobacteriales bacterium
AATATGAATAAAGGAGTACCAACCGAAAGCGCCCTACCCACTCCCGTGGCATCAACCCCACCATCATTAAAATGGGTACATACCGGAAAAGTGAATAGTATTGATAATCAATGACTTAAGCATCAAAACCCATGAAAACACCAGAAACAAACCGGAAATTTACAATAAATACAATATGAATAAAGGAGTACCAACCGAAAGCGCCCTACCCACTCCCGTGGCATCAACCCCACCATCATTAAAATGGGTACCTACCGGAAAAGTGAATAGTATTGATAATCAACGACTTAAGTGCCAAAACACATGAAAACACCGGAAACGGAGCCGGAACACAGCCCCTTCGGCTGTCCCTTCGCCCTCACACTCTTCCTCGCTCTAAAAAACAAATCCCAACCGGAAAATGACTACGAACCGGGAAAATGAATAGCATTGATAATCAATGAGTTAAGTGCTAAAACACATGAAAACACCGGAAATAAACCGGAAATTGAATAACCCGATAAATCAAATAAAATGCACAGAAACTATTTCACCACAACCTTCACCTCCATGTCAGGTTTCACCTGCATGATGCCCGTTATCAACACCGTATCACCAGTCGCTAGGCCTTGGAGAATCTCTACCCTGTCGCTGGTGCGCGCACCTATCTTCACAGGCACCATGGTAGCCCTGCCATTTTTTACTACGGCCACTACCTTTTCCCTATTGGTAGGTATCACCGCCTGCGAGGGTATCAGCACTGCATTAGCATTATGCTGAAACGGTATAGTAATATGAGTAAACGCACCGGGCCCCAGCTTGCCTGCCTTATTATCTACCAAGGAACGCACCCTCAGGGTACGGGTCGTACTATTGGCCGATGGTTCTATGGCAGCTATGTTAGCTGTAAAAGTATCCTGCTTACCATTTATGGTAAACAGCACCTGCTTACCTGTTTTCACTTCATCCCTGTATTGCTCAGGCATACTGAAGTCCATTTTCAGCATAGCAGTCTGTTGCAGCGTAGTCAGTACAGTAGCAGGTGTTACTATAGCACCACTACTGACATTGCGTATACCTGTTCTGCCACTAAATGGCGCTATGATACTGGTGCGCCTTAGTTGTGCTTGCGAATAGGCAATATCTGCATCTATGGCAGATATCTGGGTATTGGTTGTCTCGTAGTCTTGCTGGCTTATACCACCTATATTCAGCAGTTCGGCCTGCCGTGTGCGTATCTTTACTTGCAGTTCGCGCTGGGCCCTTAACTTTTGAATCTGGGCTTTTATGTCCTCATTATACAGTTGAGCAAGTACTTGGCCTTGGGTCACTACTGCTCCTTCTTTAAACGTGATAGAGGTTATCCTGCCTTGTAGCTCAGGCATAATGTTCACCTCTTCATTGGGCACCAATGTACCACTGGTAGTATATTCGTTCTCAAAAAGTTCGGGCTTCACTACTATTCCTTCTGCTGTTAGGGTTTTAGGCCCTCCTGCTTTGGCTGGTACATCCACTTTTTTGTCACCGCAGGCACACAGTATTGCAGATAATGCAATCAATGAAAGGAATTGTAACTTAGTAGTGTGCGGCATAATAAATGTATAGACATACAAAGATATTGACCAGATACCTTACAGTTGGGATATTTCTTTATTGGTCCATAATATTAACTTATCAAAAAAACCGAATAGGATACAACCATTAAAAACAAACTAATATACCTGAAACAGACTGTAATACGTAACATTGCCAATCGAAAATGCAACATATGAAACTCATCATCCTCAGCCCCAATACAGATATCCCCCACGAAACCACTACCGCAAACCGGCTGTTGGACATGGGCGCATATAGGTTTCATATCCGCAAACCACATTACACCTCAGCACAATACGCACAATATATAGAACAGATACACCCACAGCACAGACGGCGGCTGGTGATACATGGAAGTTATGATCTATATTTAACACTAAAACTAGGTGGCATACACCTCAACACCATAGCCAGGGGCAACCAAGAAGTTTGGAATCAGCTAAAGGGGGTACCATCAGCAGCTATTTCCACCTCATTTCATTGTTGGCAAGAGATAACCGATAACAACTATCCCTACAGATACGTATTCATAAGTCCATTATTCGATAGTATTTCCAAATCTGGGTACAAGGCAGCTATAGCCATATCAGACATTAGCAGCACCAGACAAAAGGCAGAAAAAGACCATATATTTTGCCCTCAAATAATAGGCCTCGGAGGCATTTCACCACACAACATTCCGAAGTTGCTACAGCATGGCTACGATGGTGCAGCACTACTCGGCACTATCTGGAAATCTCCCGACCCAGTAGCTGCATTTGTAGAGGTAGTAATGGCTATAAACCCAGGGCACGAAGCCCTCCCTGCAGATTCATAACTTGCCCAAAACCCTGCTCCAACAGCAACTGGGCAGCCCGCATACTCCTCACCCCCGATGCACAGTAGACCGCAACAGGTTTATCTTTTTGCAGCAAGTTCAGGTTATCAGCCAGTCCCGATAACGGCATATTAATGCCTCCTATATTGGTCGTTTGGTGTTCTTCGGCTTCGCGCACATCTACCAGTTGTATAGTGGGCTGTGCAGCCATCAGTTCTTGTAGTTGAGTATAGGTTACTTGTGTAGGCAATACAGCACACTGCGCTAACTCAGGCTCACTCAGCGCTGTTATTAGTTTATTGGTAGGATTCGCAGCAAAATTGAAAAAATGAGTAGTCATACCCAGGGTATCAATCACGAGCAACCTACCCGATAGCACATCACCTATGCCAGTAATTATCTTTATAACCTCATTGGCCTGTATTGTACCGATTATGCCGGGCAGCGTAGCCACCACCCCTATCTCGGCACAGTTGGGCGACTCACCCTCACCTGGTGGCTGAGGAAACAGGCAACGGTAGGTAGGACCACCATTATAATTGAATACTGATACCTGCCCCTCATACTTGTATATAGCTCCAGATACCATGGGCTTACCTAGTATCACAGCAGCATCATTTACCAGATAACGCGTAGCAAAATTGTCAGATCCGTCGACAATCATATCATAGTCGGCAGCAATAGTGAGCAGGTTATCACCATTTACAAAAACCTGATGTATTCTTACATCTGTATGCGGATTCAGTGCTTTTATTTGGCGGGCAGCTATTAGAGCCTTAGGGCTACCTATGTCGGCAGCAGTGTAGAGTATTTGGCGTTGCAAGTTAGATACGGACACCACGTCGCCATCGGCTATACCCAGTGTACCCACTCCGGCAGCTGCTAAGTATTGTAGCACCGGGCAACCCAGCCCACCAGCACCTATTACCAGTACCCGGGCGGCCTTCAGTAGTAGCTGTGCGGCTTCGCCCATCTCCGGCAATATAGTTTGCCTGCCATACCTCATTTTTTCATCTACCGACAACATGTTATACCGTTTGTGCCACTCCAAAACGCTCCCAATCTTTCCAAACTGGCTTATAGCCTTTGTGTTCTATCATTGCCCTCACCTCTGCTACAGAGCGGCTATCATCTATCTCAAACTGCTCCAGCGACTCGGGCTCCACAACATATCCACCAGGATTGGTCTTAGAACCCGCACTTATACTGGTAGCACCCATTTGTATAATGTGATCTCTAAATACCGCATTCTCGCGGGTAGATACCGACAATTCTATTTCTTCATTATAAATGCGCCATGCACATATTAGCTGCACCAGTTCCTTGTCAGAAATGGCTACTTTAGGCTCTATCAGCCCCTCTGCCGGCCTCAGTCTCGGGAAGGAAATACTGTACTTGGTTTGCCAGAAAGTACGCTCCATATACGCTACATGTAGTGCTGTAAAAAAGTTGTCGGCACGCCAGTCTTCCAGCCCTATCAGCACCCCCAAGCCTATCTTGTGTATACCCGCCCTGCCCAACCTGTCAGGTGTATCCAACCTATAATCATAGTTTGACTTTTTACCCTTTGGGTGATATTGTTTGTAATTCTCTTTATGGTAGGTTTCTTGGTACACCAGCACTGCATATAGCCCCTCAGCTACCAGCACCTCATAGTCTTCCTGGTCCATTGGCTGCACCTCTATCGATATATTGGCAAAATGGGGACGAAGAGTACGTATGGCATTTTTCAGGTAATCTACACCGACTGTTTTATTTGCCTCACCAGTCACCAGCAGCACATGGCCAAAACCCTGCGATTTCAGGTATTCGGCTTCTTGCAGCATTTCGGCACCAGTCAGGGTTTTGCGGCGCAACTTATTATCTAGGCTAAAACCACAATAGGTACATATATTCTGGCATTCGTTAGACAAATACATAGGTGCATATAGCTGTATAGTCTTCCCAAAACGTTTTTGGGTGATGCGGTTACTGAGTTGTGCCATACGCTCCAGATATGGAGCAGCTGCCGGCGATATCAACGCCATAAAATCATCAATATCACGTTTTGGTTTATTCAATGCTCGTTCTACATCAACAGCAGTTTTGGCATATATCTGCGCCAATACATCATCCCAACTATACTTATCAATTACTTCTTTAAACATGACAAAGTTGTTTACACCTAGTAGCACACCAAAAGGTAAAAAACCCTCTAATATAGCCGCGCAACAAATGTAGCCAACTTACCCGAAAGAGAATAAATGTACCGATAAGACCTGCCAACAACCGACAAACTATTCATACCACAATTGAACCAGTCCAGTAGGAAATTGCACTGAGCGCACCAATTGGAGCTTTGTTTCCTGTCCGCTTCCCTTAAATAATCTAATACCGCCGCCCGTAAAGTAAGGTATCACGGATATTATATAACGGTCAATAAGATGCTTGTGCATCAGTTCGTGTACCAATTCTGCGCCACCATCTATAAATATGTTTTTTCCAGGCTGGTTTTTTAGCTCGGTTATAAGTGTTTTAAGGTCGCCATTGTAGTAGGTGACATTGTCATCAGTACCAGTGCGGTGCTGCGACCATACGTAACATTTCCTGCCCATGTGCGGAAATGGAATACCAAAAGACAATACCTTGTCATAAGTTTTACGACCCATTATTACGGTATCAACCGTAGTTACAAAGTCGTGATAACCATAATCTTCGCCAGACTTCTCTACTGTGCTTAGCCAATCCAGATTGCCATCTTCTTTGGCAATGTAGCCATCGGCACTCATGGCTATATACAATACTACTTTACGTTCAGACATGATTATAGGTTGATTTTCCTGACTGAAATTATGCAAAATAAACAATGTGGCGCTTTATGAACCCAGCTATATATGCACCTGCACTCCTACCTTATACCCTACCCTAAGCGAAGTATAATTGTATTTGCCCTCATACTCCCATATTGTATTTCCCTGCCCGAACCGCTGTTGAGGCTTAAAGTTGTAAACAGCAATATTAAACCCTGCCCCACCAAAAATCTCGAGAGGACCAAACCTAACAGCAGGCAATACGCGGAGAGCATTGTCCTGAAAGGCATTTCCTTTCATATCTGTAGTGGTTAAAGCAGCCAATTCTGTATTTATCCTAAAGTGTTTGTGCAATCGCCAGTGGGCGCCTAGCCCCGCTTCAAAAGCATATCTGAAAGTAGTAGCATCAAAAATCCCCCCCGCACCTATAATACCATAGAGTACTCTCCCACCCGACCTTAATGCCACAACTGTATGACCGTATTCGTCGATTGAGGCACCAATGGCAGCATCCCCGTTGCTAATAATATTAACGAGCCCTATGGGGTAGTCGCTAGTATCTGCTATATTGATAAATCCAGCCAATTGCACGCCCTTTACTTTGTGAGCAATATTCATAAATCCCGCCACCTGCACTCCATTCACGTCTTCGGCTATGTTTATACAACCTGCGGCTTGTAGACCTTTTACTGTATCTGCTATGTTTGCTATTCCTGATGCTTGCACTCCATCTACTTCTTCGGCAACATTAACTATACCAGCTGCTTGAATATTGGCATACTTAGCCACATTAGCTATACCCGCTGCCTGCGCTCCATTGACACTATCCACTACGATATTCACAATGCCAGCAGCCTGGGCGCCTTCCACATTGTTAGAACTATTAACAATGCCAGCCGCTTGAAATCCTGTGGTTTTTAGGTTATTATGATTGCTGATACCACCCGCCTGAAATCCCTCGACATTACCCGCTACTATATTACATATACCGGCAAACTGAGCATAACGCACGTCTTTTTTGTTGATATTGAAAAGCCCACCTACCTCAAAACCATCTACCCCAGCAGTATATCCACCTAACACATTGAATGAAAACTTGTTTTCTACCTGACCACTCATTTTACCATGTGTACCCAGCCCTGGCGTGAGGGAAAACTGAAATGGCTTATCTACAAAAAACTTACCCAAATTAAGTGTTTGGGTTTTGAGTTTAGAAGATATAAACAGTCTGCCCAGCCATGACCGCTCTACCCCCGAATGCTGTGTAACCACCACACTAGGCAATGAATAAGTTTCTGGGGCTATCATTAGCTCCAATTGCTGATCATAGCCTTTCAACAGCGATACAGATGTATCTATGTAGAATCCTTTACTTACTGTTATCTCGGCTGTGCTATATCGTTTATGATCTTTAAGTTGCAAACTAAAATAGCCATCCTTGCCAGTTATAGCTGATGCCAATTGTTGCCGCTCAAAAACACTTACATCGGGCAGCATATCACCCGAGTTGGCATCTTTGATGTATCCAGATATGGTGTACCATTTTTCGCGCTCAGCTGGCTGAATGATGATGTATTTATCAGCTTCCTTATATTGGCAATGCTCTCCTAGCAATTGGTCTAATACCTGTTTTACAGTTTTGTTTTTGGCACTTACGGTGACTAAGCTATCTTTATTAATAATATTGCTGTTGTAAGAAAAGTAGAAACCACCCTGACGGGAGATAGCTTTTAGTGCTTCACTAAGTGGCTTATTTTTTAGTTCTATACTTACCTTTTTTTGCATTAAAGTCTGAGCACTGCCAGCATAACTGAGACAGCAAAGCAGTAAAACAAACAATAAGTGCTTCAAGATAGAAAATGAATACATACTGGAAACAAAAGTATTATCTCTCTTTCAGAATAATCTGTTCCCCCTGTTTTTCTACCGAGAGGTTCAGTGTTTTTGCTATTATGTCTACTACTACCTCAATAGGTTCGTTGTGAAAAGTAACTGACAGAGGTAATGAAGCAATTTTAGAATTGTGAAGCACTATCTGGGTATTATAAGCCTCGTTTAGTGTAGCCACTACCTTGCTTAGTGGCGTACCGTTACACACAAACTCATTGGTACGATAATAGTTATACAATTCATCAGTTACATTCTCAGACTTTGGAGTATCGGTGGCAGCTGATACTACAACCTTCTGTCCGGGCAATAGGCGAACCGCCTTCTCTCGCTTAGCTACTTCCACAATCCCCGATTCCACTATTACTTCCGTTACATCGTTTTTACTTTTCACATTAAATGTAGTACCAACAACGGTTACAGATGAGTTGCCCGCATCTATGACAAAAGGTTTGGCTTTGTTGGCAGTGATACTAAAAAATGCCTCGCCTTTAAGGGTGACGTTTCTCTTATCACCATCGAAATGAGCAGGATATGATATTTCGGAATTTTTGTTGAGAATTACAACTGATCCATCCGGTAATTTAGTAGTCAAAACCTTATCAAACGTTTGGACCAGCATTTGCCCTTCGCCCGCATTTGATAAATTATATATCAGCCATGCACTACCCACCATAGCCAGAAGCAATGCAGCAGCTCGCATCCACCGTGCTGGTGACAACTTTATGGTGCGTGATGAAGAGGTATTAACATTATTACTTTCTTCCTGCTCCACGCGCTGCATCAACCGCTGCCATGCTGCATCAGGGCTTACAGTAGTTTGTCCCTCCAGCTTTTTACTTTCATCCCATATCAGCTTCATATCGTTGTAGTGCTTTTCGTTAGCAGCATCAGCCGCTATCCACTGCGCTACAGCCATTTGCTCTTCACAATCTGCCTCACCCAGCAGGGATTTCACCAGCACATCGTCGTCTATATGTTTATTACTATTTTTCACGTTTTTCTTTTTTTAAAACAGATTAATAATGAAGCAAAAACAACATTACAACAGGCAAAAAGTCTACTAATTTCAGCCTAAGCAGCTTCAATGCTTTACCCATCTGATTTTCTACGGTTTTCACAGAAATGCCCAGCTTGTTAGCTATCTCCAGGTATTTTAGTTCTTCGAATCTGCTCATCTGAAAAATAGTACGGCATTGTTCCGGAAGTTCTTTCATTGCCTGATCCAGCTTTTCTTCAAGCTGTTTTAGTTTTAGTTTTTCGGCTGCATTATTTATATTTTCCATAGCTCTGGCTGCATGCACCTTATACGCCATTTTTACTTTTTGGTGTTTCAGATAATTGAGGCTTTCATTGTACACGCTGCGATACAGGTAAGCAGCCATGGTATCTGTGATAGAAATAGTGTCTTTGTTTTTCCAGAGTTTGTAAAAAACATTCTGAACCATCTCTTCTGCCATCATTTCATCTTTGACTATAGCATAGGCATACTGGTGCAGCCCCTTAAAGTGGGTTTTAAAAGCATCCTCTATGGCGCGTTTGCTATCAGTTTTGGTTTGTACTGATGTATTGAGTTCCATTATAGAATTTTGATATCCGGCATCTATAGTTAATACAGTGTGCACGTTCTAGCATTTATACTATCTATGACAACCAAGAAAGTAAATACCCCTATGCGATGCTAAAATATATTTTTCAGACAGCACCTATTACCAAACCAGCGCACTAGCGCCCAATATTGCGGCATCGGCTCCAGGTAGCGCGGAGCTTAGTATTTTCACTTTGTTTTTATAAATATTCAGCAATTCATTTTCTAGATATTGCTTTACAGGTTTTAACAATACATCACCCGAGTGAGCCAATCCTCCAAAAAAGACAATTGCCTCAGGAGAGGTTATAGACACAACATCGGCGAGGGTTTGTCCTAATAGCAGTGCTGTGTAATCGAAAATTTCGAGCGCGAGTACGTCGCCCGAAATGGCAGCCTGGTAAATACTCAATGCACTCAATGGGTAAGCAGAATGGAGTACTGAATCGGGGTGTTTACCTTCTGCCATCCACTGAGAAGCCGTAGCAACAATGCCAGTAGCAGAGCAGTATGCCTCCAGACAGCCCTGCCTACCACAACCACAAGTACGACCATTGCGAACAGCTATAACATGCCCTAACTCACCTGCAAACCCATCGTGACCATAGATTAATTTGCCATTAGCAACAAACCCACTACCTACACCAGTACCTAGGGTAACCACTACAAAATCATTGAGCCCCTTGGCAATACCATATTTCATTTCGCCTAGAGCGGCAGCATTGGCATCGTTGGTAAGGGTGCAAGGTAATTGCATAGCATTACCCAGCATTTTTGCTAGAGGTATAGCCATACCTTTCCAAGGAAGGTTGGGCGCAAATAGTATTTCACCTGTATAAAAGTTGCCATTAGGCGCTCCTACCCCAATACCTGCTACACGCGATCTGTCTACTTGAAGCAACAAATCGTTGAGAGAAACAGATAAAGCCGCTACATATTGTTCCACAGTTGCATGACCTGTAGTAGGCATAGTGCCTTGAGCAACAATAGCCCCGAGCCGGTTTACAATGCCATAAGAAGTATTAGTGCCGCCGATATCAATGCCCAGAGCCAGTGTTTGCGTCATAGTCTATTCCTTGTTTTTGTAATATGCGACGGGCAGCAAAACCGTACCATGCCAAATAAGCAAATCCTAAAACTGGAACCCAATAAGAGTTGTGGATACCGGTGGCTGAGTCGGCGATAGAACCCTGCAATGGTGGAATGATGGCACCGCCCAATATCATCATAATGAGCAATGAAGAACCCTGATTGGTGTATTTGCCCAAACCAGCGATAGCCAAATTGAAAATACATGGCCACATAACACTGCAAAAAAGGCCACCGCTTATAAAGGAGTACAGCGCTACGTCGCCGGTAGTGAAGATACCAGCAATCATAAATATGACCGCAGCAGCACCGAATAATAATAAGGTACGTGATGGCTTTTCCTGACCTAAGAACTTAACTACGATGAACAATGCTATCCAAATGGCGTAGATATACATATCTGAAACATCAGCACCACGGAGAGAATTGAAGAACAAAATGATACCAAATACAGCATATGGCACCACAATAGACAAAAGCGTATTCATGGTTTTGCTGAGACTGAAACTGTTGAGCGAACCACTCATTCTACCTATCATAAGGCTACCCCAATAGAGCGAAATGTACTTGTCTACTAGCGTGTGGTCGATACCTTTGATATCTTTCAGCTCTAGCAAAGCGCCTAGATTGCTCTGTATCGTAACCTCGGTACCAACATAAACGAATATAGCTAGCATACCCAATGTTAGTTGGGGATACTTAAAGACACCATTGCCTTTTTCTATTTTTTCGTCATTTTTAATAAAAGGCATTCTCACAATAGCTATCAGCACGGCTAGTGCTACTAGAACAACTGCTAGCCCGACATAGGGTATTTTGAGATTTTCCACACCTATAGTTTGTTCTTTGCCCGGTATAATTTTGCCATAAAGAGCATAAGCCAGCAAAACAGGACCTATGGTAGTGCCCAATGAATTGATGCCACCAGCAAAGTTGAGACGAGAAGAACCTTTAGCTGGATCGCCAAGATTGATGACAAATGGATTGGCTACTATCTGTAAGAGTGCAAAACCAAGTCCAATGATGAATAAACCGCTGAGAAACAACCAATAAGAAGCAGCATTGACGGCAGGAATAAATAACAAAGCTCCTAATGCAGATACGATAAGCCCAATAATTAGCCCACTCTTGTACCCAATTTTATTGAGCGGATCGCCAAACAAACCTGAAATAACAAAATAAATGAGTGAACCGACAAAGTAAGCAAGGTAAAATGCAAAATCGACTAACTGCGATTGAAACTGCGAAAGTTCGAAGTTTTTCTTGAACATGGGTATAAGCACCCCATTGGAAGCAGCTACAAAGCCCCAAAAGAAAAACGTGAAAACAATAACTACAAATGCGGTAGTATAGGAGTTATGCTGCCGGGTATCGTTCATACAGAATCAGATTTCCGGGTAAGATAGCATAAAAGG
This sequence comes from Sphingobacteriales bacterium, assembly GCA_027484425.1. Taxonomy (GTDB): domain Bacteria; phylum Bacteroidota; class Bacteroidia; order Chitinophagales; family Chitinophagaceae; genus Nemorincola. The sequence goes on from JAIXSZ010000094.1 coordinate 11,161, forward strand.
AATAAAATATAAACAGCAAAAAATAATTTGCAATATTGACACAACTATAAAAACAGGACAACTACCTAATTGTGCTTCTCTGATACAGGCAAATAGAAATTCTGCGATTGCTGAGCAGTTATTTTGTGAGGTAAACCACCTTGTACACCAGTTGCGTATTCATAATCGTACCCCTTGCCATAGATATAATAATCACCGTTTTTGAGACCAGTAAACGTGCATAGGTACTGAGCATTGATGATTGTGCAGGCCAATGAATCGTCGTATACTCCATTAGCAGGAGCATCTTGGGTATTGTATTTGATGTACACCATCACACTATCAAGCTCAGAAGCCTTGCCGTGGTGGGCAGGATAAACTACCAATGTGGCATTACCACCTTTGCCAGCAATAGGCTTAAAAGGGTCGTGAGTGCAGCCTGTGGCGACAACCACTACGACAGACAATAGGATTACTAGGTTCTTCATAGAAAAACAGTTTGTTTAATTCACTGGTTCGGCAAACAATTTGTTGGTTATAAAGGTACTGTCTGTAAGTGTGTGCAAAAAACTAACTATATCGCTTTTATCTTGATCTGAAATGATGATATTAGATTTCAGCTGTGGGTCGGTAGTGGTGGAATGAATAATACCTGTACGATAATGCTCAACTGAACTTTCTAGGGACATGAATCTGCCATCGTGCATATAGGGTCTGGTGAGTGCTACATTGCGCAATGAGGGCACTTTAAACTTATACAAATCGTCTGGACTACGAGTGATATGCGCTCTTCCACTATCGTTGACAGTGGCCTTGGGAGCAAGACCGTTGTTGCGGAAAGAAAAGTCAGAGAATAGTGGCTCCTTGTGGCAGGATGCACAGTGTTGCCTAAACAACTTTAATCCGCGTTCTTCGGCATCTGAAAATGCCCCCCCTGGTAAATACTTTTCGTGTTTGTCGTAACGGGAATTATCTGAAACCATAGCTGCCATAAACAGCGACATTGCCCTAAAAATCCTTTGGGTATTTACGGTCTCGTCACCAAAAGCTTTTTTGAATCTCGCCCTGTATTCGTTGTCTGCAGCTACTCTAGCTACTACTTCTGGCAGGGTCATATCCATTTCAACGTGGCTTTGCAAAGGATTAATAGGTTGAGACTCTAGGTGATTGACTCCACCGTCCCAGAAAAAGGACGGATGCCAAGCTAGGTTGAACATACCCGGTGAGTTGCGAGTACCCAATAAACCATATATACCGTGACTAACATCGTGATCGAGATGAGCAAACGCTGCAAATTGTTGATGACAACTGCCACATGAAATTGTGCTGTCGCGAGAGAGTCTTACATCATAGAATAGCTTTCTACCTAGTGTAAAACCATCGGAAGTAAACGGATTGTTGGTGAAAGTATAAACAGGTTGTGGCCATCCGTAGGGCACTGAAAAAGAAACAGGCTCCCAAGTGCGGGGATCAATTGTGTCCTTTTTGCATCCAGCCATCCAAATGCTGCTCAAAAACAAAGCAAATGCTGCTGCTATCAGTGCCTTTTTCATCGTTCGACCCTATAATTGTCTAAAAAATCTAATTCTAATGCAAAACTATCTATTTCTTATCATCTCCCTTGCACATACCTGCTACTTCATGGAAAATATCATGAACTATTTTAAACTGTTTCATAATAGTGGTAGTTTGTTCTTGACGGACTATAATAGCATTGAGTTTGTCAGTCTCCTTTTCAAGCCTTTTTAACGTCTTCTTCATTTCATCGTTATCATATTGCTTTGGCAAATGAGACGCATTTATGAGTTTAACACTAGTGAGCATCTCGTGAGAACGAGTACGGATAGGTTTAAAATCGCCATCCTCGGCAGGATGAAACGTTTGAGAAAGAGTGGTGTGGAAACTTTTCATCTCAGGCCAATTGTCAAATTTTGATTGTGCAAAAGATGATAGCGCCACAAAAAGTGAAAAGACAACAAACAACATTTTTTTCTTCATGGATACTTAATTTAAAAGCCAGTTCATTTAGTTTTTTTGTAGCAAAAAAAGATATTAAAACCAATCGAGCCAAATATGCTTCACGTGTATAAATTTAATACTAATGCCTATATTAACAGCATTAGTAATTGTTAAAAAAAACAAAGAAGCGGCTTGAGTACCGAAGATAAACGAATCGGTTATTGAGAAGACACAAATACAAAATACTCTAATTGAATAGGCTGTTTTTGTTTTGTAATTTTACAACTTTATAAACATACGCAAACAAAACAAACGAACAATAATATAGTCGCTGATGGAATATAATTTTCAAGATATAGAGAAGAAATGGAAGCAATATTGGGAAAAAAATCAGGTGTATCAAGTAACAAATGAAAGCGATAAGCCAAAATGTTATGTACTGGACATGTTTCCGTATCCTAGTGGGGCAGGTTTGCATGTGGGGCATCCGTTGGGGTACATCGCATCTGACATATATGCCCGATATAAACGACTGAAAGGATATAATGTATTGCACCCAATGGGGTTTGATGCGTTTGGGTTGCCGGCCGAACAATATGCACTAGAGACAGGTCAACACCCTGCCGACACTACAGAAAAAAATATAGCCCGATATAGAGAGCAACTAGACAATATAGGGTTTTGCTACGACTGGAGCAGGGAAGTGCGCACCAGCGACCCAAAATATTACAAATGGACACAGTGGATATTTCTGCAATTATTCCACAGCTGGTACAACCGTACAACACAAAAAGCGGCACCTATTAGCGAACTGGTATCAGTTTTTGAGCAGGAAGGAAACAGCAACCACTCCTGCCCTGAAGATGATACGTTATCGTTTGACAGTGAGCAATGGAAACAATACTCCGCTACCGAACAAAGAGCCATATTGATGCACTACCGACTAGCCTACCAGGGGCATGCACAGGTGTGGTGGTGCGAAGCGCTGGGTACTGTATTGGCTAATGATGAAGTTGTGAATGGAGTATCTGAACGTGGCGGACACCCAGTGGAGCGGAAAATGATGCGCCAATGGTTCTTGAGAATTACTGAATATGCTGATAGGCTGATAACGAGTCTGGATAAGCTTGAGTGGAGCGATGCAATGAAAGAAATGCAACGCAACTGGATAGGTAAAAGCAGTGGTGCAGAAGTGAATTTTGCCTTGCCTATGTCTGTAAATGCAGCAGAAGGCAATAGTTCAATAAAGGTATTCACTACCCGACCCGATACAATTTTCGGCGTTGACTTTCTGGTATTGGCACCAGAACATGAACTGGTAGATACCATAACTACTGCTGAACAAAAAAATGCAGTGGACGAATACAGGCAGTATGTAAAAAGTAGATCGGAAAGAGAACGTATGAGTGAGGTGAAGCAGGTAACCGGCTGCTTCACAGGAGCCTATGCTGTGCATCCACTTAACCAAAACCTGCTGCCCGTATGGATAGCAGAGTATGTGCTGGCTGGATATGGTACCGGTGCTATTATGGCTGTGCCTAGTGGCGATGAGCGCGACCATGCATTCGCAAAACATTTTGAGATACCCATTACGAACATTTTTGGTGAAAGGTATACTGGCGAAAACGCCTATAGTGAGAAAAGTGGCAATATAGAAAACAGTGGTTATCTGAGTGGTATGAGCATAGCAGAAGCAGCTGAAACCGCCATAAATACGCTGGTAAAAATAGAAGCAGGCAAACGCCGAGTGAATTTTAGACTTCGTGATGCTGGCTTTAGCCGTCAGCGATACTGGGGGGAACCATTCCCGATAGTGTATGTAAATGACGTGCCATATGGCGTGGATGAAAACAATGCAACAGCCTCAACAGATGTATTGCCAGTGACCCTACCCCATGTAGATAGCTACAAACCAGGACCCGAAGGCAAGGGACCACTAGCCAACCTAGAAGACTGGGTGCAAAGTGCTGCAGGCGAGCGGGAAACCAATACTATGCCCGGATATGCGGGTAGTAGCTGGTATTTTCTGCGCTATATGGACCCTCATAATGATACTGAATTTGCAGGACGAGCTGCTACCGACTACTGGCAACAAGTGGACCTGTATGTGGGTGGTACCGAACATGCTGTAGGGCATCTGCTATATAGCCGCATGTGGACAAAGGCATTGTATGACCTTGGCCATATAGGGTTTGATGAGCCATTTAAGAAGCTACTGAATCAGGGAATGATCCAGGGGAGTTCCAGGTTTGTTTTTGAAGTTTTAGTAAATAATCTTGTTAGAAGCAGAAAAGGTAGAATATTTGTATCAAAAAGTCACTACGTTCATCTCAAAAAGACTGAGAATGATATAGTAAAAACGATAGAATACTTAAACGAAATTGGTATCGATTGTGTATCCTTAGAAAATAAAAGAGAAGATTCTAAAATAAGTATCATAAGACATCACGTAGATGTAAATCTCGTTGATGGCATGTTACTTAATCTGCCCTTATTTAAAGAATTATTTAATATAAATGCCGACAGTGGTTATTTGCTAACTGAAGATGATGGCACCTACATCTGTGACGCAGAGGTAGAAAAAATGTCAAAATCTAAGTACAATGTTGTTAATCCTGATAATATAGTAGCGCAGTATGGTGCTGACACCTTTAGGTTGTATGAGATGTTTCTGGGGCCAGTGGATGTGAGTAAACCATGGGATACAAAGGGGATAGAAGGTGTGCATCGTTTCTTGAAAAAACTGTGGCGGCTATATGCTGACGAGCAGACAGGCTGGATAATAAACACTGATGCCCCAACTGAAGGTGAACTGCGCATACTGCACAAAACCATAAAAAAAGTAAATGAAGATATAGAGCGATTTTCGTTTAACACTTCAGTGAGCCAGTTTATGATATGCGTAAATGAACTCACAACACTGGGATGTCATAAACGTGCTATACTAGAACCACTTACAATACTGCTTACTGCTTTCGCTCCTCATATAGCAGAGGAACTTTGGCAGGAAGGGTTACAGCATAAGACTACTGTTCTTGACGCTGCCTTCCCTGAGTATGACGAACAACTGATAGCTGAGAGTAGTATCACTTATGGGGTATCTGTAAACGGCAAAAAGCGAACTGAAATGTCTTTTGCTGCAACGGCAGAACAGGCAGAAGTGGAAACCGCTGTACTAGCTGATGCTACTGTGCAAAAATGGATGGAAGATAAACCAATTAAGAAATTCATTTTTGTAAAAGGAAAGATGATTAATGTGGTAGTATAATTATTGATGTAAATAATTGATGGTGTTACTCCTTGTATACAGGAGTAGTACCGCTTTGAAAACTATCCCTATTCTCATTATATTATGAACAAACAAAACTGGGAAGCAGAGCTGAAAATAAAAGCTCTAGAAAATCAATTATTGATTAACCCCAATGATGCTTACGCGCACTATGATATGGCATGGCTGCTGGGTATGGAATTAGGCAGATACACAGAATCTTGCAATCATTATGAAACTGCATTACAGATAGATCCACTGAACAGCGACTATCATTACAGCTATGCACTATTGCTAAGAGTTAACCTTAAAGAATATGAAAAAGCTAAAGAACACATAGAATATGCCTTAGCACTCAATTCGGAAGATGGAGATTATAATATAGAGTCAGGTGAATTGTACGCTGAATATTACAAAGACTACGATAAGGCTAATGAGTGTTTTTTAAAGGCATTAGAGTTAGACCCACTAAATGACAATTTTCACAATGTTTATGCATATTTCCTAAGCGAACATTTAGGAAAATATGATGCTGCTAAGCACTACTACCAATTGGCTATTGACTTGAACCCAAGTGAGGCTGACCACCATACAAATATGGGTATGTTGCTGGAACATAAAATGAGCAAATTTGATGAGGCCAAATCTCATTATGAAACTGCTGTTTCGATAGATCCAACTTTTGCTGACCATCTTATTAATCTAGCCAACCTACTCGATAGCCATTACGAAGATTACGAAAAGGCGGAAAAACTATACTTGCAAGCTCTAGAGTTAGATCCGGAATACAGACGTTCAAATTATGATTATGCTGTAATGCTTAATGATAGCAAGGACGATAAAAACAAAGCCAGATATTACTTTGAAAAGACGCTGAGTATAGATGCCACTTATGCTAAGGCGCAAAAAGAAATGGCATTGTTACTATCTACAACCTACAAAGAATATGATAGTGCGTGTAAATATTTTGAACAGGCTCTTAGTACACTAACCAGCGACTATCAGCTACACGTGCAATATGCTAATATGCTAGATGACCATTTCATCAATTATGAAAAAGCAGCTATCTTCTATGAAAAAGCAATAGCCATTAAACCAGATGCACCTTTTGCTTATCACGAATATGGTATTATGCTTGAAAACAGAAAAGATTATGCTGCCGCTATACAACAATTCGTAAAAGCAATAGAAGTTGACCCTGACCATAGTGATAGTCACCTCAGCCTATCAAAATTGTACCACAAAACTAAAGCAGAAGCGAAATTGATACTATATCATTATTTGAAAGCTACATCGTTTGGTAGTGCAAAAAGAGACCTTGACTTTGAAAAATCTATTGGATACTGCTAAACTCCATATCACTCCTTTACTTTTATAAACGAATAGAGCCGGCGACCGCCGGCTCTATTCGTTTACGAATTGTTAGTTAACTCCTATTATCTGCTAACAGATACTGGGAACACTTTGCTGTTTTCGCCGCTGCGTACGTTGAGCAGGTACATGCCGTTGGCGAGCGTATTGTCGAGCGTGATGTGCTCTTCTATGCTGCTGTTGCGTACGGTTGCCTTGCTGCGGTATACGATCTGACCTAACATATTTGTTACCTCTATCGTGGCTTCACCGCTTACCATGCTCAGTGTACCTTTTACGGTGAACGTTCCGTTGTTAGGGTTTGGCATCAGTACCACCTGCATGTTGTTGCCGGATACATCTGCTACACTGACACTGTTCACCTTCATTACCACACTGCCGCTGGCTACCTGACCGCCACATGTGCCGCTGCTCACGATGCTGCAACTTACCACATCATTGTTTGCTATCTCTGTGCTCACAAACGATGC
>JAIXSZ010000017.1 GCA_027484425.1 Sphingobacteriales bacterium
CCCTCAGGAAGTAATAGGGAAATCAATGCTTGGTAGTTGTCGCTCAACTTGATCCGGTTTTGACCGCAAAGCAACAATTTTATTTTTCATCCCCCAACTATTCAACTTGATCCATTTAAACCTCTTTCATACATACATTTCAGCCCATAATAAAAGCGGGAACATTACTCTTTCGAGTGATGTTCCCGCTTTTGTGGAGCCGGCGGGAGTCGAACCCGCGTCCAAACGTTTGCCCGATAAGCTTTCTACATGTGTATTCCTGCATTGTTTTTCGGGAGAGGGCCGGAGCAGGACAAACCTACCGCCTCCTTATCTGCTTTAGTTTTCATTCTGTACTCACAGCGGGTACAAACCTATCCCGTTATTGTTCGATTCGGCGGCGGGGACGACAACAGGCGGCCTTCCCGGCGGCTATAAAGGGTGTCTAATCTCTGATTAGGCAGCCATGGCGTAAGAATATTCGCCTTATAGATTTTGAGTATTCAGATTTACGTGCTAATTACTCAACGCACGACATGCTTACAGACCCTGCTAAATGCTGTCAAAACCGGTCGGCCCCGGGTTTTGAATATTTACATCTCCAAAGTATTTCACAAAGTTACTGACTTTTAGGCACCTATCCGTTGCCTTGTCTTTGGCTATTACACTTTTATCATTCTGTTATACATTAGCACCTATCTCTGTGTATAAACAGCAACACCGCCCTTTTCGTAAGAGCGGTGTTGTTGTTTATGTAGGATAGCAAATATTATTCGCTTACCACTTCAAATTCTATTTCTACAACGTTTTCTTTGCCAAAGTCGATGCTCGCCTTGTGAGTACCTGCTTCTTTTACATCGTCAACGATAGATATACGACGGCGATCAATTTCGTATCCTTTCTGCTCACGTATAGCACGTGCTATCTGTATTGCAGTTACAGAACCAAATATTTTACCGCTGATACCTATTTTAGCACCTACTTTTATTGGCGATGCTTTCAGTACTTCGGTTACGTTAGCTATTTCTGCCATCAGTTTGCTTTCTTTTTTAGCAAGCTGTTTGCGGCGCTCTTCCATTATTTTGGTGTTAGATGAGCTGGCTTCTATAGCATATTTCTGTGGTATCAGGTAGTTGCGGGCGTAGCCTGGCTTTACTTCTACCATTTCATGGGCTGCGCCCAGGTTGTCAACATCTTTTATGAGGATAACTTGCATGTTTTTTCTACTTTAAAAGGTCAGTAACATAAGGTAAAATAGCCATCTGGCGGGCCTTTTTTATCGCCTGCGACACTTTGCGCTGAAACTTCAGTGAGTTTCCGGTGATACGGCGGGGCAACATTTTACCCTGCTCGTTCAGGAATTTCTTCAAAAATTCGCCATCCTTATAGTCTACATAACGGATGCCCATTTTCTTGAAACGACAGTATTTTTTCTGGCGCTTTTCTACACGCTGTGTAGTAAGGAATTTTATTTCGTTCTGTTTTGCCATTTTGAGTTTTTTTATGCGTTATCCGCGGTTAAGTGTTTACTGCGTTTTCTCAGGTTATAAGCAGCGGCAAATTTGTCGATGCTTGTCACCATGTGGCGCATAATGTTCTCATCACGGTTCATCTGAACTTCCAGTTTAGCATTCAGATCCGTAGGAGCTGCATACTCTACCACTAAGTAAAGTCCGGTTGTTTTTTTGGCTATTGGGTAAGCCAGTGAGCGCAGACCCCATGCATCTTCATGCACTATCTGTCCGCCATTTGCTTTGATGAAGTCCGTAAACTTCTTCTGAGCTGCTTTGTAATCATCTTCTGCCAGTACCGGTGTGAAGATAACCATCAGCTCATACTGCTGCAGGTTGTTTTCTGTTGCCATAATATTTTTTAAATGGTTAATCCCATCTCCCGGCAGGAACATTGGATATACTGAACTAACAGTACAGCCGGGAATTTTGGGAGTGCAAAGGTAAGTGATACTTTTTTACCTGCCAAGAAAAATATACACTTTTTATTTATCTTACCTCGCATACTAGTTTTTCATCCTAGTTTCTTACTACATCCTTCAATTACTATTAGACACTTGGCGAAGCTTTCCTATGTTCAATACCACGCCGTAAATGAGTGAAATTAGTTTTGCTGCACAGAACTTGCCAGCACATGACGCAAATCTGCTGATAGTTGTTCAGCAAGTTCAGGCCTACCATGAAACGCTGCTGGTGTATTCTGAAACAAAGCTATCCTCCACTTACCTTCCTCTTCTACAACAGTGATACTATGCAGCACATTTACCTCTGGGCTTATGTCACTGCTACCCACTGCTACCATGCCAGCCACTGCCAGTAGTAGTGCAGTAGTGGGGGTAAGTAATCTCACCTCTTTTACTATAGATATATAAGCAGCTGTAGGAAAGTTCGAAAATATCTCTTCCAACACTGCATATATTTCTTTCTGACCATTTAGCTGGCTGCCGTCAAACCCTATCAGAGTGCCATTAGTAGCAAAAAGCCCTGTCATCCCTGCCGCATTACGCTTATTCCATTGTTGTAGCAACTGCTGATAGAGAGCTAGTATGTGTTCTTGAGTATCCATAACATTACCTGATTGTAGTCGCAAAAGTGCAGCTTTTCAGCGGATATATTAACATCTCAAACCACTAATGAGGGTGATGTTAACTGACAAGACAATAATCATAACGAAATAATATATTTGAGTGCATTTGTGGTTGCCATTGCTCACATACCGACATTTGTTTTACAAACAACATATATCTGCATATTATGAAGCAATTGTTTTCTGTATTTCTGGTGTTGGCATTGATGGTGTCAGTACAATCAATAGGTCAGGAGAAAAAAGATGGACTGGTATGGTACACAGACCTAATGAAAGCCAACGAGCAGTCTAAAACCACCAAGAAGCCAATTTTTGGGTTCTTCACAGGTAGTGACTGGTGTGGCTGGTGCCACAAATTGCAGAATGATGTGTTCTCAAAACCTGAGTTTAAAAAATGGGCTGCCGAAAATGTAATATTGTTAGAGCTTGATTTTCCGCGCCGCAAACAACTACCAGCCGATCTGGCTCAGCAAAACAGCAGCCTCCAGCAGGCGTTTCAGGTGCAGGGATACCCTACTATTTGGTTGTTTAACGTAGTAGAAGACAAGGCTACCAAAAACATGAATCTCAATCCAATGGGTTCACTGGGCTATCCACAGGGTGCTACTGCCGGCAAGGAGCAAGTGAAGTTTTTGGCTGATGCCAACAACATATTGGCACAGGCCAAGGCAAAAAAATAATAATAACTCATTCTACACTACTGCCCGTAGCTACATTTATATGTAAATACGGGCAGTTTTGTTTTCAGGGCATATCAGGCTATTATCTACGACTGCCTAAAATCCCCTCGATTATTTTACTAATCTCCTCACCCCTATTATACACCATGATATGCGAGCCACCATCTACCCAATGATCAGTTTTAATATGTTTAGGGCTTATGGTATGGTCAACTGTGCCATGAATGTGTGAAATACCCTGTGGCACCTCCATATTTTGCCAAGATAGCAGTGTTTTTATGCACCATGTTACAAATGCTGGGTCAGCCTTTGATATAATATCACGCAGTAAAGTTTTTTCCTCATTTGTTCTGGCACCTAATGTGTACAATACGATGTTGAAAGGTGTTGTGAATAATTTTGTTGGTAGAATTTTTAAATCGTAAACCATTTGAAGCACAGGATTGTTATATCCCAATTCTATTTTCGTTTTGGCACTAGATACTATTATTCCTTTTTTTATGACACCACTTTTACACAATTCTACTGTGAGCATACCGCCAAATGACAATCCCAATATTAAGGGGTCTTTTTCGGGTATGGATTGGTACATTTTCAGCGCATAAGAGCGCATATCATCATCACTGCTAAATGCCACCCAAGGTACTGGCAGAAAGGAATAACCATCTATGTGTAAATTGCCAAAAAAGCGATGGTCGGCACCCAAACCCGAAATGCAGTAGATATTTTTCACGAGGTAAATTTCGTTAAAAAACAACATTCAAACCATTTTATGAAACTATCAATTGCTACGTACCCTTAATCTGGATTGGATATTATTATCTAAAAAAACTCAGTCGTTTTTTGTAGTCAATGATTGCATACGGCATCAAACTTATGCCAACCTAGGAATTCTTACTCTTCACCTCTTATCCGCTCCATCAAAATTACCTAACTTAGCCACTCCATTATGATATACAGAAGTAAGGCTCCGCTGCGTATAGGGTTGGCAGGTGGGGGAACAGACGTTAGCCCGTATTGCGACTTGTATGGTGGTGCCATACTCAATGCCACTATATCGCTCTATGCGTCGGCCACCATAGAGCCGTTGCCTGTGCCGCAAGTGATAATTGAGGCACTAGACCGCAATGAGGAGGTGGTATATAACCTGACAGAAAAGTTGCCGATAGATGGTATGCTAGACCTCGCAACAGGTGTCTACAACCATATTGTAGCCAAATACGGACCTGTGCCGGGCGGCTTCAGGCTCAGTACGCTGGTAGATGCTCCTGCAGGCTCTGGTCTCGGCAGTTCGTCTACGCTGGTAGTGGCAATAATAGGAGTATTTGCAGAGTGGATGAATCTACCACTAGGAGAGTACGATATAGCCCAAATGGCATATGATGTGGAGCGTGTGGAGCTGGCTATGGCAGGGGGCAAGCAAGACCAATATGCTGCCACCTTTGGTGGGGTGAACTTTATGGAGTTTTATAAGGATAATAAGGTAATAGTTAACCCGCTACGCATAAAACCCGAGTATCTCTACGAGCTAGAAAACAATCTGCTACTTTACTTTACTGCTACCAGTCGCTTATCCAGCACTATAATAGAGGCACAAAGCAAAAACGTCACCGACAAAAACAAAGAGTCGATAGATGCCATGCACCAGCTAAAAGAGCAGGCGCAAATGATGAAAGAAGCCATGCTGAAGGGCAATATACACGACATAGGCAGGATACTGGACTATGGATTCAGATTCAAAAAACAGATGGCAAAAGGCATATCTAACGACTCTTTGGATGAAGTGTATGAGGCTGCGCTTAAAGCTGGTGCCACTGGTGGCAAAATATCTGGTGCTGGCGGTGGTGGATTTATGATGTTTTATTGCCCTGCCAATACCCGATACGAGGTAAAAAAAGCACTCACTGCGTTTGGTGGCAGTATCAGCCCGTTTCAGTTTACAGAGCGAGGCATGGTATCTTGGAGGATATGAGTGTGAGATGTTTTATTGCTTTTTCTAAATTATTGCTAAAATAAATATGCTTACAGTTTCGCTACATGGTATCAAGTTGCATGCGCTGATTGGTTTGTACCCCGAAGAGAAGATACATGGCAACCACTTTGAGATAGATGCTGACCTTTGGCTACCCGATGCGCAACCCTGGCCCTATGCCGATTATACAGAGATACACAAGATTGTAGCTGCAGAATTTGCTGTACCCGGCGATCTACTGGAGACTTATGTACATGCAGTACACCGTAAGCTGGCTGAACGATTCCCCATAGCAGAGCGAATAAAAGTAACTGTCCGCAAGCTAAATCCACCATTGCCAGGGCAGGTAGCCTACTCGCAGGTGTCTTATGACAAATAATAGTACTGTACAAGATTGGTTTTTAACTTTTGACGTAACACCCTGTTCAACAAAGGAAGGATGTAGTGATAATTCACGCTAAGTTTAATAGTTATTTGTTTTTTATACGGGGCAAAAAATCTGAGATTAGAAACCTATTTAAAGACTTTTTTAACGAAGTAGAAAGAACAAAGAACAGCAAAATTGGTGTTAGTTATCCTCACTTCCTTCCTATATTTGCTAGGTGAGTTTTTTATATCCACTTTTTCTGGTTGCTGGGGTTTCGCTGGCCATACCCGTACTGATACATCTGTTTAACCTGCGCAAGTATAAAACGGTATTGTTTCCGCATACCCGTTTTCTGAAGAACATACAGCTCAATAGCCAGAAGCAGTCGCAAATACGGTATAAAAGCCTGCTGGCTGCAAGGTTATTATTTTTGGCGTTTCTCATATTAGCCTTTGCACAACCTTTCCTAAATAGCAACGACAGTATACCGGCAGGCAAGCAGCTACAGGTGCTATATATAGACAACTCTTATAGCATGAATGCCAAAAAAGGGGTGCGCAGCATGCTGGAAACAGCCAAAGATGCCGCAGCAAAACAAGTGCGCACCGCAGCACCCGGCACTAGGTTTGTACTGCTTACCAATGACAAACCCTCCAGTTACAGAGCCGAACCTGCCGAGAAAACTTATACTGCCATACAAGCCATAGAGCCATCGGCTGCAACGGCCAGCATCAACAAGACACTAGCGGCTACCCAAAGCATTCGTCAGAACGAAGGTGCACCAGCAGCAGCTCTCTATTACTTTTCAGATTTTCAGCAGCATGGCTTTCCAGCGCCACCAGCAGCTACCATGATGGAGCATATAACTTTTTACGGAGTGCCAGTGCAGCCAAAAGAAGTGGAAAATATTTACATCGATACCGCCTACCTCACCGCGCCCGTATTGCAAACCGGCACCAGCAACTACCTTGTAGTGCATACCCGCAGTGCTGGCAAGCAACCAGCCGAGCCGCCCGTACTAAGCCTTGTGGTAAACGGACAGGTGAAAAGTGCTGCCTCACTCAACCTTACAGATAAAAACGAAAGTACTGATACCCTCAGTTTTCAGGTGGCAGATAATGCATGGCAAGATGTGATACTGACACTCAATGATGCGTCAATGCGCTTCGATGATACGTTCAGGATCGCCGCCCGCAGTGCGCCTAACCTTAATGTTTTGGTGCTGAATGAAGGACCCATGAATCCCTACATTCAGGCATCGTTTAGGGCTTACAATGGTTTCAGGCTCAATCAGGCAGATATCACTTCCATACCAGCCGACCGTAAGCAGTACAACCTCGTAATACTAAATGGAATTACCCGAATAGACGAAACACTGGGTAAAATGCTGAATGAAGCCCTGCAAGAGGGACAAAGTATCTGCTTGTTTCCGGGTAGAACTTCCAATGTGCAGCAACTGAACGAAGGGCTGCGACTATTGGGCGACATACAAATAACAGGCATAGACACCGCAGTGCAGTCTGCGAGTATGCTACAACAAGGCAGCCAGCTAGTAAAAGACCTGTTTGAGAAAATACCAGACAATGTGCAACTACCTGTAGCTAACTGGCACTACCAGATAGCCGCTGGGCTTAGCGCCAATCAGCAACTCGTACTAGGCTTCCGAAATGGCGACCCCATGCTGGCAAGGTATACACCCTCTCGTGGGCAATTGTATATCTGTGCTACCTCTGCCGATTTGGCTTCGGGCAATTTCCCAGGCAGCTATTTCTTCACACCCTTTCTGTACCTCATGGCCATGCAGAGCGGTGGTGCCAGTGTGTTTGCAGTTACAGCAGGCAGCGCAGCACCCGTATACCTGACACTTACAGGTGCTACCGAACGCAACACGATACATGCCTATGGCAAAGAAACAGATGTAGTGCCACCCCAGCGCCCTAATGCAGCTGGGCTCGACGTATATGTAGGGCAAATAGTGCAGCAGCCCGGATTTTATACATTGGCAGCTACTGGCACTGACACCACCAAAGTAGGTGTCAACCAAAACAAATTCGAATCGCTACCAGATTATAATGATATTGCTACACTACAAAACAAATGGAAGGGCAACAACATCAATTGGATGAGCATAACAGCTGGTGGGGGCATGACGGGTAGCGGTGCGCAGTTCAACTTTCCGCTTTGGAAAGTTTGTGTAATTTTAGCCCTTGCAATGCTGGCACTGGAAACATACCTGCTGGCTCGCAAAAAAACAACCACTGCCTAAACAGCAATAAAGTGGTGCGCCAAACATAAATATCAATTCAGTATCATGCAGGTACATATTTGTAAAGCCAGAATTTCGGATACAAGGTCGCAATACCATGGCAAGGTAATGGACCTACTGGTAGAAGACGGCATCATAACCCGAATAGCTGCCAGTATAAAGACCACTGCCGATGTGGTAGTAGCCGCCGAAGCACTGTGTGTAAGTCCGGGTTGGGTAGATGTGTTTGCCGACTACCGAGAGCCTGGTTTTGAGCATAAAGAAACTATAGAAACAGGACTAGCGGCAGCCGCAGCAGGCGGATTTACAGATGTGCTGCTAGCCCCCAATACACAACCTACAATTAGTTCTAAGTCGGTGGTGCAATATGTGCAACACAAGGCTGCAGGCAACGTGGTAAACCTACACCCCATAGGTGCAGCTACACGCAATACGGAAGGGAAAGAACTAGCAGAAATGCTGGACATGCGCGCCAATGGTGCCATAGCATTCTCCGACGGATGGAAGCCCATGCAGGGTAGTGGCATTATGCTTAAAGTGCTGGAATATGTAACTGCCTTTGATGGTGTGGTGATGCAAATACCTGTAGATGCTGCACTGGCAGATGGTGGGCTGATGAATGAAGGCGAGGTATCTACTTCGCTGGGTATGGCTGGCATACCAGAGCTTGCCGAAACACTGATGGTGTACAGAGACATAGAACTAGTGCGCTACACAGGCTCTCGACTACATATAACAGGTGTGTCTACTGCTGCATCAATAGCTATGGTTCGCAAGGCAAAAGCCGATGGACTGTCAGTAACATGCTCCGTTACCCCTTACCACCTGGCACAGACCGAAGATGCCCTGCGTGGCTATGATAGCGCATGGAAGGTGTCGCCACCACTAAGAGGCAATGCGGATAGGCTAGCACTTATAGCTGCGCTGGCCGATGGCACTATAGACTGTATAGCTACCCACCATCGCCCCCACGAGTGGGATGCCAAGGCTAAAGAACTGGAGTATGCTGCCGAAGGTATGGCCATACAAGAGAGTGCTGCTGGTATACTGTTGGAGGCACTAAAAAATGAAACTGATACCGATAGGCTGATACATGCGCTGTCTGTGGCTCCACGTACTATTTTTGGGCTACCTGCCGCGGGTATCGAAAAAGGTGGTAAAGCATCGCTTACCCTTTTCACCACAAAAGGCAAGCATACACTACACAAAAACAAAGCACAATCTGCCGCCTTCAATAACCCATGGCTGGGCAAAGAAATGAGCGGTAGTATTGTAGGCACCATCAATAACAATAAAGTTAACCTGAACAATCAACAGTAAGCTATGGAAGAAATGGCAGTAGCAGAACGCAATAAGATGGCACTGATGTATGGTGCCCTACTAGGTGCTATACATATAGTGATATCTACCGGTGCCAATATGGCTGTAGATAATATGATAATCTTCAACTCTTCAAAGTTTGCAGCTTATCTGATATATATGGGAATTCTGGCTTTTTTGGCCCTGAAAATCAGAAAGGCAAATGGTGGGTTCATAGAATTCAGAGATATGTTTGGGGCCATATTTGTAATGTTACTGGTAGGTGGACTGATAGCCTACCTTTACAACTATGTGTATACAACTATTATCATACCCGATTTTACAGAGCGATTGACAAATGCATCTCTGAAACTGCTGGAAGACAGCAAACTAGCAGATGATGTAGTGGAAGAAAAAGTACAACAACTAAAAGAGCAAATGAAATCGGCACAAAACATGGGCTTTTCAAGACAGGTACTCAATTTTCTGAGTACAATAGTAGTGGATTGCCTTTTTGGCCTTATAGTTTGTGCCATAGTTAAGAAACCCAAGCCACTGTTCGACTAACAACAGTGAAAATATAGCTCACCTCATAATCACATTTATTATGCATTCTTTGGTTGTTTTTGCATCGGGTACGGGTACAAATGCTGCAGCTATCATAGGTTGGTTTAGTCGAAACATAAAAGCAAGGGTATCGCTGATAGTATGCAACAGACCCAATGCTGGTGTATTAGATATCGCCAAAGACAAACATATACCTTATTTGCTGGTAAATAAACAAACAATTGAGGAAGAACTATTGCTGACGCAATTGGCATCGTGCAATCCTTCGATGATTATACTGGCGGGGTTTATGTGGAAACTGCCAGAACATATAGTGAAAGCCTACACTGGCAAGATAGTGAATATACACCCTGCATTACTTCCGGCTTATGGCGGCAAGGGTATGTATGGACATCATGTGCATGAAGCGGTAATAGCTGCTGGCGAAAAAGAATCGGGCATAACCATACACTATGTAAACGAGGAATATGACGAAGGCAACATCATTATGCAAGCCCGTTGCCTAGTGCAGCCTACAGATAGCCCCGATGACTTGGCTGCACGGATACACAAGCTAGAGCATTTCTACTATCCCCGCGTCATCGACTTTCTACTGCCAGATAGGTTGTAAGTATTGGTATGCACTTCAAACGAAAAACAATTTTTTTCATTTTGGCTGTGTCATTTCTGTTTATACATAATAGGGATATGCCAACAAAGTTTTCATTTTTCGAAACTTTGTCGGCATAGCAAGCAGCATATTTTAGTCGTATCCTTTATCATAGGGTATACAAGTCGTTGACACCATTATATACCTAACTCGTAACTGTTTTACGAATGCACAGCAGGAATTAAATTGTAGTTACTTTAGTAAACTTTCAATATTAGAAAGGTCTTCGTGATTGAAATTGTAAGTTTCTATCAGATTACGTGAATAAATCATGCCTTTAGTACTATGGTACACATTGATGTACATTGCTGAGATTGATCTTACAAATACCAGATAATAAAAAGGAGAAGAGCGATTGAGGATCATGTTATCTATTTCCTCACCAGAAACAATTTTCATTGGGAAAGAATAGGACTTTTTTAATGCTCCATCGTTTTCATTTGTAAAGTCTTCTCGTGATTTACCCATACGGGTAGTGTATTTGCTGTGTATGTAATCTGGTATGTAAAGCGTATCATTTCTCAGGCCTGCTAAAATATCCATTTGCTCATCTTGTTTTGTATGCACCCTTGTTTCGCCAGCCATCAGTAATTTGTTCACAGTTATTAGTTGACCTTTCAAATAACCTGCTCCCCAATTGTAGAATTTTGCTTTACTATGCATAAAAGTGCTCCTTTCTTGCTCAGGCATTTTTATATCACTGTAAGTTGAAACGCTTATGCTATTTGCATCGAGAGAAAGCAGCATTCTAGTGAAGTATTTGTAATCTTTTACTTTGCCCTTTTTTCCAACTTCAGGTATCGACAGTTCGTAACTCATATGCAATTTA
This sequence comes from Sphingobacteriales bacterium, assembly GCA_027484425.1. Lineage (GTDB taxonomy): Bacteria > Bacteroidota > Bacteroidia > Chitinophagales > Chitinophagaceae > Nemorincola. Next base: position 11,207 of record JAIXSZ010000017.1, read on the forward strand.
TACATTGGCATTTTGTCGGATCCAGGATAGACGGTGTAGTAGCCCCCAAAAGTAAAAAATGAATACCCTTCCAACAGTTCATACTTCTTAACTTCTTCAGGTTTGATGATTTTAAATTTAGTTACCGTCCATACATCAGCAATTGCTTTTTCAAAGTCTTGCAAGTGATCGTAGTCTTTTGATTGAAGTGTAAAAAGAGTGGTAGTTTTTTTAAGTAGAGCTAAGTCTTCATCAGAAAATTCGCCAGCATGTTTTTTCGGAGAGTTCTTTGAACCGACGTTTATTTGTGCATTGGCAATTAGGCATGTAAACGTAAAAAATGCAAGGAGTAGTTTTTTCATAAGTATATTTTGTGGCCAGCGAAGGTATAGTAAACTAGTGGTAATGAACATTGTCGATACCAATCAAAACAGATGTTTTTCTAATAAAATGTGATTGATAGGCAGTAAAACATGTTAATTTTGCATTAACTACATTAAAGAGAGCATATAATAAGTGTCAGTCATTACACCGGCTGCTTCAACAAGTTATGGTTTACACCCTACCTAAAGCTGTTAAGAAAAAACGCGGCTATCTATTATCTACTAACTACTTAGTTTCCATCATTTCTTCCAAAAACGCAGCTATACTATCGTAAACATAGTTCAACTCACTGGCTGTGATGCAGTAGGGTGGTAAGATGTAGATGATGTGCCCTAGCGGGCGAAGGATGATGTGGCGTGCAAGAAAGAAACGATATATACGATCGCGGAGCGTACTATGGTAGTTGGCCGAGTCAGTGCGCAATTCTATGGCCAATATAGTGCCTGTTTGACGAATATTAGCTACAGTAGGATGCTTCGCTATTTGTGTGCTGAAGGAAGCATGAGCTTCTGCTATGTGCTGTCGACTGGCAGTGCAGGTATCTTGCAGCAGTAGGTCCATACTGGCAAGGGCTGCAGCACATATAGTAGCATTGGCTGTGTATGAGTGCCCATGATAGAGCATCTTAGATCGGTCGTCGTGGTAAAACGCATCAAAAATATCGGCTGTAGCTGTAGTTACACCCATGGGCATGGCACCGCCTGTAATGCCTTTTGATAGACAAATAATATCGGGTGGGGTGCTTATTTGTTGGCAAGCAAATAGCGTACCCGTTCTACCAAATCCAGTCATCACTTCATCGGCAATGATGAGGGTATCATATTGTTTGGCAGTGGCAAAAAGTAGTTCCAAAGTGGCAGGTGAATACATCTGCATACCGGCAGAGCCCTGTACCAGTGGCTCGGCTATAAAAGCTGCTACATCGCCCTGCTGTAGCAAGGCTGTAAATGCGGCAAGGCTTTCAGCCTCGCTACCTTCACCCGGGAAGGGAATAAATGCTACATCAAACAGATAATCGGTAAAAGAGGCGGTAAATATGCTGCGGGCACTTACTGCCATAGCACCAAAAGTATCGCCATGGTAGGCGTTTTCGATAGCTACTATTTTTTGCTTTTTTATACCCTTGTTGCTCCAGTATTGAATAGCCATCTTCAGTGCCACTTCCACCGCAGTAGAGCCATTATCTGAATAGAAAACGCGACTCATGTTGCCAGGTAGTATCTGTAGCAACCGCTCAGCTAGAGCCACAGCAGGCAGGTGCGTAAAACCAGCAAACATGCAATGCTCCAGTGTAGTCATTTGCTCATATACCTTCTGTGCTATGTAGGGGTGGCTATGCCCATGTATAGTCACCCACCAAGAGGATATCGCATCGAGATAACGAGTTCCATCTTCAGCTATTAGATAAGATCCCTCTCCCCCCACTATGCCTATAGCCTCAGGCCATATTTTCATAGGGGTATACGGGTGCCAAGTTACATTGCTGTCGCGCTGAGATATTGTGCTCATTTGTAGCGTATTGGATAGTATTTATTTAGCTTGTTTCAGGGCTTGCATCATCACAGTAGTGAACGTTTCCCAGGTATATTTTTTCTTTTCTACCAGCAAGTTTTCTTGCAGGTCTGGCAAAGAGTTGGGTTTATAAAACTTCAGTATCGCATCGGCTATTGCTGTAGGATTGGGTTCTACCACAAAGCCTACTTTGCCATCAGGCACTACCTCAGCCAGTCCACCCACATTCGTTACTACCATTGGTTTTTCGAAGTGGAAAGCTATTTGTGTGATACCACTTTGGGTTGCATGTTTGTAAGGTTGCACCACAAGATCTGCAGCACTAAAATAGTATCGCACCTCGCTATTAGCTATAAAGTCGGTTGTAAGATGAACCCTGCTTTGTAAGTGATGCTGTGTTATAAGGTTGTTGTTGGCGGCTTCTACTTCTTTGTTGTAGTATTCGCCCGCAGCTATTAGCTCTATCCCTTCAGCAGCTATACGTTCATCGGCCATGGCTTGTAGCAGCCAGTCCAGCCCTTTGTATTCGCGTATGAACCCAAAGAATAGTATGTATTTTTTGGTCGGGTCTAGTTTCAGCCGGGCACACGCATCTTGTTTGCTTACCGCACTGTTGTATATGTCATATACAGGGTGTGGGGTAAAAAGAGCAGGTTTGTTAGTAAAAGTTTGTACGTCTTTGAGCACATCTTTACTCATAGTCACAAATGCATCTACCGCCTTTATGAAGTAGTTGGTAAACTGTTTGTCGCCCGGTCTGTGTTCATGGGGTATGATGTTATCTACAATACACAGCACCTTGGTAGGGTTGTTCTTTTTGGCACGCCTTAGTATGGTACCAAAAGCTGGCCCCATAAACGGCAACCAGTATTTCACCAATATCAGGTCATATTGTTCGGCATTCATGGCGTTGCCGGTCTGCCACCAGTTAAGCGGGTTTACCGAGTTTACCTCAGTGCGTATCTTTAGTCCAGCAGGTGCGGGTTCTTCTGTAAACTGTGTTTTACCTGGAAACAAAAAACCTGGGTATTGCAGCGAGAAAGACCAGATAGTGACATCGTGCCCCTCTTGTTGCAGTTGGTAAGCTAGTCGCTCGTTGAATGCTGCCAGTCCGCCACGCAGTGGGTGTGCGGTGCCCAGTATGGCTATTTTCATACTAATAAGGTTTTGAAATCGTGTTGAGCTTGCTCATAGTCGGCAGGTATACCTATGTCCAAAAAATAAGCATCGCTCACATGTCCATAAAACTTGCCTTCGTGTGTATAGTGCTCCAGATAGTCTTTTTCAAAAGAACACTTTACTGGAAGGTGGTGAGTGAGCAATGCATGGGTATTAATAATGTAGCAACCAGCATTGATGGTGCCTTCATCGCGGTATTGTTTCTCTTCAAATGATGTTATAACTCCTTTCTCATTTGTTTTTACCACACCATATCTGTCAAAACCTTTCATGTTTTTGAGTCCCAGCGTTACGGCAGCATGGTGGGCAAGGTGTGCTTTCATTTGGGTTTTTAGGTCAGTCATAAAAAGGGTATCACCATTGAGCACCACAACGTTATCTGCAGCTGCTTGATGAGCAGCCAAAATGATGCCGCCACCTGTGCCCAGTGGTTCTTTTTCTATTACGTAATCTACCACAAATGGTAGCTCTTGTGTAGCCAGCCATTCCGTTATAACCTCATGTTTGTAGCCCAGCGATAGTATGACCCTTACACAGCCCTGTTGTGCCACATACCTGAACAAATAAGCCAAAAAAGGTTCGCCATTTACAGGTGCCATACACTTGGGGTAAGCCCCTATAACACCCTGCAGTCTGGTACCCAATCCGCCAGCAAGTATTATTACTTCCATTCTGTATTACTGATTGTTACTGCTATTAAAGTATGCAAATGTAGAAAGTAGTTGTGGTAAAGTGGCACGATGTTATTATTGTTATGATGCCGTAAATCTTACCGCTCCATTACAATCAAGTTAGCAACCAACACAATACTAGTACTGAGTATTACTTTATACTCTAACCAGATTATCTGTATATTGTATCATGCAACGTTCTATACTACTGTTATGGCTGTTGATGACAGGCTTCATGGTCAACGCGCACCAATACCCAATAAAGACTGTAAATACCGGCAATAATGCCACCTACAGGGGGCTGAGTGTGGCGGCAGATGATGCAGTTTGGGTGAGTGGCAGCAAAGGCTGGGTGGGCAGGTCTGTAAATGGCGGAGATAGCTGGGTATTTGGGCAAGTGAGCGGATATGAGCAATGCGACTTCAGAACGGTATATGGGCTGGATAGCAACAATGCTGTGATAGCCAATGCTGGTAGCCCTGCCTACATACTGCGCACCAGCGATGGCGGCAAAAGCTGGGAAAGGGTATATGAAAACAAGGATAGCGCTGCATTTATAGACGGAGCTGACTTCTGGAACCGTAAACGAGGCATCATGCATGGCGACCCTATAAACGGTCATATGCTGCTGCTACATACCCGCAATGGCGGTAAAACATGGAAAGAAAAAGGCAAAAGCAAATGCCCTAAAATGAAAGAAGGCGAAGCATCGTTTGCGGCAAGTGGCACCAGCATACTTTGCCTCAGACGCAACACTGTAGTGGTGGCCACTGGCGGCATGGCGGCCAATCTGCGCTTGTCGCGCAATGGCGGTAGGCGGTGGCGCACTATACCTACTCCTATGGTAGCGGGTATCAGCAGCACCGGTATCTATTCTATAATGCCTATAGCTATGTGGTGCTGGGTGATAGCTGGTGGCGATTATAAAAACGATACTGCCACCGCAAACAACTGTTATTACACCCATAACAAAGGTAAAATATGGACTGCACCTGCACATAGCACACGGGGCTATAGAGAGTGTCTTACGGTTATAGACGATGAACGACCGGCTAAAAAAAGTAAAACCAGAACTATGATAGCTGTGGGACCATCGGGTATGGATATATCTGCAGACGATGGAGCAAATTGGCGGCGGCTAAATGATGAAAAGGGCTATCATGTTATAAGACCAAGCAATAACCAGAACAAACTGTTTGTAGCAGGTAGCAATGGTAAACTAGCAATAATAAGTACGGTAGAGTGACTGTAAACAACCTAATTCTGCTGTTAATAAGTGTGATAAACAGAAACTAAGAATTACATTATAATCGTTGTTGTTATGAAAATATGAGTGATATTCGCAGCGTGAATTGTGTGTTTTTTTCAGTTTTCTGAGACGCAATCACCAAAACAAACAATACAATGAGGAAAATTACTTCTGTTATCATTTTGGTGCTAGCTATGTGCACTATGGTGTGTGTGAGCTGCACAGATGGTGATGGCACTGCAGATGTGGCTGTAACTGGCGGTATAGACTTTTTTAAAGGTACCTGGGATGAGGCATTAGCAAAAGCTAAAAAGGAAAATAAAATGGTTTTCTTAGATGCCTATGCTAGCTGGTGTGGCCCGTGCCAAAAAATGAAAAAAAATGTTTTTACAGACACGGTAGTAGCAGCCTTCTTCAATGATAACTTTGTGAATGTAGCAGCTGATATGGAAAAAGGGGAAGGTGTAATGATAGCAGATAAGTTTGGGATAGACTCCTACCCAACCCTAATCATCGTAAATGGTGATGGCATGCAACTAGCGAGAGAGTCGGGTTATCAGGACCCTGAAGAGCTCATAGACTTGGCAAAAACTGTGCTAGAAACTAAAAGATAATCGTATCTATTTAGTGTTTTCTCTATTGAGCAAACTTACCAATCGTTTAATTTCGGCATCATTATATGCCTGATAAATAGACTCATATAAATCTTCCTTTTCCTGGCGGGTAAGGTGAAAATTGAGGGCAGCAGTCTTCTTGAACTCTCGGGGTATGTATTGAAGGGTTATAACATGTAATTTGTTATTGACATAGGCTGGTGCAAAATCCTTAATATAGTTGTAGCCATATGATTGAAACGCCTCCCACTTGTTTTGAATCACGAATAGTGGATCTGCAATCATATTTGCTAGCGACGATTGGTCGTTGTTTCCAGTCACATCGTTTTCTCGGGTGTCTCGTATTTCCAGTAATATAGTTTCCCCTATGTTTTTGTTTTGCCAGTCGCGCAGCACATGTAAGTACCTGCTTGCTACCTGTACCCCAAAGTTATCGCGCAGGCCAGCATCCATAATGTTCATACGTGGCTGAGACGGCAGCCTCACAACTGGCAGCACATAAGGAAAGGTGGCATTCATCCGCAAAGCCGAAGTAAGAAGTAGCTGCTTTGCATTTTGCTCGGGAAAGAAGGCACAGTAATCTACAGCATCTATTGGAGGCGAGGGCAGCCTCATTGAGTACTCTGGCTGAGTGAGATAGGCAATGGGCTGATTGCAGATCATAAGTTTTCGACCATCGTTGATGATAGTGCCATTGATGATGAGCTGGGGTATAAGCCCACTATCCTCGCGCGCACTATAGTAGCTTATAGGATGGTCAAGCATACCCTCTGTAATGCGCGCCAGCTCTCTTTCAAAGGCGTACCCTCTGTCTTTGGTGTATTTGTAACCTGCAGTTGTTATTTTGTTGAATGGTGAAATGAGGTCTATACTGGCTAAAGAAAAAATGATGGCATTGAGTAGATCTTTACCTACATTTTGCTGGTACTTTGGTGCATAAGGGTTTTGTAGTAGGCCCATTTGGTGGGCATCATGTATGTTTCTCCAGTAGGTAGCCCCTATCATGCCGCCCGATGCACCGGTGATCATCACAGTATTTTTGAAGAGCTTCCCACTTGATAAGCTATCCACATGTTGCAGCACTCTGAATGTCCAATAGGCCGATCTGGAGCCCCCTCCACTTACAGATATTACTACCAGCACAGGTTTAGTTGTGTCTGTGGCTGAAGCTGTATGTGTTTTCCACCTATTGAGGCGGGCTTCTTCCATAGTTTTATCGGAGTTGTAGCGCACTTTTGTGAACAGGCTGCGTAGCGTGCTGTAATGGTACACCTGCTCTAACGACTTGTGGTAGTCGAGCCCATAGGCTATGCTTCTGAGGTCGAACATCTGCAAGCGCACCATTAAAGACAGTATGACTACAAAGGTGATCCAGCCTATGGTTTCCCAGCTTTTGAGAAAGTATTTGAAGGCTCCTGACAAGCCCATGATTATTGCAAATAACAATAAAAAACCTGCCCCTGCTGGTAGACGCAGATAAGGAATATCTATGAATATGCCCATTAGGAGCAATAGAAGGTAGGCAAAGATGGTAGCAAATACTATATTTCTGTGATGTCTTTGCAACACTGTGGCCATCACTTCTGGTTCGGCGTCGATGTGCTCATCGGTAGCAACTATTTTAAATTTAGAGGATATGTAATACTTAGCTACTAAGGTGCCATTGTCTTTATCTAGCGCATCGTGCTTAATGATTTTACGCAGTTTTATAACAGGCTTTGTAAGTTTTTGGAAAGCAGATTTGAAGAAACCTCTGCTGACCCTAAAGAAGTAAGCAAATGAAAGCAGTAAAACACCTACGAACCCTGCATAAAAACCCGACTGAAGGGCAATTATATGATCAATTTTCATCTGCTCTTCGTGCCACTGATGCCTCACAGAAACTACCGAGTAGAATACAAGAAATAATAGCGGTACAATAGAATTGTTAAGGCAATATATAAGAAAAGCATGTCGATAGGCACCTAGGTAGGGTATTCTTTTGCTGTGGATGATGAAGGTGGATATATGCCACATCATCATAAACACACAAAACGCACCACCCAGCATAGACATGCTGAGGAAGCTGATTTCGTCCATATACTCTGGGTATAAAAAGAGCGTAGATGCACCAAAATGAGCCGCCAAATTGCCTGTAAAAATGAGTACTAAAACCAGCCAAAAAATGAGCAACAATTGATACCTGCGAAAGTGTAGCAGCAGTAACTGAACAGGCAGAAAATAATATAAATTCCTGATAAGCTTGCGCATTCTATGCCGCGGTTTTAAGGTCAAGCTACATAATAATACTCAGGTAGCATCACAAAGTTAAGTTACCCGTGCGGAAGGGCAACTAAAAAGTGTTTGATAGGCTTGAAAATCAACACTGTTGAAATCTTAAGCCTGAAATTATAGACCTATAGGTTTCTGGGTTTTGATGATACTTACAAATGGCATCTAATTTAGCGACATAGCTTATGCAACCTGCTTCTGCGATACTTTAGTGTAGGTATATGTAGTTTTGTTGCCTTCTACTTTGAAGGTAACCTCTACTTCTTCGGGCTCAAAAAGGCTCACTACTTTGTGGCCTAAGCTTCTGAATAAAATGGCAATCCACGATCCTTTACCTGCAGAGCTGTTGCGCATTTTTGAAGTCGAATTCATAAATGAGTACTATTTTAATTGTTGATAGAAGAATAGTATGATAGTGTTTTACATAAAGTTAAGGATGTATTGTGTTATGAAAATGTAAAATGGCAAAAAAGTTTTCCACAATTATTAGTAGGTATATTTTGATTTTCGAAGCTATTATTTCGCTCGCATTTTTTTTGCAATACCTTGTTTTGGTACGGCTTACTTTTCAGGAATTATATTAGCACAAAATAGATTTTGTTATCATGTAGTGCATTTACTGACAACTTGCTATTAATGCTGATTACATGATTTGCGAGTCCTTGTTTGGTTGTACTGATTTGCCGGTTTGTTTCCGGTTGTTTCATGTGTTTTTGGGTGTAAGTCGTTGATTATCAACACTATTCATTTTTCCGGTAGGTAGTCATTTTCCGGTGGGTGGCCTGGTAACTGTGGCCGGTGTACTTTTCCCTATTTTTAGGTTCTTCTTTATTCATATCGTGTTTATTGTTAATTTCCGGTTTGTTTCCGGTGTTTTCATGTGTTTTTGGGTGTAAGTCGTTGATTATCAATACTATTCATTTTTCCGGTTAGCAGGTATTTTCCGGTTGGTGTCGTCCTGAAATAGGTTGACAGTTTTTAGCGGTAGTCCTGCTACCGTTTGACAAGATAGGTGTTGTTTTTGTTGTCATATTTGGTTTATTGTTCATTTCTGGTTTTTCCGGTTTGTTTCCGGTGTTTTCATGTGTTTTTGGGTATAAGTCGTTGATTATCAATACTATTCATTTTTCCGGTATGTAGGTATTTTCCGGTTGGTATCGTCCTGAAATAGGTTGACAGTTTTTAGCGGTAGTCCTGCTACCGATTGACAAGATAGGTGTTGGTTTTGTTGTCATATTTGGTTTATTGTTCATTTCTTTTTTTTCCGGCTCCATTTCCGGTGTTTTCATGCGTTTTTGGGTGTAAGTCGTTGATTATCAATGCTATTCACTTTTCCGGTTAGTAAGTATTTTCCGGTTGGTATCGTCCTGAAATAGGTTGACAGTTTTTAGCGGTAGTCCTGCAACCGATTGACAAGATAGGTGTTGGTTTTGTTGTCATATTGGGTTTATTGTTAATTTCTGGTTTGTTTCCGGTTTGTTTCCGGTGTTTTCATGTGTTTTTGGGTGTAAGTCGTTGATTATCAATACTATTCACTTTTCCGGTTAGCAGGTATTTTCCGGTTGGTATCGTCCTGAAATAGGTTGACAGTTTTTAGCGGTAGTCCTGCAACCGATTGACAAGATAGGTGTTGGTTTTGTTGTCATATTATGTTCATTGTTCATTTCTGGTTTTTCCGGTTTGTTTCCGGTGTTTTCATGTGTTTTTGGGCGTAAGTCGTTGATTATCAATACTATTCATTTTTCCGGTATGGTGGCATTTTCCAGCAATATTTGTGGTGGGGTGCGGCACACACTGGGGAGTGTGTGAGCTGTGGCAATGAATGCTATGATGCTTTGTGAAATTGTATACTGACATAATGATAGTAGGGTTTATAGGGTAATGGTAGCATACACTACGCTCTACTGATGCCGCAAAAAGTGCGCCACCTTATGCCGAAACAGCTGTGGCTGCGATTAAGATATCCACAATTTGAGATGTGGATATTTATTACATGAATAGCATTTAGGAGCAACTAGTACAGACAATCAATCGTTATTATTTAAACGTATATTTGCTATACAAAATAGTGGTTATGAAAACGGTGGTTATAAACGCTGAAGACGATAATATGGCTAAGCTTTTAACAAGCTTAGCTGAAAAAATGGGGTTGAAATCTTTTGTACTAAGCGACCAAAAAAAAGAAGATATTGCTTTGATTCACGCTATAGATGAAGGAATGAAGAGTGAGAAACTCCCATTGAAATCTTCTTACGATATAATAGACAAACTACTAGGATAGCTATGCTTGTAGAAGTCGCATCCAGTTTTAATAAAGATATTTCCAAATTGCAGGACAAAAAACTGCTTTTGGCAATTAGAGACGCTCTACAACTTATAGAATCATCATCAAGCCTTAATGCCATACCGCACCTAAAAAAACTGGCAGGTACATCTTGCTATTTCAGATTGCGGATTAGTGATTATAGAATGGGAATATTTGTTGAAAATAATACTGTAACTATAGTTCGATTCCTGCATAGAAAGGAAATTTACAGGTACTTCCCGTAACACAATTATCAAAAAGGGATATTTCTAATAACTGAACCTACACTATACAATACGTGTGTTCTTTTGCAAGTGGAAAGATTGGCTGTATGTTTTGGTGAAATAATCTTGTGCGCCAAAGGGGGGACGATTAAGCGGCTAGAAAGTGAAGGCCTTCGGGAGAACGACTTTTATAGGCAGTTCCAGTTGACCCTTCGGAACAACTGGAACGACGAGGTCTTTTTGACTTGCTAGTAGATAGACAATAGCGGTAAAACACTTATACCAAACGAAGGAAATACCTGCTGCATCTGTTGCCTGTTCAGTATAACAGATGAGTAGTTTTGTGTACTTTTGATAGTATCATTTGATATTATCAAACGCATGAGACCACCCTACAACATTACGGACAAAATATTGGGATTGGTAGCTGCTATTTCGGAAAAAATAGGAGCCATAAATGCCACACACCTATACAAGCCTGCTACAGAACTACGAAAAAGGAATAGAATAAAAACGATACATTCTTCATTGGCGATAGAAGGCAATACACTCAATGAAGAACAAATAACTGCTATAATAGCAGATAGGCGAGTGATGGCACCCCAAAAAGATATAACAGAGGTGCAAAATGCGATAGAAGTGTATGACCTACTGCATGAACTAAACCCCTACAGTTTAAAAGATTTGACAAGGGCGCATACAGTGCTGATGAAAAACCTGATAGCTACTGCGGGCCAACTAAGAAGCAATAATGTAGGTGTAGTGAAAGGTTCTAAAATAGAACACATAGCACCAAACGGCACGATGGTGAAGGGATTAATGAATGACCTATTTGCCTATCTGAAAAAGGATAAAGACTTATTGCTAATAAAAAGCTGCGTTTTTCACTACGAGTTTGAGTTTATACACCCCTTTACTGATGGGAATGGGAGAATGGGGCGGCTATGGCAAACACTGATATTGATGCAACAATACCCAGTGTTTGAGTACTTGCCAATAGAAAGCCTGATAAAGCAGCAACAGATAGCCTATTATGCTGCACTATCTCTATCGGACAAAAAAGGCAATTCTACTCCTTTTATTGAGTTTATGCTGGAGATTATTTTAGATTCATTGGAAGAACTAATAGTATCGCAAAACAAACCTCTGCACACAGCAGAAAGAATAGCACTGCACAAAGAGAACACGAGGAATGAACTATTTAGCAGGAAAGACTACATGCAGCATTTCAAGAATATATCTGCACCTACGGCAAGCAGAGATTTAAAATGGGCTTTAGCGCAAGGCATATTGGAAAAATCTGGTACTGCAAATCAGACCATGTACATGTACCGTAAGTAAAGACAGTGATTAAGTTTATGGATGTTTTATAGCCACCAAAAGAACGAAAAGGGGGTAAAGTTATCGTCTATTGAAATTTGGGGGTGTGCTTATGTAATATTGATGACTGTGTACATAAATTTCAGGTGCATAGCCTTGGTGTAGGTGAGCTACTCACAATTTGTTTTTTCGCAAGCGCGAAGCTTGCAGCAATAAGGACCAAGCGGACGCTTGGACCAGATGGGGGCCATTGCGGTCTCAAGACACTAAGATTATTCTATTATTGTTAATTTACTCGTCGTAGAAAAATCTTCTGTGGCTGCTTTGATGAAATATACTCCAGATGGAACCTCTAGGTTTACAGCTTCTACAATGTTGGTTTTGATGTCAAATTTCTGCACTTCTTTACCCCATACATTGGCGATAACTATGGTAACTAGTTGTGTTTTTAGTCCTGCGATAGAGAGGTTAAATTTACCATTACTGGGGTTTGGATATATGCTGATACTTGACACTAGTTTTTCCGTTGTGCCAACATCCAAGAAGTTAGCTATTTTCCTGATCCTGTTGTTGTTCTCATCTGAAATATAAATGTCAAGACCGTCAAATGTTATGCTAGAAATTTCATGGAATTTAGTATCTAATGGAGCTAAATAGTCTCCATTGAATCCGCCGATACCAGAACCTGCTACGTTTGTAATGATGCCTGCTGCGTTTATTTTTCTTATTCTGCCTTTTATGCCCAATGTGAAGCCATCCCCCCCTTCTGAGATATACACATTTCCTTTATTGTCTACAGTGACATCGTAAGAACCAATTTGAGCAGCGGTGGCGGGGATATTATCTCCGTTATAACCACCAATACCTGTACCAGCAATGGTAGTGATGATGCCCATATTGTCAACTTTACGAATTCTGTATCCCCTATTTTCAGCAATAAAAAGGTTGCCTTGTTTGTCAAGTGCTATGCCTGAAGGCCCCATTAACTGTGCTGAAGTAGCAGGACCGCCATCGCCTAAAACAGAACCCCCACCAGCTATGGTAGTAATAATACCAGCTGTATCAACTTTCCGGATACGATTGTTATCAGCATCAGCGATGTACATATTGCCCAAACTATCTAAAAAAACATCCGTGGGGTTTTTTAGTACTGCCGAAGTGGCAGGACCATTGTCGCCAGCAAACCCCCAAACACCAGTACCCACAACTGTGGTGATGATGCCAGATGTGCTGATTTTTCGGATGCAACTATTGTGTATTTGAGCGAAATAAACATTGCCCGTATCATCGACAAACACCCCATAAGGCAACCTGATCTTGGCTGATGTAGCGGGTCCGTTATCGCCATCGTAGCCGATAAGACCATTGCCTGCTATTGTAGTAATTACACCAGAAGTATTTATTTTTCTGATTCGGTAATTACCTGCATCAGAAAAATAAATATTGTGATTTTTATCTACGAATACCCCTTGTGGAGCAAAAATATCGGCAGTTAAAGCTAACATACTATCTCCATTATAGCCTTGAATACCCGTACCAGCAACTGTGGTAACAACCTGACTAAAAGTAGTATAAGGCAGGAGAAAGAATAGGAAAAGGAACTTTTTCATGAAATAGGGGTGTATGTATGCTAAAATTAAGGAATTCTAAGTGATTTATGTGTGTGTGATGAGATGCTCCTCACTACGCCACAATTACAAGAGTGCGCGGTGTAACACTCGCTGCTAGTAGTGCTGACGCTAGTGACAAAAGAGGCCATTGCGGTCTCAAGACACTAAGATTATTCTATTATTGTTAATTTACTCGTCGTAGAAAAATCTTCTGTGGTTGCTTTGACAAAATAAACACCAGATGGAACATCTAGGTCTAGCTGTTCTACACTTTTGGTTTTGATGTCAAATTTCTGCACTTCTTTACCCCATACATTGGTGATAACTATGCTCACGATTTGCATTTTTAGTCCTTCGATAGAGATGCTAAACTTACCATTACTGGGGTTAGGATATATGCTGATACTTGGCATTTGTTTTTCCGTTATGCCAACATCCAAAAAGTTAGCAATCTTCCTTATCCTATTGTTAGTCTCATCTGAAATGTAAATGTCAAGACCATCAAATGTTATGTTTGATATTACTGTAAATTTTGTGTCTAGTGGCGGTAAATAGTCTCCATTGAAACCACCAACACC